>JAHJGX010000048.1 GCA_018824205.1 bacterium
AAATGCGTCAACCGTCTGGATCAGCTCCGGTATTTATGATTTTACAGACGATGTATCCAAGGAATTTTATAAATATGGTTGGGGTTTTCGCGTATCCTGTGATTTTTGGCAAATCTCCGCACTGAGACTGTCTGCCACGACGGGCGCAAGTTTTTCAAATGTTCCTTATCATGGCGATGACCACGAAATGTTTATCATCCCTCTGATATTTTCATGGAAATATCTTCTGGGTTCAGAACAATCGAAATTTTATCCATTTATTGGTTCTGGAGCTGGCATGTATGCTAAGATGGATCACAATGAATATTTCCAAAATAAAAGGTACTCATTTACCTACGGATATCACTTCACGACCGGATTAAATTACAAAATATCGAATCGGCTGACATCAAAATTTGAAATGAGATACAATATTTTAATTTCCCCGGGAATTGAAGAAATAAATTCAAGCGGATTTGATATTTTATTAGGGATAGGATTTTCTTTTTAGTTTATTGGTAAAACCATCTATATCCTCTTTTAAAAAAGCCCGATTCTACTTAATTTTTATTAATGACCAAAATCATATTCACCAGGAAAATATTTAGCAAACATCATCAGTTGGACACAATTGCTTTAACACCAAATTATTAAAGTGTAAGAATGAACAAAGGCATCCAGAAAATATTCGCCGAAGTACCTAAAACCTACGAGCTGGTCAATCATGTATTGACTTTCGGTTTTGACATTCTCTGGCGTAAAAAAGCCGTAAAAATCGCTGTCCATCAAGGTGGTACCCACTGGCTGGATGTATGCACCGGCACCGGCGAAACCGCCAACTATTTAACAAACCATGCCAACACCAATACAAAAGTCTATGCGACAGACTTCTCTCTGCCTATGCTAACTGAGGCAACCCAAAAACCAAACGGCAAGCGTATCCATTTCACCCTCTCTGATGTCAAACAACTCCCCTTTCCTGATAATACATTTGATCTGGTAACCATCTCTTTTGCCACCCGCAACCTCAACACCAGCCGGGAAACATTGGAAAGCAGTTTCCGTGAATTTCACCGGATTCTGAAACCTGGCGGGCTATTCGTTAATCTGGAAACCAGTCAACCTCAATTCTTTATAATTCGCAAACTCTTCCATCTGTTTATCAAAATCTTTGTAAAACCAATTGGCAGTCTGATCTCCGGGTCAAATGCGGGCTATGCGTACCTGTCACGCACGATTCCACGTTTTTATTCCACTGAAGAACTGGCGTCAATTTTAAAGGCTTCCGGATTTCAAAATGTTTATTTCACAAGAATGCTATTCGGTGCGGCCGCGATTCATCAATCATTAAAATAATTCCAACTTGCACTGGATCACGATAACGGTTCAATCTACTTTAAGTTATTCACATAATTGGTTATATTATTTCCACAGACCTTTATATCAAAGGAGGATCGGATATGCACGCATGGAAACAGATTTTTAAAATCCTGTTGTTTCTTCTGTTGATTTCTCTGGCTCTTAATGGGGCAAACTGGACCCATATTACCGTCGGTAGTGCGCCGGCCTCGACACGCCCGGTAATCTGCAGCGACCCGCGGGGTAATCTACATATTGCCTGGACCAGTGATAATCCATACGGTGAATCACTACAATATGCCAACAATTTGTCCGGATTCTGGAACTTTCAAAAAAAGGTCGCCGGTTCCTCCGGCAATCAGGCTTACAATCCCTCCATCACGGCTGACCAGCAGGGATATGCTTATATTGTCGCCCGTTTTTATGGCTATTCTTACCAGATTAAATACCTGACAAACCGGGAAATCACCGGTAATTACTGGAGTAGTACAATCCAGATGGGTTCCGGTCATTATCACGAATCCTCAATCGAAGTTGACAGCAAATTTAGGACCCATGTATTTGCCCAGGAAGATACCTGGGGCAGTAATGTATTTTACCAAAATCTCGATTTAAATGACGTCGTCATTGAGGGCGGTACAAGTCAATTCTTTGCAAGCGCCATCGATCAGAACGACATACTGCATTTTGTCGGCAGCCATGCCGATGGAACCTGGTACACCTTTGACAGCAGCGGAACCTGGAGCAATCCGGTAACTATTGATCAGGTCAACATTTCAGCGTACCATCCTTCTATTACCTGTGATGGAAATAATGTTCTTCATGTCGTATTTGCCAGTATTGAGGGAATATATTATCTAAATAATTCAGCAGGTAGTTGGAGTATACCGGAATTGACAACCACAGCTGGAATCTTCCCGAATGTGGTTGCCGATGAAAACAGCAAGGCCCATATTGCCTATTATACCGCTGTAGAAAGTGGTGGTCTGTTTTATACGAACAATATAAAAGGTGCCTGGTTGACACCCGAATATATCACCACAATAAATACTGATTACAGTTCCGCAACCGAAGATGCCGCTCATGTGGAAAGTAAAATTGCACTTTCACCGACAGATAATACCGTTAATATCGTATTTATCAGCAATAACACAGACATAAAAGTCGCCCGAACCGGTGATTTCAATCTCCGACGTGTTAAAAGCACTGATGCTACATCAACACTAATATCGACTGCTGAAACTCCCACACTGGACACATTGAGTACCAGTACCAGCGGAAGCATTGACATGCTGCAGTTCACTATCAATGATATCGGTAGTGATGGTAATGCCACCAAAATCAAACAACTCCTTATCCAGCGCGGTCCCGGTATGTCCAATGAAATCTGTTTCAATGACATATTTGGCGATGTGACGATTAATGTGTCCGATGGCAGCACTCTCAATGGCAATATTTTCGCAGCTAAAATTTTGTTTGGCACATTGAGCTCGGTTACAAAAGAAATCCTGGAAAGCGGTTCTCTCAACTTTACAGTTAGTGCCACATTGAAGCAGCCACTACAAAATGTCGATGGTAAAACTGTTCAGATGAAAATTAACGGTCTATACGATGTTATTATCGATACTACCGGTTCCCGATTTGATTATAACAGTATCAGTGTGTTGTCCGACACCATTCTCTTTCAGGTTGTACCCGATCATTTTGAATTTGCCAACCTGGGCGATGACTTCTACAACGAAAATCTGATTCAGGGATTCTGGATGCAGGTCAAAGTAGTCGACGCCAACGGATCTATAGCAACCGGAGTGACGGGAATCAATGTTACCCTTTCAGCCGTGGAACTCAATGGTGTCACACCAACCACCCAGCCGTTGCAATCCACTGAAGGATTGACCAAGACATTAACAGGCGGAATTGCCCAATGGAACAACATTACATTCCCTGAGCACGGGCAGATCCGGATCCTCGCCAGTTGTGATGTTCTGACGGCAGCTTCTGATACGGTAACAGTTATGCCGTTTCATAAAAATCTCGTAATCACTTCCGACGAAGATCTGAAAGCAGCGTTGAAAAGCCTGAACATCGAGGCCGATTATTACAGTGAATGGAATTATCAATTCCCGACAGCGGCAAAAATCGCGGATTATGAATCTCTCCTCCTGTTTCCTTCCAGCAGTTACGCCTGGTACATTGACAGTACTAAAATCAAAACTTTTCTGGCGGCTGGCAGCGATACTGCCCGGAAAAGTATTCTGGCGTTTGGTGAATACGGACTTGGCTATAACATGGACACACCTTTTGCCAACAACTATTTTGGCGCTCGTGGCAACAGTTATTTCGACCATCAAACCACAAACTTCGAGGGAGTTACCGGCGATCCGGTTACTCATGGTTTATCCCTGTCGGCCAGCGCTTATATGACGACGGAATTGCTTTTCAATGACAACCTGAAAAATTCCATTATTCTCACTCAAACCGGAACCGGCAAAGTCGTCGGTGTAAAAAACGCTGCGGGTAGCTACCGTACATTAATGATCACTCCCGAATTCAGCATTCTTTCCACAACTGCGGACCGGGATACAATGTTTAGCAGAATAATGCAATGGTTTCAGGAAGAAGTCCAAACTATCCATGGACCGGAATTGTCCGGTTTGCCGGATATCAATATGACCGAAGACATTCCCTATAAAATGGCAATTACTGATTGGTATCCCTTTGTCGATGATACCGACACGCCTGATGAAAATTTAAACTGGTATCTAAACCACAGTAGCCACTCTGTCGCTTCAGTCAAAAATGATACATTAATCATTCAACCTGAAAAAGATTACTATGGCGAAGACACAATGCTTGTCGCAGTATCCGATGGACAATCATTGGGTTCTGATACGATTATAATAAATATTGCAGCTGTGAATGATCCACCCTCATCCTTTTCCCTATTGACTCCAGAAAATGGTTATTGGACGGAAGACAACCACGATTCATCAAAAATCCTTTTCACTTGGACCCAAGCAAACGACATCGATAACGACTCTGTTGTTTATCAGTTTAAACTGAAGTACCAAAATAATGAATCAAAACACCCTGTTGTTAATGATACATTTCTAATTATCGATTATTATTGGGGAGACATATTCATTCCTATGAACGAGGAAATAATGTGGATAGTTACTGCTCATGATGAACAAGATTCAACAGTTGCACAAAATGCTCCATTCGTTTTTGAGATATCGGAAACAGAATCTATTGATAATAGGAATAACCAAATACCAGATAAATTTATACTTTATGCTAATTATCCCAACCCATTTAATCCCGAAACAACCATCAAATACGGTCTTCCGGAAGAATCCTTTGTCACCGTCTCAATCTTTGATATTAATGGCCGACAGGTTCAAACATTAATACAAGAAACTCAGGTAGCCGGTTATCATTCCGTCCAATGGGATGCAACGAATGTCGGTTCCGGCGTTTATTTCTATCGGATTGTTGCTGGCATTTTTCAGGAGGTTCGCAAATGTGTGCTAATAAAATAAATATGGCAACACTGATCGCACCCTGCGGGATGAACTGCACCCTCTGCATCGGGTATCAGCGCCAGAAAAATCCCTGCGCCGGGTGCAATCTGGACGATACGAACAAACCAAAAAGCTGCATTAGATGTGTAATAAAAACATGCGAGGTTCGAAAGCAGACAGATTCCGGGTTTTGTTATGAGTGCTCGAAATATCCCTGCACGCGCCTGAAACAACTGGACAAACGCTACCGCAGCAGATACAGAATGAGTATGCTGGAGAATCTGGATTTTATCAAATCTCAGGGTATGAATGCTTTTGTTGAACAGGAAACCCGGCGATGGTCATGCTTAGATTGTGGTCAACTCACATCGGTACACCGTGAAAACTGTCAGCGCTGCGGCGCGGACACATCGGGAAATCCTTTTTGAATATCAGGACATAATTAGTTTCAGTAATGCTTCCGCTGCCTCTCTTGGCCCGTCGGTTTCAAATCCACTCACGCCTAAACGGGTGCGAATCTGCCCAACATAAATACCATTCTCAAAGAATTGTTGGAAAAACCGTCTGGCAATCTCATCATGCAGTTCTTTACGCTGTACCGGACCGAATATATTGGCAAAATAGCTCTGCACCAAACCGGTAGTCGTGGTTGTGCCCTTGCTCATCACATTACCTTCGCGAAACAGATTAAACGCTGTCTCGGCTGAATCAAATCGCTCAATAATCGGATGCTGTGCATCAATATTCTCATAATTATTGGCATAGAAAATATAATCAACGGCAACACCCTTCGTAATATTATCCTGTGTTGTTACCGGCAGTACGATTCGGGCATTGGTCTGACCGGCACTCATAATTATCGCCCTATCTATCTGTCCAAAAGCATATCCGGGGTGCAGATCATCCAGTCGAAGAAAGGCGCCAATTTCAGTGCCGTATGCTACGATATTACCCTTATCACCCACACTGATTGAACCCATGTCATCGGCAATAATTGTCAGATCTTTGATTTCTTCATCACCGAGTTTGCGAAATGCTTCCAGGGATTCTGATTTGCCAGCCCCTGAATCACCAATCAGGAGTACATTGGCCTGTTTATTATTTTTCAAAAGAATTTGAACCAAAGCCCCATGAAACGGCATATTACCCCGCTTCATCACAATCAGATTGTGCAACGTCAGGATCATTTTCTTTAAATAACCAAAATACCCGAACTCCAGGTCACGTGGAACCACACCGATAAAAAGATTTTCCTCTTTGTCCTCAAAATAAACTGTGGGAAGATCCCCATACTGTTTCAACGCCTGTCGCTCAACCCCATAAAGATAAATACCATCAGGCTTACGATCCAACTCATCGTCCGAGGCCAGTTGAAACAGATTTGCAAGGGCAAATCCTAATTCGAAAAAACTTTCGTGGAAATACACATGAATCAGCAGAGTACCAACATTGGCAGGGAAACAAAGCCATTCCCGATCATCAAGTTTGACGTTTGTTATCGGGTTTTGATCAACCTCCAAAAACGCTCCCCTTCGTTTATTCATTGGTGGTTTCAAAATCAGCGGCGGATAAAGCAGGATTTGCCGGATTATGGAGATATCCTTAAGGACATCATATTTTTTATTAAAAAATTTTCGCTGTAAGGGTATGGCAATCGTGGCAACCTCAGCCCCGGCATGGACCTGACGATATACCCGTGGATGTCGGGAAGTAATGTTTTCATGAACATCGCGATAGGCCTGCAGAACCAGATGCATGAGACGTTCAACAGTGGTATTGAATGTTCTAAAGGGACGTTTATCGTAGCTCTCACCCTCGGAATCACAGATAATAAAGCGGTCAAAACTACGCCAGTAATTGTATAATTGCTCAACCAACTCGTTCAGCAATTCAGTGTCCCGGAAAAACATCTCCGAACCCTTTACCACACCAGGAACCAACGAAGCATCCAGCTTTGTTAAATAATAGAGTGTCTTATACAATAACATCCGGTCCGCATCCGTTATTGTCTCTTTACCAAAGACAGCCAAAACCGGTGATTGTTTATGTATTAACCGGTCCAGAAATTTTTTCAGGATTTCTTTGAACAGATCGCTTTCGAAGAGTTCTTCGACAGACTCAGCGATCCGGTCCTTGACACCGATGATAATCTTTTTTTCAATAATTTTCGAAGGAAATTTACTCATAACTCACATCCAGTATTCAAAATGATTAAGGTCTAATTTAGTATCAGCAGGATATTATCCAATTTTCTTTTTAAATAATTATAATTTTACAGAAAATCAGGGAAGAACTAAAATGACAGATAACAGTTTTAAAAAAGTTGGTCAATCGGAGAACCGTTTATATGGCCCTCGTAAAATTCTGCTCTGCGGCTATACGGCTGAAGATCAGGACCTTTTCCGTAACATGCTGAGCGCATCGGGAATTGCAGACGTTGCACTGGTAGTCGCCGATATAGAATCACAATCAATTACCTTAAAAGATATATTTGCCAGGACGGATGAAAGTGGAATCGGGCTGACACCGGAAATGCAGCGCACAGTGATCATGGCCGGCATTACTGAGAAAGAACTGCATGATATTATTAATGCCTATCGCAACAGCGGACTTCCTCGACAATTCTGGGCTATGTTGACACCAGTGTCAGAAAACTGGAAACTAATTGATCTGCTGGAAGAATTGAGAAAAGAAAACGAATCTCTCCGCAGACGACAACAGGACAGCCGAAAAACGAATTAAATTCCCATTCATAAAAATAGATGATTACAATTTGCTCGGGTAATCAGATAGGTTAAACTTAAACCACCGAATTTATTCAGTGGATTGTGAAAAATTTATATCTAAACCGACTTTCCCAACAGGTCACAGGGGACTCCGATGCATCGGAGGACTCTTTGCGGAGCAGTCGGATTAATGAAACCGCAGTGCTTAGCGCCAGAAAACCTCAACCGCCTTATGCAAACATTTCACCTCAATCGGTGTAATTCCCAGTAACTCACCATCAGGCGTTAGAACTTTCGGAATCCCGGTTTCCACTGTGATCTCTTTCGCCTTGAAGGTTTCTATTTCGTCGATATGAATATGCTCACCGGTGAATATTTTCGGAAAACTCTGCAGCAATTTAATTCGCCCCAGTTTCCCCAGCAGGGTGACATCCAGGTAGCCGTCATCGATTTCCGCTGACGGGGCCATCAAAAAATTTGATGTCCAGCGGGTATTTGATATCTCTACGAAAATATTTTCCCGCTGGTATTCCTGTCCGTCAATCGTTATTGTTAACGGATAACTGTTCAGGAAAATGGTTTTCTGCAATACACCCAGGGTATAAGACAAGTTCCCCAGAAATTTCAATTTGTGGGCAAATTCAGTCACATCGGCCACAAAACCGAGACCCAGAATATTCAGAAAGTAATAGCTTTCGCCATGGGTCGTAAATTTTCCCACATCTACTTTGCGCGGAGATTGCAATGCGATGATATCAATCGCATCCTTCCAGTGTGTATTATGCAAATCCAAATCACGGGCAAAGGCGTTACCCGTTCCGACTGGTAAAACACCAAGGGGAATTTTCTTTTTTGATTCATTCCGAAAGTACCCGTTGATTACTTCGAACAGCGTACCGTCTCCACCGGCTGCAACAACTCCGTCATATTGACTCAAATCAGTTTCCGCTACGATCTGAATCCCATGTTCATGATAATCCGTTGTTCGCAGATCGAACTTAATCCCTTTTTCCTGAAAATAGGCCTCCACTTCCGGCAGAATTTTCTGAGCTCTTTGGTGTCCGGCAAAGGGATTATAAACCAGTAATACTTTCATTGAATGTTACCCCCATAAAAATTAATTATCGAATATAAATATTCATTATCAGCATTCATATAAAAAAGGTTGTTAGAAACTACTAAGAAGTGTGTACGATGTTATGAAACTTGCCAACTAATAACTAAAGAACCAAGTACACCAATTTAGGCAAAATCGAATATGCACAGGGTGGAATGCCGATAATTTCACCATCGGTTTCAACAGCGACTGTTAAATTTTCACCGGATAGTTTAACCGTGTATCCCTGATGATATTCGGCATTGACTTTTTTAAGCACCGAACCGGTATATAACGATGGAATATAACTAAGTGTCTTTATTCTGCCCATTTTATTGATCAGCGCGATATGCAGTTTGCCATCGTCAAAGGAAGACGGCACACCGTAATTCATACCGCCACCAAAATAGGCGCATTTAAACACTGTCAGGTTCTTCAGAGAGCGGCTGAGGTGTTCGGTCTGATCAATAGTTACATCTGCGGAAAAATTCCCAAATTGAAACACATTTCTTATCCCTGCAAAAAGTGCAGCTATATCGACATTCAGACGTTTCAGAAAAGACATTATAGCTGTTTTACGATTAAATGCAACTATCGACTGGCTGATGACTCCCACACTGGAATTTGCCAGAAAATACCGGTTAATCTGTCTTCCGCTTTCATCGCGACAAATAACTTTAGCAACATCCACTAAATAAGGGTTTTTTGATAAAACCCTATCCGCAAGCGGAAGCCGGTTTGGAAACATTTTTTCCACATCGCAGCTGCTGCCAGCACCCAGAAAGACGATTTGTATTTCCGGATCAACCAGGCGATCATCCTGAATAACGCCGTTTAGTACCTCATTCAAGGTTCCGTCACCACCAAAAACCGCGATCCGTTTTTTGCCCTCATCCAAAGCCTGTTTAGCTAATTCGATGGCATGCCCGGAATATTCTGTTGGATGGCAGTTGATCGTGAAGTGTTTAGTTTTCATTTCTTCAACAAAGATCTGCCAGCGTTTACGAGCTTTACCGCCGCCGGCAAGCAGATTGGTGATAAAAAATATCTCCGGTTTATTCGTTAATGCAGCGATAAATCCTCCCACACAAGCGCTTGTTTTAGATGTCTGACCATTTCAGCCCGGTCGGGATCACCGGGCTTGAAAACGGAATAGAAATTAACGGGAATCGACAGGCCCCAGAATTGATCGAAGATTTCCGCCTGGGGAGAATTTAGCGGATATCCGCAACGGAAGAACCGGTATGTTCGGCGGTTGTTTCGGATCGCCCATTTCAATAATCCAATGGCCGCATCCCGGTAACCATCCTCAAAGGCAAGATGACGGATGATCAGTTCCGACAACGGTTGTCCTTCCGGCGGAACCAATCGAAGCGGACTCATGACTTTTTTCAGCAAAGCAAACTTGCCACCATACCGGCTGATCACCGTGTTTTTAAATCGTGACTGATCCCAGAGGCTGATGGCCGCGACAATTGTATCCCTGTGAATAGCCAGGCAGGTATTTTCCAGTTTGAAGTCTTTCTGATCGTACAATGATAAAAGATAATCGGCTGTCCAGCCCGGCATTAATTCATACCCGGCATAGAATCGCCGGTACAATTCGGCCATTTCCGGGATATCGGTCTGAGTCGCCGGGCGTAAACCATATTTTTTCCCCGGCCGCAGAAAGGGTAACAGAAAAATATTTTTTACCTGATAATTACTGACCAGATCGAATGCCGGAATTCCGGCCCGGCCGGACAACAGTGCTTCCATGGCACGGTTTGCACCAATCACCAGGATGAAACCCAGTTTAACCGGAGTGTCCATCAGATAATCCATTGTATGTTTCATGAGGCGAAAGGTCAGCAGTGTATTCTGGGAAGGATTCTCGATTTTTATACCGCCGATATATGCCATTGAAATCGGGGATCCTTCATAATGCACAGTTCGGAAAACAATTCCAACGGTGCCGATAATCCTGCTGTTTTTTTCCGCTACAAATATCACCGGCTTCTCACCCAGCAGATCATCTAGATAAAAGTAATCCGGGTTTCGGTCGTTGTTCACAACCAGCTTCGCATCCATCGGAGCCTGGCGGGATAAATCCAGAAGCGCCTGATTATCTTCTTTTGTTGCAACACGAATTAGCATGAATACCTGTGGTTTTTGTCTTTGCTGATTTTAGAACAGGCAGAAAAAAGATGCAAGCATTATTCGATGTCAATTGAAGCAGGTAATTTCTTGTGGAAATAGAAAGACAGCATACTATTTATCAGTATGCCGGGTATGCTGAGTGAGACGGTTTTTCATCATCTATCGTCGTAAACTCTATTCCACCGGCTACTCCGGGAGTTCCTGCGGAAAAGTCGGTGGTTAGCGTTTCTTTTCGCAGATCATTCAAAATATTATCTCCAAACGTTAACCACTCCTGTCTGCCGCCAGGCAGGCATTTTAATGAGTGGGATTGAAGCTTCCTACGACGCACCCCCGACTGCTCCGAGTCCTCCGATGTATTAAACCCTGGCTACGGGGCTCCTGCTCCGTAGCCAAACACGATGCCATTCCGGAGCATAGCCCCGGAACGAGAGTTAAAAAACAGACAGAGTAATCATTCTATTTTGCGCATGCCCGGCGGGGGAATACACGTTTGAATAAATGCGAGATTGTTCCGGGCAAGATCAAGAATTTGTTGTTTTGTACTTTGTCTTCTTGCATCAAATAATATTTTGACTTGAGGGCGGGTAGGCAAATGTTTGTTGGTCTTGATCACCCTGGCAAGCTCGCCGGAGTTCAATTTCACATAACAGCCGGTTGGATACAGTGATATGGTTTCAATCAGGGCTTTCAGCAGTGGTTTGGAAAATCTTTTGCCTTCCTGCTTTATCAGTTCCTGAATTCCCAGAGGCGGAATCAGGGCGTCGCGATGATCGCGGGGATGAATAAGCGATTCATAAACATCAATAAGCGATAGAATCTGAGCGGTCGGGAGCATTTCCTTTTCTGTTAACTGTCCTGGGTATCCCGAACCATCTCCTTTTTCATGGTGCTGAAATACGGATTGAGCCAGACCTTCAAGTTTATCATCGGATTGCACAATAATTTCATACCCAAATCCCGAGTGGTTTTTTATTGCGTTTATCTCATGTGGTTTTAATTGCTTTATAGGTTTATTAAAAATTGCCGAATCCACTTTGGCAACACCGATATCATGCAGCAAAGCAGTGGCACAAACCTTGACCAAATCATCTTCGCTGTAGCCGATTCCACGGACCAGGACGGTCGCGAAAATAGCGGTATTGATGACATGGCTGTGCGTAATATCGGCAGTATCAAAATAGTAGACTGCAAAGGAATTCAATTGCTCCGATTTTTCAGTTGATTCTACAATCAGGTTTGCCAATTCAAATAACTGGGCGACAGTTATTTCCCCGGTTTCACGGACTTCACGCTCTTTCAGAATGACATAGCGCAACGCCTGTTTATAGATATCTTTCGCAGCCGGTGAAAATGTCTTAGGTTCCATTTAATTTTTCCTTCATTTAGATAGAATATAAGAAACGAAACTGAATACTTCAAAAGTTATCGGGGGTAATTCAGGAATTGCGCCGGGAAACGGCTCACCTGAAAACAAAGTGTATAAAAATCCGAAATCCATGTTGACAATTATATGAAAATACGCAATATTCAAACTTTGTTTAATAACTTGGAATTTCACCCTAATCCAACAAGGAACTATGGCAAATTTAAACCTTAAGAAGTTCTTTTTAGTGCTGAGTTAGTTGATCCATATTATATTAAACTTGTTGATCCAGTAGAACTTCCAAATTATATACAGGAAGTTTTTGATATATATTTTTATGAAAACCATCACTACTATCCCGTTAAGAAAAATGATAAAGGATATATATAATTGATAATCAGCAAGTTAAGGTGTGTTGAGCGATTTTTTGATTTGAACTTTTATGTTCGATTTGATTTTATGTGTTATCAATTCAGAAAGGTGATAAGCAACCAAGCATATATATTTATAATAAAACACTATATGTCTCCATTTTAAAATTGATAGAAGATTTTATTCTCCCTTCATTGTAGTTCCAGATATATTTCCTGACGATCCCAATGATTTCCTCAATATCT
>JAHJGX010000049.1 GCA_018824205.1 bacterium
CCCGATAATTGAATCCCATTATTCTCAATCTCAAAAAATCCTGAAATCAAAACGGATGTCTCTGGTATTTGCCAATTATATGGATTCCATTAAAGACAATTCCCTTGAAATGGTCTTTCCGATTCAAAAAGGCGTTGCCCTGTTTATGGCACACACCCGATTTACCACCCGGAGAGACGGTTTTATATCCAATCGGCAATGCCGGCAATTCATCCAAAAGGCAGAGCCCGGAGACATTATCCTGGAGCGCGGTGAATGGCGCATGACGAACCTCGGAATTCCAGGTTTTTGGCCGCATTCAGCCTTATATCTTGGCAGCCCGTCAGAGCTGGAAGTCTGGAGCGACACGGAGGAAATTACCGGTTTTTACCAAAGCAAAGATCCCGATTGTAACGGATTTACGGACTACCTTAAGCGAAATTACAAGAAAGCATATTCAGCCTATATCCTTGGTGAGGATGATGAAGAGAACCGGGTTATTGAGGGTTTAAAAGAGGGGATTGTTTTTCATTCAGTTCCCGGATCCGTCGGAAAAGCTGATCATGCCGCCTGTCTGCGACCCCGCCTGTCCAAACTCGATAAAGCCCGGGCAATCGAAACCGCTTTCCAGTACTGGGGACGCGGTTATGATTATACATTCAGCCTGCTCTCGGACAATGAATTGGTCTGTTCCGAACTCATTTACAAATCCTACGAACCGGCTGCCGATAAAGCGGGATTGCGCTTTGATTTTTCCGAAATTGCCGGAATTCTTACTCTGCCGGCCAATAATATTGCGGCACAGTTCGATCGGGAATACGGTACCAATTCTGCCCAATTGGATTTTGTTCTCTACTATGCCTGCGATGTCCGGCGGAAAAAATCACTTTCCGATGATGTGGATTCATTCCGTGAATCCCATAAGAAGCCGCGCTGGAGCTTATATATTTTCAATAATTAATAATACCCGACTTCAGGAATTGACGTGCTAATTCCAATCCATCTCCTGCAATGAATTCACGTTGCATCGATAAAAAAGGGATTGTCCGGTTTACGCATTACGGTCATTCCATGAGTGACATCCCGGAGAATAGTGAGATATTGGAAATCCTGGCAAGTTTTGGATTAAGAAAGAATCACAGCCGTTGAGACTAGCATGCTAGTCTCAACATTTTCATTAACAATTATCCATGACATCAGGTTTGATTTATTTTTATCTTTGAAATGTAAATAAGTGAAATTAGTTTTAATAATAACAGAAATACCAAAGTGATGCCTGAAAAACCATTGAAATGTATTTTAAATATAGCGATTTGCTATTTCATTAGCATTTCAAAATGTGATTACTCGGCCGATGGTGTACAAATAACATTTCCAGTAACTACTAAGAATCAATTTTATACACACGTTGGCAACATTCAAGGTTTTGATTGGAAAGGGAATTATATTGCTGCAGTCCGGAATAACGATATATGGCTTTATAACACAATAAATCAACAATGGATTCAGAAAACAGATTACCTATCACAGGTAAAAAATAACATCTGCTTATCTTGGGATAATGCCTGGATAATGTATCGTATTATGACTGATAGTAATGATATTTACATTATGAACATCACTACATCAGAGGTAACCAAAATGCCTATCAATGGGATTCATCCGACGATGTCAATGGATAATAATCGGATATCATATATAGAAAATGATCTTTTGAAAGTATATTGTTTAGAGGACCATTCTATAAGTGTGATCGACTCTAATGTTACCTGTGCTGAATTTTCGCCATCAAAAAATGAAATTATGTATATAAGCAAGGATACATTGTATACTTGGAATATAAATCAAAATCTCAATCAATTGAAATATCCATTACATATTTATGATAATAAGGATGCTCCAACCTGGTATATAAATGCAAGGTGGTCTCCCAATGGTAATTATATTTTTTGGCTAACAGAATATTTTTACATGGTTGATAATTACTTTAGTTATTATCTATTGTCCCTTCAAGATACAACTGTAGAATTTATTAATTTAGGTATAAGGAATACGGCTATAAGATGGTCGAACGAAGAAACAAAGCTAGCTTATTTGACTATAGGTGATATTAAAGTACTAGATATTTCAGATTCAATCTACTAAAACATCCCCGTTATATTTCCATCGTCATCAATATCCACATGCTCCGC
>JAHJGX010000050.1 GCA_018824205.1 bacterium
CGATTGTCTTAAGAATCAGTTTAATCATTAATCTGCCGGTGATTATTTTACTGTTTGTGCTGATACCCAAATTGAACAAACAGCGTAATGGCGCTGATCTTAAAACAGATGATTTCACAGTCGTTAAAATTCCGATTGTGTGTCCACCGGAAGAGATGGCGTAGCGCCCGGCAAGACCATCCATACCACTGGGAAGCAGTGGATGATGATTTGGTCGAAGATGTTACGATAGAAACCAATACTGATCTTAAAATCTATGAACCCTGGATTGATACCGACAGAAACGTCGTATCAATCCTTATTTGTTAGGCTATTCATTAGTCTCGGTAATGATTTTTCCCGTTTCAGATTTTATTTCCTTACCTTCACTAACTCTCTTAAGGTCTTTAATATCTACATCTAATAATTTTTTTACCTTTTGAGGCTGCTGATCTGTTTGAACTTCGTCCTTTTTGGTATTTTCCTCTGTCATTTTATATCCTCCATTAATGGTTTTAATAAATATATCAGTGCATAATAATAAAACAGAAAATACAATTGCAAAGATGAAACAAAATATACCTTTATTATAATGCCTATTTTGTTTTGCCAATAAAACGTCATTTTCTTCGACAGATTTTTTATTAGCGGATATTTCACTTATATATAAGGATATTTCATCAAGATCCAATAGTTCTTCAAATTTATTCTCGCCATAGCCTCTAAACAAAGGTGGAGATTTCATAACTAAAAGCATTCTTATTAGACCAATGACTAATACTATAATTGGAATGATTGAAACAATTTTTATCAATAAATGTGAAGTGTTTATTATGAATAGGAATAATGGTAGGAATACAGAAGTGATTCCGATTATTGTTCCTGCTTTCGTAAATAATGAGCGATAAGATTGTATCTGTGTATCAATCAAATATTTAGATTTTTCGGCAATAAACTTTAGTGTTGATTTATTCATATGGATATAAGCCTAGGGTAAGTGTCACCTACAGCCAGATAAATACTTCACAATACATTTACTTTTCATCAATCTCTTAAAACGCTAAAAACTTGAACTCATCGAACAGCTCTGGCTGTTAGGTGAACACAATGGTTATATGGCTTTTTACCATCCATTTTCATGATAAAGTATCTGAATCTCTGTCTCATTCAAAACTCTATTATAAATTCTTAAATCATCGATAATTCCATTAAAGGGATGTCTATTACTTGCAGAACCCGGATATGGACTTCCTATTTTAACATCATTGTTATTATTTTGAATATAACCTGCATTAATATTTTTTTCGATAATCAAATCTTCATTACAATATACTGAAATTATATTATTGTCATTATCATATAAGCCTACAATGTGGTACCATGAGTTTAAATTCATACTAAGCGACGGGTTTGACAAACCGCCAGCAACAGCACATTCAATATTTCCCTTATAACCAAATGAACCCATAACATCGGACCTAGAATTTCCTCCATCTCTAACAAGTAATTCCCAAGATTCACCACTAAGGTAGGTGCCGTTATTAATAATACTAAAAAGATGAAGAACGGGGGGATAATCTTTAAGATAGACCCAAGCAGAAACTGTGATTGAACTTGAATTAAAACAATTTTCGAATGGGATTGAAATATTATCATCTATTCCATCAAATTCAAAGGCACCATTTTCATTCCCGAATCTATCTGCTATTAAAGTTGTACCATTGTTCGTACCATAATTACCATTTCCACTTTCATCATTTGCATTTCCGTTAAATGGATAATAAGCAACCAATCCATCAATAGGTATAGGATATACTTTTGTTTCCGCTGTATCAAAAACGACATTACTCAAACTGAATAAATCCCCGGTATCATAGACTGCAAGTCTATAATAGTAAATGACTCCTTTTTCAAGTTCTGAATCAGAATATGAATTTTGGTTTATATTGGTTGTTTCAAAAACTAGATTGGATGTCTGGTCTGGATTGATGCTTAATGATCTAAAAAGTGAATATTTTTTGAAATCGTGTACCTGACTTTTTTCCCATAAAATTAGCATTGTATTATCAGTAACATTTGTGGGATTGTGTAAAAAGACAGATTCTGGACTTTTATTAGGAATAGAGATTTCAACTTCATTACTTTTTGACTTGAATCCAAATTGGTCAACCAAATATACAGCATAATAATAGGTCATATTATCTAATACATTTGTATCAATATATTTAGTGACAGTATCTTCATTAATTGTCGATAAATGATCGGAATTAATATTAACTCCCGAGTTAATATCTCGATAAATTGAATAATAACTGAAATCCTCAATAGTACTTAATGACCATTGCAACACTACTGATGAATCAATAGAAGATATTGAAGCTTCTAGTTGTACTGATTCCGGTACTCCGAGTTGATTGTTTACTGTAACTGTCACCATTTTTGAACTCCCCGTATTATCATCAGTATCTACGGCTTTTGCATAGATTGTATGTACTGAAGAATCTGGAAGATTTATCACATTCCAATCATAACTGTAAGGCGTTAATAAATCTTTCATATTTGAATTCGTCTCTCCGTCGATATAGAACTCAACATATACGATTCCTTTATTATCCTCCGCCTCAGCAACAATATTCACAATTTCGTGTACATAGGAATTATTATTTGGAGAAATAATTTTGATTAACGGTTCTTCTTGTATGGGTTCTTCAAGTTCGCAATTAAACAAGAAAATTAGTACGAAAATGAATAGGCAGTATTTTTTCATATTGTACCTCACTATTTTTTAAGTATGCCTTTTCTATACCATATAACAGCACATGACTTACGCGGTGTTCAATTTACGATACCTTATCTTTTTCGAATTTGATCAGAAAATCCGACAATCTCAAATTCATCGAACTGTTCACCGAGCACCTCCACGCAGGTGTTAGACGAGTTCATTAAATTTGTCAATAATTTCCAGAGTATCTCTATTATCCAAATAATCAATTGTTGAATATTTACGACCAATTCCATTTAATGATGTACCAACTAATAATCCTCTCGATTGATCAGCGATCCAATATCTATCATGAAAAATATTAGAATACTTCTGACATATAGTTAAATTAGAATTAACATTTAATATTCTTTTTACAATCTCATTTTCTATCCTTTCATTTCTATCTTTTTTAGTAACAATACTCAATTTATTACATTTTGAGATTGAGCCTTGAAAAACAGCAATAAAATAATCAATATAATCACTATCATGCACATTGGGAAATAAATACGAATCAATTATTAATAGATCTTTATGCGCATCTATTCTGTTTAATTTATAACGAAGTGTATCCAATAACTTATCTCTATTTACTCCGTTGGGTAACACTTCTTCTTGTAATAATTGCATCCTCAGTAAATCAGATACACCATTTTCTTCAATAAGCTTTATTGCTTCTGAATATACTAAACTACCCTTACTTGTAATTTTTAAAGAATACCCCAAATCTGAAGCATAATTTGCTATCTTAAATGTATCTTTTTCATCTGGAATAGGATCAAAGAAAAAATAATCGCTATCGCTCATAATATACTTCCTCTCTATACACGCCTATAGAGTAAGTGGATTGATTCCATGTAATATACTCGCTATTTCAATACACTCGAATTAAACACTATTTCAAATTATAATCAATATTTTTATTTTTCAACATTTTGTATGGAATATGTCCACTATAAATTGCAACATACCATCGTTTTTTTAACTGGCATATACGCTCCCGCGTTGACGCTAATATGATATCTTGCCCTTCTCAACGCCGGAGCATGGAGACATGAGCGAAAAGAATCAGAAAAAACGGTAGCAGCGGCGGGGTTGTTTTACCCTTTATGGGCTAATGTCTCCCGCGATACACCACAATCCCCAGCGCAAAAGCCAATACCGGCAGCACGATTACCGTCAGCCAGAAAACAAGCCGCATTTGACCGGGAGTGACACTGACCGTCCGCATTTCCGGATTCTTCGGGCGGATCGAGATCAGGTCTTCGTCGGACACCAGCCAGTTGATAATATTCATGAAAAAATCGCCGTTGGCCTGGTTAGTAAAGTAGGCGTTGCTGGTGAAATCGGAATCGCCGACCACGACAATCCGGGTCTCCCGATTGGTGTCATTGGAGACTGTTAATGCGCAGGCAATATCGATGGGTCCGCGGCGATCCTCGGGACCGATTGAAATCTCTTCCCGTTTGTTGATTTTCTCCTGGCCAATCGCATAACTGGTTTGCCCGGTGCGGGCAATCACAGTTGCTGACATTTTAGAATTATCGGATGCAATTACTGAAACCGAACGGGTCAATGGAAAAAAGGTCATCAGGCCGTCCAGTTGTTC
>JAHJGX010000051.1 GCA_018824205.1 bacterium
CGCAGGAAGGCCGAAAACCCTGCAAGGAATGCGAAAATATGCGCAGGAAAGGCTAAACTCCTTACAGGGGGGATAAAATACCTGCAGGAAGGGGTCAAACCTATGCAGGAAAGCAAAAAACTCGTTCGGAAGTCTCAGAAAATCCGTATTGGATTAAAAATAACCTGCAAAGGATTATAAATATTCCACAGGAAGGCCTGATTTTCTCGCAGGAATGCGAAAAACTTGTTAAAGGGTTTGATATTTTGAGTATGGAGATTGATATTTTAAGTATGGGTAATTTAAACAAATCAAAATACGGATAAATTATTTATACGGAAATCCAGAAATAGACAATGAAATTCTGATGTATAATATCTATATTTTAGAAAGAAATTGAAACGGAGATAGAATGAAAAATAATCCTAAGCCAGGTTTATACGGAATCAGGAACTCAAATAGGAATTTTACCGACCCTTATTATTGGGGGAAAAATCAATTTAACTCATCATTTCCCGTAGCGTTAGCCTGCTTTATGAGAGATAAAAAGCACGCTTCAAACTATTTAAAATTAGATGAAAATAATAAGGTGGTAAACGAAGAATCTTCGTTTGATGATATATTTAACACAACTTTGAAAAATGACGAGATAAATTTTCTTTTCGAAACGAGATATGATCCATTTTCAAAATATGTTCATGATGATTTAAAATCTATCGACCTCGTCTTAAAAAATAATAAAACAGGTGATTTCTTAAGACCATTGGAAATTAAACTTACCACTTTACCTGATAACTCTACTTCAAATCTATCAGAATCTGAATATGGATGCGAACTTGTAGTTAGAAATCCAACGACAAGATATATTGCTTTAAGCATGTCTTCATCTCTTGAAAAATACTTTGTCGAAATAAGAAAAATATTCGAGCCTGCTTGTCACCGTATTAGAGATTGGGATAATTCGCATGAAATACAAAATAACATGCATAATATCTTTATTGCTCTTGAGACATTTTTTTCTACATACCAAAAATATGAAAAGCCATTACTAATGCAACCAGTTTGGAAGACTGTCGGTAAATCAGCTATGTTAGCAGATAATTGTCTCGATGTTTTTGTGTGGAGCGATTTTGCAGCGACAAGATTATTTATGGATTCCGCTATAAACAGCAACAGCGAAAAAATATCCAGGCCACAAAGAGCCGCTATTAGATTGGCTAGATTTTTATTTGAAATTTCTAGAAACGGGCGAGTATATCAGGAGCCTATATATGATGGGATGACTTATGATACTCTTAATGATAAGGAATTCGCAATATCAGGCGTTAAGTTAAATCCATATATGAAGTGTGATAGACTGACCAAACCTATTATTAAAAAGTCTATCATAAAACAGATTATACTTGGAGGAGGACAGAATTATTTAAGTCCCGAGCGCAGGTTTGACGCAATCATTTATTTTTCAAAAGACCTTTTCGATTAGGAAGTAAATAAGATAAATATGGAATTTAGAGTTGTAGATATATTTTCAGGCGGTGGCGGGTTAGGTTTAGGCTTTAAAAACTCCGGATATAAAGTAGTAGCTGCTTTCGATAATTGGCAACCGGCTTTAGATTTTTATATCGCAAATTTTAACGGTCATCCTATCGTTAACTGTGATCTATCAGAGCCCAGTGCCATTGATTTAATCGCACGATATAAACCTAATATGATTATTGGCGGCCCCCCTTGCCAGGACTTCTCGTCGGCTGGTAAAAGAGACGAAACGTTAGGTCGCGCAGATTTAACTGTAGATTATGCTTTAATAGTATCGAAAATTAAACCTACCTGGTTTGTTATGGAAAATGTCGAGAGAGCACAATCAAGCAATTCGGTAAAAAAAGCATTAAAAATATTTAAAGACGCTAATTATGGAATCACTAAAATTGTATTAGACGCAAGTAAGTGCGGTGTTCCTCAGAAAAGAAAAAGATTTTTTGTGATTGGCGAATTAAATGGAAACGATGATGCTTTATTGAATATTATGCTCAATCGTCAAAGAGAAAATTTAATGACAATGAGGGACTATTTTGGAAATAGACTTAATATAGAGTATTATTATAGACACCCGAGAAGTTATAAGCGGCGCGGAATATTTCGTATTGACGAACCAAGCCCTACGATTCGAGGCGTAAATAGACCCGTTCCCGAAGGTTATCCCGGACATCCCGGCGATCCCGTTCCCATGAATGAAAATATTCGACCATTGACGACATTAGAAAGATTTGAAGTTCAAACATTTCCTTCAAATATAAAATTAGTAGGTTCAAAAACTGATCTGGAACAAATAGTCGGTAATGCGGTGCCGGTAAAATTAGCTCAATATGTTGCAGAGGGTATTAATCAATATCTTGAAAATAAAATAAATGGATTTCGTCCAAATTTATTTTGATTTATGAATGACTGACGTCTTTCCAAAAGATAAAAGATCCTCGATTATGAGGAAAGTAAGATCAAGCGGAAATAAATCAACTGAAATAAAACTAATCCGATTATTTAAAGAAAATCATATAACAGGATGGCGTCGAAATTATAAAATATTTGGCAATCCTGATTTTGTTTTCCTCAAATATAAAATAGCTATATTTGCCGACGGATGCTTTTGGCATGGTCATAATTGCCGTAATACGAAGCCTAAAGATAATGCTGACTACTGGAAGAATAAAATCGATAAAAATAAAAATAGAGATATAAATGTAAACGAGCATTTACGGACAAAAGGTTGGACTATATTTCGTATTTGGGAATGTGAAATAAAGAATAAAAAACTTCCCGAAATGTTTGTAAGTATGATTAAAAATAATAATGAAAAAAGCATATAACAAATAAGGATTGATACAACGATTAGTTTTTTGAAACAGATAAAATTGTAATCCGGGACTAAAGTTGACAATAATTTGTCAAGCTTTGTGAAAGTTTTGCTTGCCCTGCGAAGCGTTGCGAATCAGGAAACTTTCGCAAAGATCAGATTTCCTGTCCCTGAATAAATTTCCGTAGTTGATTTTCTGTTTTATTAATGGTATCCGGAGTCATTTCCTGCTCGATCAATAAGCCGTTTCGGATAAAGTATAGGCAGGTCTTAACCACATCAATTTTCGACCAGCGATTCAGCATCAGGGCATAGAGATCTAACTGCGCATTGTATTTTGTCATCGTCGCTTTATCGGGATAATCCCGAATATGATCGGATTTGAAATCCACAATGATATAGTGGTCATTTTTCGTTTTTAATAACAAATCGATTTTACCCTCTATCAGAGTATCAAATAACCAGGCGTTAACGTCTATTTCCCGGAAGATTGTGTCGGATTCCAGAATATATTTGGAAAGTGCATTTTCCGGCTGAATAAATTTCTGGCCCCAACTGTTGAACAAGTCCTGTAATTTTTTCTCTTCCCCGGAACCGAGAGAATAGGGTTTCATTAATTGTCCAGTGTAATCGCTTAAGTCCTGAACATTCCGGAAATCCCACCAGCTGAAAGCCTGGTGAATCACAGTGCCGATTTCCAGCGCAGATAGTGACGCGACAGGGTCAAAAATGTCTTCAGCTAATTGATATTTTTCATAAGAAAGAACTTCTCCAAGAGTTTGGTTGACCCAGGCGGCAAAGGCGGTCGGGGTTACTTTCCTAAGCCGCTTTTTTACCGGAAGCGGCCGGACCATTTTTTGAATTTCCTCTTTTTGGCCGGCTGTCAGTGTTTTTTGAGTACTGCTTGCGTCTTTCTGAAAATTAGCGTATAAATCCGCTGCTTCCGCTATCAAGCACTCCGTTACCTGTACTCCGGAATCTTCAGCATCAAAAAAGGATTTAAGATTTGGCCATAAGGATCCGGAACCCGTTACCGTTTTGTCAATTGCCGATAACAACAGATAGGATTCCGCCCGGGTAGCAGCAACATACAATATTCGTTTTTCTTCGGCTGCTTCCCGGTCTTTTTCTCTTTGCGATAAGAATTGATAATAATATCCACGATCGTCGTCAAAAGTCGTCTTCAGATTGAAGGCGATGTGATCGGAATTATCACTCAAAAGACGGCTGTAGCTGCTCCTCCTTCTGGCTGTCAATTCAGGAATAACAACAATCGGAAACGCCAATCCCTTCGCGGCATGGATCGTCATGATGGTGACGCTATTCTCTATTTCCGAGCTGAGATTAGCCTCGCCCTCCCGAATCTGCATGCTCTGATAGAGTTGAATTCGCCGGATGTAATCCACCGGGCTGATATCCTGAGTACCACTCCAATCAATTGCCAGATCAACCAGTTTCAGCACATTGGCGATGCTCTGTTTCTCTTCGGGAAAGGCGGCAAGTACAGCAAGATAGTTCGTCGCATCCAGAATGGCCTGAATCAGTTCAGCGGTAGTCAGACAAGCCATTTGTTCATGGAGTTGATTGTACAAATCCAGAAATTTCTGAAACTGCACAACTATTTCCTGGTCCAGCGATCGCTGATAGTCATTATCCTGATACATTAATTTTTGAATACCGTCCATCAGGCCGTTTTCCGTTGCCAGTGCCATTAAAGCGTCATCACTCAACCCGACCATCGGTGAGCGCAGTGTTCCGATTAAGGCGACTTCATCATACCAGTTGATCAGCACCCGCAGAAAATTGATAACGTCCAGCACTTCCCGGCGTTGATAAAATCCAATCCCGGAACTGACATAATAGGGCACTCCCGCCCGGTTCAGGATACGCTCAAGGTTTTCCTGGTGTGTTCGCGAGCGCAGCAGGATTGTAAAATCCCGCCATTCCGGTTTTTGCAGTTCACCCAACTTATCCTTAATAATTTCCTGTTTGCATAGGTTTTTTATTCCATGGACAACATTGACAAATTCCGCATCGATTTCCGATAAACCGGAAACAATATTACCGTCTTTGTCATCGGGCTTTAATAACAACATTGCAACCGGTATGTTTTTCGTTTTTGTCTCATCGTGAGACTCAACGGGTTTATCATAGCGGACATCGTATTCCGGCATAGTTTCCGGACTATTCAAAAGAAATTCGAAGAACCGGTTGAAGAAATCATTCAGCGGCTTGATGCTGCGATAATTTTTATCCAGGTACAACAACGGTTTTTGATGTTTATACCTGTTGAAGATTTCCACTTCAGCGCCGCGAAAGCGATAAATCGATTGCTTCTCGTCGCCCACATAAAATGTTAGCAGCGACGGATTCAGATCACAAATGGATGTCAGAATCCGGTTCTGAACCGGGCTGACATCCTGAAACTCATCAACCAGCAGATGTTTGAATCGATTGGCATACGCTTTGGCAGCGTCACTTTTTGATCTAAAAAAGGTTTCTGTTAAAATCTCGAGTCCGTTGAAATCAACAGCGCTTTTCTCATTGAGAACCTGTCTGTAATAATCAATCCAGAGCAGCGCTAAGCTGGA
The DNA here is from genome assembly GCA_018824205.1 of bacterium. Classification (GTDB taxonomy): domain Bacteria; phylum Fidelibacterota; class UBA2242; order UBA2242; family UBA2242; genus B118-G9. The sequence goes on from JAHJGX010000051.1 coordinate 5,419, forward strand.
ATAATCAATCACCAAACCCGCATTTTTACGCTCCAGCTCATCATCAA
>JAHJGX010000052.1 GCA_018824205.1 bacterium
TAAATCTCCTTTTATCACTTAGTATGGTTAAAATACACAAGCCGTTAGAGTATAACAACATCTAAAATCGTTGTCACAATCGGGATATCAACTTTTTTCCTGTGACCTGGATAACATTTTTAATGAAGTGGAACTTTAGCCAGCTTAATTCATAAACCGCTGATTTCACAGAGGACGCAGATGTAATTATTTGATTTGTTTCTGTAATGTTCATTCTCTCCATATTACTGATTTAACTTATTGGTATTAATAATTCTCTGATCCGCAGGATCTCCTTCGGAGCAATCTTAGCGTACTCTGCGGTGAATAATTCAGGTTAGATAACTCTGAGATTCTACAGGTTTTTTTCTTTTCATATTGTATAAATTTATGGAAATTTACGCTTACCATGATGGTCTTGCCAATATATATAAATCAAAACAAGATTCCTGTTTCATAAAAATTATGATGACGAAAATCATCAGAAAGGTAGGGAGTGAGATGAGGAAAATTAGTTTAGTTTTGCTTGTTATTTTATGTTTTGGGATGTCAGCGTGTGTCTCGACTGGTAAACACAATATCCTGCAGGGTGAAGCAGGGAGGTATCAACAGGAGGTTAAATTATTGGGCAATAAGGCCGTCGAACTAACTGACATGCTGAAACAGTCGAAATCCAAAATTGACAGTTTGCTGAATGAAAAATCGGATTTGGAATCAGAGGTACAATCATTGAAATCCAGGCTGGAGGATATCCAGTCCAGCAATGCCCAACTTCAGGATGTCATTAATGCCCGGGATTCTGAAAAGGACCAGATCATTGCCGGATTGACAAGTTGTAAAACCGACTATGAAGATCAACTGGCTCAAAAAGAGCTGGAAATTCAGAAACAACACAATGAAATTAATAAACTTCAAAAGCAAATCGATGATGTGTTGAAGGAAAAAGAAGAATCTATTAAAAACATGGAAATAACCTATGATAATCTGATGTCAAACCTTAAAAATGAAATCCAGGATGGTCAGATTCAGATCACCCAGCTTCAGGATAAACTTTCGGTAAATATTGTGGAAAAAATCATGTTTGACACCGGTAAGGCGGAAATCAAACCGGAAGGAAAAAATGTTCTGTCAAGAGTAGCTGCGATTCTTAAGGATCTCTCCGGTCAGCAGATCAGGATCGAAGGCCATACGGATAATGTGCCGATTGGGAAGGGATTGCAGAAAACCTATCTTTCGAATTGGGAACTTTCTACGGCCCGGGCAACGAATGTAGTCCGGTATTTGGTGGAAACTCACGGACTTGATCCGAAGGCTATTTCTGCCACGGGATATTCCGAATTTCACCCCGTAGAGACGAATACTACCGGGGAAGGCAAAGCCAAAAACCGCCGCATAGAAATTGTTGTAATACCTGTTGATGTTGACCGGGTTGTTAAGAGTAAAATTTATGAATAACGGGAAAAACTGGGTTTAGAATATTGATTATTTTAAAAACGATAATTGCCGTATTAATCGTAGCAGTCATTTTGTTGATTCGGGCTGAAATACAGTTTAAAAAGAAACAGATATACCTGTTTAAACCGATATCAACGATCCTGGTAATTGTCGTTGTTCTAATTCCATTGGTGAACGGCAATTATATGTCGCTGTATTATTCAATGTGGATACTGGCGGCGTTGCTGTTTTCATTCGGTGGTGATATTGCCCTAATGTTGTCGGAAAATCAAAAAGCTTTTCCCATTGGATTGATACTGTTCCTGGTCGCGCATATGGTATACGCGCTCGCTTTCTTTAAATTTGCCGGTGGGAATCCTGCGCCGATTGGAATGACTGTCTCTCTGGCAATAATTGCCGCAATCGGGTATTTCTATCTCTATCCGAAGTTGGGACCGATGAAATATTCTGTTCTGGTCTATATCCTGATTATCACCTATATGCTGAACCGGGCAATGGCGACTCACTTCAGTATAAATTTCAGCAATCAGCAAATCTGGCTGATCAGCATCGGAGCGGTCCTGTTCTGCATATCGGATTTCATGCTGGCTGTAAACCGGTTCAGGTGGTCATTTAAATCCAATCATGTCAGTTTAGTCTTTTACTACAGTGGTCAGCTGTTAATTGCATTAAGTACGTTATCGTAGTTTTAAAAATTATAGAAGGGGAAGCGTATGGAAACATTAAAAGAATTTTTCAGTCCCGAAATCATCTGGTTTGTTGTCGGGCTGGTCTTGATGCTTTCGGAATTTGTGATGCCCGGTCTCATTATTGCATTTTTTGGGATTGGGGCCTGGGTAGTGGCAATTCTGTGCATGATTATTCCCGGAATAACACTCAACCTGCAGTTGTTTATTTTTATCATTTCATCGGTTGTGCTGTTGCTGGCATTACGCAAACAGTTGTCGAAAGTCTTTACGGGCTTTGAAAAACAGAAGAATGTAGCCGCTGCAGATGTGGATGACTTTATTGGCCACAGGACAACAGTTATCAAACCTATCAGTAAGAATAAGAAGGGCAAAGTGGAGTTTCACGGGACAGCCTGGGATGCCGAGGCTGATGAAGATATCGGCGAAGGGCAGACCGTGGAAATTGTCGGTAAAGACAGTATAACATTAAAAGTTAAATCAATCGAATAGGAGGAGAGCATGACACCGTTTTCAATTATTTTAATCGGTATTATCATTTTTGTATTAATTGCCTTTTTCCGGACAATTCGGGTTGTACCGCAGAAAGTTGCAATTATTATTGAACGACTGGGAAAATATAATAAAACTCTGGAAGCCGGATTTCAAATACTGATTCCGTTTATAGATAAGGTTGCGTATAAACACACATTAAAAGAACAGGCAATCGATGTGCCGCCACAGGTTTGTATTACCAAGGATAATATTTCCGTGGAAGTAGACGGTATTCTGTATATGCAGTGTGTTGATCCGATGAAGGCATCCTACGGTATCAATAATTACCAGTTTGCATCGACGCAGCTGGCGCAGACGACTATGCGTAGTGTTATCGGAAAACTGTCTTTGGATAAAACCTTTGAAGAACGCGACACTATCAACAGTGTCATTGTGGAAGCTGTGGATAAAGCCTCGGATCCATGGGGCGTGAAGGTTACCCGCTACGAGGTCAAGAATATCACACCACCTCAGAGCATTAAGGACGCCATGGAAAAACAGATGCGGGCGGAACGTGAGAAACGGGCTGTAATTGCCGAATCCGAAGGTGACAAACAGGCCAAAATTAATCGCGCTGAAGGTGATAAACAGGAAGCCATTGCCCGTTCGGAAGGTGAAATGCAGAAACGCATCAATGAGGCCGAAGGCCGGGCCCAGGAAATCCGCAAAGTCGCCATCGCTACTGCTGAGGGATTGCGGGAAATTGCCAAAGCCATCAATGAAAAAGGCGGAATGAATGCGGTAAACCTGAAAATTGCCGAGCAGTATGTCAGTGAATTCGGCAACCTGGCAAAGACGAATAATACCGTAATCATACCGACAAACCTTTCGGATATTGCCGGAATGGTAAAATCGGTCACTACCGTATTGCAGGAAGCTAAGGAAACAAAATAGGACTTCAGTATGAATTATAATCATGGTTTATTTCAGGGCTGTGACGGCCGGATGCTATTCGAGCAGGCGTGGATGCCGGAGGGTGAGCGCAAGGCAGTCGTATTACTCGTTCATGGATTGGGTGAACACAGCAGCCGCTATGCACATGTAGCGGAGTTTATCACAGCAAATGGAATTGGAATTGAGACATATGATCTTCGGGGACATGGAAAATCCGACGGACGCAGGTCCTATGTAAATTCTTTTGATGAACATCTGCGCGACCTGGACATTTTCTGTAAACGGGTGCAGGAACGTCATTCCGGTACTCCCGTATTTCTCTACGGACACAGCATGGGCGCCACAATTTCAACGCTTTATGTCATTACCCGCAAGATGGAATTTCAGGGACTGCTTCTAAGCGGAGTGCTTATCAAAGTTGGGGACGATATCTCTCCGTTGCTCGTTAAAATGTCGTCAATCATCGGCAAATATGCTCCGCGTATGAAAACCACAAAGCTGAATTCGGCGTCGATCTCACGGGACCCGAGAGTTGTAAAGGATTATGATGAAGACCCGCTGAATTATCGGGGAGGTGTTCCGGCGCGGACCGGAATGGAACTGATTACCGCGATGAACCGGATTCAGGTTCAGATGGAAACGATCACACTGCCGATTCTGATCATGCACGGCTCCTGCGATAAAATGACCGATCCCAGCGGCAGCCAGGAGCTGTTTGATGCGGTCAGTTCAGCGGATAAGACCTTGAAATTGTATAATGGCTTTTATCATGAAATTCATAACGATCCGGAAAAGCAGCAGGTTTTTGATGATATCAGAGACTGGATAAACAGTCATATATAAAATACATGATCGAATAGTTTGTTAAAAATATTTCCTTAATGTTTAGAAATATGGGATAATAATGATTGGATTAGCATTACGATTTATCGGTTCTGTCGGTGTATTTTTGTTTGGAATGCGGATCATGAGCGAGGGAATTCAAAAAGTCGCCGGTGATCGCCTGCAAACTGTTATCAATTATATGACCAGAAATCGGGTCGTTGCCGTTTTTACCGGTTTGCTGGTTACCGGTATCATTCAATCCTCCTCAGCCACGACAGTCATGGTGGTTGGATTTGCCAACGCAGGGCTTCTGAAACTGACCCAGGCGATTGGCGTCATCATGGGCGCCAACATTGGTACGACCGTAACGACCTGGATTGTGTCGTTCCTTGGATTTAAAATCGATGTGACGGCATTTGCATTGCCGATTGTGGGAATTGGTTTTCCCTTTTTGTTAAGTAAACGCAGGAGGCGTCGGGATTACGGAGAAATGCTGGTCGGATTCGGGCTTCTCTTCCTGGGTTTGGGTTTCCTGAAAAATTCAGTTCCCGATATTAATGAAGAATCGCTTTTCTTTTTGGGTAAATACTCAAACCTGGGTTTTCCCTCTTTCGTAATATTTGTCGCTGCCGGAACAATTTTGACAATGCTGATTCAATCTTCAAGCGCCGCGATGGCAATTACGGTGACACTGGCGTTCAAGGGTTACATCAATTTTGAATCCGCTGCTGCGATCTGCCTGGGTGAAAATATCGGAACGACGATCACAGTATTTCTGGCATCTATCGGGACGGGTGTAAATGCCAGACGGGCGGCCCGTTCGCATTTTTTCTTTAACCTGATCGGCGTTATCTGGATGGCGTTTGTCTTCCGGTATTTCTGCAATTTTGTGCTATGGATAGCGCCGTGGGACAGCGCCCTGCAGTCAAACCTGCCCCTTAATCTGTCGCTGTTCCATACGGTTTTTAATATTACCAATACGCTGCTGTTTTTGCCCTTTATGGGGAAATTTGCACAGTTCATCGAAAAAATTGTGAAACCCACAGATATCGATCACTATCGGCATTATCAGCTGCAATATTTAAGCGCCGGCGCCCAGGAATCGGCTCAGTTGAATATTTTGAACGCCAGAGCCGAAGTAAACCGCATGGGCGATGTCATTGAAAAGATGTATAAAACGGCTCTCGGCGCCTTGTTGCAGCCAAAAAACAAAATCCCTGATATTGTAGATGAGATTAAAGAACTTGAGGAACTCTCCGATCAGATGCAGGAGGAGATTTCAAAATATCTGGTGAACTGTTACCAGGATGATCTATCGGAAAAAAATGTCAAGGTAGTTAATGCGATGATGCGGGTAGTCCACGAACTGGAGAGTATCGGCGATTCGATTTATAATCTGGTTATTCTGATAAAACGGAAGACTGATAAATCGATTGAATTTGATTCGAAAGCCGAGGAGGAACTTTTACAATATACAAATCTCATCAGAGATTTCATCGAGATGTTTAAAAACCATCTAACCAAAAAGTTTGACAGTTATGAACTGGAAAACGCCTATACGCTGGAGAATCAGGTCAACACTCTGCGCTATTCTCTGAGTAAAGCGGCTCGAAAACGACTGCAAAAGGGTTCCAATGTCCGCGCCGAACTTCTCTTTATGGACATGGTGCAGTGCTTTGAGAGTATCGGCGATAATTCATTGAATATCGCTCAGGCATTGCGGCAAATGGGTAATGATTAACGTGAGTTAAGAGGAAGTCATTTATGGTTATTCTTGCCATCGATCAGGGGACCACCGGCATACGCTCGATTCTGTTCGATCAGGACGGGCAAATCGTCGATTCCCGCTATATGGAATACACCCAGTATTACCCGAAACCGGGCTGGGTGGAGCACGATCCGCTGAACTACCGGGAGGGCATTCCGGCGCGAACGGGGCTTGAACTGATTACCGCGATGAACCGGATTCAAGTTCAGATGGAGACGATCACACTGCCGATTCTGGTTATGCATTGTTCCAGTGATAAAATGACCAACCCCAGCGGCAGCCAGGAGTTGTTTGATGCGGTCAGTTCTGAGGATAAGACCTTGAAATTGTATAATGGCTTAATTCATAACGATCCGGAAAAACAGCAGGTTTTCATGATATTATTAATTTGATTAATGATCATCTGAGTAATGACCAGGAAATATAATTTCATTTATAAGGAGAATAAAGGTTTACTGAACTTATAAGCAGTTTTCCTCAAAGAGACCTGCTCATGAGGCAAAAGTTTTGTCCAATGAAACGATGTTCTTTGACTATGTAAATAATTTTAATATTGCTTATATTTCCCTATGTGAATAAGCAAATAAAATCGAATATCGGAAGCAGCTATGAATGAATTAATCGCTATTGTCGATGACGAACCGGATATTTTAGAACTTGTATCAATTCACCTCGAAAAGGCAAACTATAAGATCGCTAAATTTGATAATTCACAAGAGTTCTTAAAATTTATAGAAAAAAAAACTCCGGATTTATTGATTCTTGATTTAATGCTGCCGGATATTGACGGCATCGAAGTCTGTAAACAACTGAAATCAGATAAAAAAACATCTAATTTTCCTATTATTATGCTGACGGCCAAAGGTGATGAGTTTGATAAAGTCCTCGGTTTAGAACTTGGCGCCGATGATTATATTACAAAGCCCTTTTCCACGAGGGAGCTGGTTGCAAGGGTCAGAGCGGTCTTACGGCGCTATCGGATGAAAACCGCGGAATCCACGATTAATATCAATAATGACTTGGTTATCGATCTCCAGCGCTACAGCGTTACCGTCAACGGTCATCCGGTTAATCTGACTTCAACGGAATTCAATATTTTGAAAGTTCTTGCCACTAAACGAGGCTGGGTCTTTTCCCGGGAACAGCTATTACAACATCTTTGGGGTGATGATAAGATTGTCATTTCAAGAACGATTGATGTTCATATCAAACATCTTCGGGAAAAGCTGGGTTCTGCGGCGCATTACATTAAAAATATCAGAGGGGTAGGGTATAAACTGGAATGATTAAACAAAACCGTTTCTTTATTAAAATATTCAGCGGCTATTTGATAACGATTATAGTTTTATCGTCATTGATTCTGTTTATTTCTTTCCGGAATATCAAATCTCACTATATTGAGACACTGACCGGCAACCTGGAAAACCTGAACCACAGCATCGCTAACCAGATAATATCTTCTGTGAATGCCGGCGTTATTGATAATCTTGATGCTGTAGTAAAAGATCTCGGTGAAAAAATTAATACGCGGATTACCGTCATCAATGTCAAAGGCGCTGTACTGGCGGATTCGGAAAACAATCCCGGTCAGATGGAAAACCACGGTTACCGGGCGGAGGTAAGAGAGGCGTTGGCAGGAAAGACAGGGCGTAACATTCGATTTAGCAAGACCATGCAGCAGACAATGCTTTATGTCGCGACGCCAATAGAAAAGAATGGGAATATTATTGCGGTCTTACGAACAAGTTTATACCTGTCTGATGTAGATAGTTTGTTAAATACATTGCGAATCCGCATTATCAATATAACGCTGATTGTGATTCTGTTTGTTCTAATAGGGGTACTAACTTATAGCAATAATTTAAATCTCCCTGTAAAGGAACTTGTTGCTGCATCCCGAAAGATTGCAGATGGTGATTTTAATACGAAGGTAATTCTAAAACGAAAAGGCGATTTCAAAAAACTTGCAGAGACCTTTAATATGATGACCCGGAAGCTGAAAGATTCCTTTGAAGAAATATCTTTACAACGGGATCAACTAAGAACAATCATATCCTCTGTCCACTCGGGGTTATTTGTAATTGATAAGGATGACAAAGTTATTCTCTATAACGATAGTTTTAAAAACATTTCAAAAACCGAAGAGATTGCTAAGAAACATTACTGGGAAGTCTTGCGTGATCCTGATTTACTGAATTTAATCAAGAATGTCCGGCAATCCGGGAATGATACAACCGGTGAAATCAATATTGGTTCCAAAACATATCTATGTAGTGTTAGTCATATTCCGGCTAATGAAGAAATTGTCATTGTTTTTCATGACATATCGGAGATCATGCGTTTGCAGCAGCTGAAAAAAGATTTCGTCGTGAATGTTTCCCACGAATTGCGGACGCCGCTGACGGCGATCAAGGGTTTTGTGGAAACCCTTGAGGATGATTTTATTCCGGGAAATAAACGCTATCTGGAAATTATTGAACGGCATACGGATCGATTGATTAATATTGTAAATGATTTGCTGCTGTTGGCGGAAATCGAAGATAAATCACAGCTCCAGATTGAAGAGGTCAATATAGCTCAAATGCAGACTGATTTAACAAAATTATTTGCAGAGAAAATAAGTACAAAGAAACTTCAACTGGAATGGGAAATTGCGGATGAGCTGTCAATTATTTCATGTGATCCGTTCAAATTGGAACAGGTGTTTATCAATTTATTGGATAATGCCATAAAATATACCGATAAAGGCAAAATAAAGATCAGGTTTTCACAAATCTCTAATAATACATTAATAGAAATCGAGGATACAGGCATTGGTATTCCCGAAGAACACCTTTCACGGATATTCGAACGCTTTTATACCGTTGACAAATCGAGATCCAGGCGCTTAGGCGGGACCGGACTGGGATTATCCATAGCCAAACATATCGTGCTTCTGCATAACGGGCGTATCGATGTTGAGAGCGCGCCGGGAACGGGTACGACATTTAGTATTTGGTTGCCGAAGGATAAAGCTTAAAAGGCGCTTAGTTTTAAGATAGTGATTATTAAACCTTTCGGGTTCCAAAACCGGGAAGGTTTTTTGTTGTTATTCTTAACCAAATCTTAACAGAAACTTTAACCGCATTTAATATTCATTTCTCATAATCCTTGCGCAAGGTGAAATGGAGAAAATAAATAATTAGAAAAAGGGGGATTATGAAAATGAAGCAAGTTATGCGATTTGTTGTTATGGTTTTTCTGATGATTGGCGGGCTTTTACAGACTGCTACGGCGGGAGAAATCGACCGTCTTGTTCGGGAACTGGTGAAAAAAGGTGTCATTGATCCCGGGAAAGCCCAAGAAATTTTAACATTAACCGAACAGGACATCAAAAAGGAACTGGCGAAAGCAGAAGTTGAGACAGTGCCAAAATGGTCTCAGGTGATTACTCTGAATGGGGATTTCCGGTTAAGAAATCAGTGGGAAGAGAATGAGGGTTCTGATCCGCGGATGCGTCAGCGGATTCGTTTTCGCTTAAAAGGGGAAGCCCAGGTAGCACAGGGGTTCCATGTCGGTTTTGGTTTAGCCACCGGCGGTGATGATCCCCGCTCCACGAACCAGACTTTGGAGAACATGTTTGAAACCAAGGGCGTTCAGTTGGATTATGCCTATGGTATGTACACCGCTCCGAAATACTTGACTTTGATTGGTGGAAAATTTGCCAATAAATTATCGATTTGGAAACCTACAGACCTGCTCTGGGACAGCGACATTACTCTTGAAGGTGGCGCCGTGCTATTAAAACATAAAACTCTCTATCTGAATTGTGGCGTTTATGTTTTGGATGAGAAAAAAACTGACGACAATCCGAAGTTGTTTGTCTTTCAGCCGGGGTATAAAACGGGCATTAATGAGAAAATCGATTTACAGACGGCATTTAGTTATTATAAGTTTGACGGCTTGAAAGGGTTAGTGCCTGATCACACAAAATTGACTAATTCGAGTGTGATTGATACAGCTACCGGAAAAGCCACCGGTCAGTTGATCTACGACTATACACCGTTGGGCTTTTCTGTAAACCTCGGCGTGGAAAATTTGGTTTTTCCTTATGTTGCTGTGTTTACGGAATATTATCAAAATCCGGACCCGTCGGATGATAACAATGCTTACACATTCGGACTCTTATTGGGAGCCAAAGAGGTCAAGAGCAAAAGGCAGTGGCAGGTAAAATATCTTTACCGCCATCTGGAGAAAGACGCCTGGCCGGATTTCCTGCCGGATTCCGATACTTATGGCGGCAGCACGGGTATCCAGGGGCACGAACTAATCCTCAATTACGGCTTGTCGAAAAATGTCTACCTGACTCTTGATTACTATAACATTGAGGATATTGCTTCGAAGAATTCACAGCATTTATTTCAAACCGATTTGAACTTCAAGTTTTAATTAAAGGAGAAGAACATCATGAAACTTAGTAAAGTATTTATTTGTACCGCAATCATATCATCATTAGTCATGGCGAAAGAGAATAAAAAGATCAGTATCGAAGGTTCCACAACAGTACTGCCGATTGCTCAGATAGCCGCAGAAGAGTATATGATGGCAAACCCGGATGTCGATATTACGGTCAGAGGCGGCGGCTCCGGCGTCGGAATCGCCTCGTTGATCGAGGGAACCTGCGACATCGCCGATGCCTCCCGTTCGATGAAAGATAAAGAGATAAAAACAGCGGTGAATAAAGGCGTTAATCCGGTTGCTCATGTGGTAGCAATGGATGGAATAGCGGTTGTCATTCACCCCTCGAATAAATTGAAGGAGATCAGTAAAGAGCAGCTGAAAGCCATCTATACGGGTAAATACTCTAACTGGTCGAAACTTGGCGGAGAGAAAAAGAAAATCATTGTTATTTCAAGAGATTCCGCCAGCGGGACTTATGAAGCCTTCAGCAAACTGACCATGGATGGTGAACGGGTGCGTTCCGATGCATTACTGAGCGCGTCCAACCGGGCGGTAGTAACAACGGTGGAAAATACACCGGGAGCGATTGGTTACGTCGGATTGGGCTATATCACTTCCAAAGTCAAAGCCATCGGTGTGGACGGTGTTCAATGTACGAAGGCAAGCATTTTATCGGGTGAATATCCGCTTTCCCGTCCACTGTTCATGTACACCAACGGCAATCCCTGTGGGCAGCTTAAAGCATTCCTGGATTTTGTAAAGAGTAAAGAGGGTCAGAAACTGGTTGAAGAATCGGGTTATGTCGGCTTAAAGTAAGGGAATATAAATGAGCTGCGGCGGATATTCTGCCGCGCCTCAACTAATACAATGAATTTTAAAACGGAAAATATAATCAAATCGGGTTTTGGCATATTGGCTTTTTCATCGTTATTGTTTCTGCTTGGGATTATCGTGATTCTTTTTAAGGAAGGATTACCGATTTTTAAATATGTCAAACTGTTTGAATTCATCGGTGGAAAGTTTTGGTACCCGACCTACGACCCCCCGGATTTTGGGATATTACCGCTGATATTGGGGACCTTTTGGGTAACCATCGGCGCAATGTTTATCGCCGTCCCGGTGGGTCTCGGAAGCGCCTTGTATTTGCATGAGATTGCCGGATACCGGGAAAGGGCGGTTTTAAAACCGATTATCGAGCTCTTAGCTGGAATCCCGTCAATTGTCTATGGCTTTTTCGGAATGGTAATATTAGCGCCGTTTCTGCAACGGTTGTTGAATATACCGATCGGCTTGTGTCTGTTTACGGCGAGTTTCATTTTAGGAATTATGGCAGTGCCTACGGTTAGCAGCCTCGCAGAGGATGCCCTGGATTATGTGCCGAAGAGTTTTCGGGAAGCTTCATTTGCGGTGGGTGCAAATCGATGGCAGACATTGGTGAAAGTGGTCATTCCGGCTGCCGGATCGGGGATTTCGACGGCGATTATCTTAGGAGTAAGTCGTATTGTCGGGGAAACCATGACGGTTTTGATGGTAGCCGGTGGCGCGGCGGTTATTCCCAAATCACTGTTTGGGCCTGTCCGACCGATGACGGCAACCATCGCCGCCGAAATGGGCGAAGCCGTTGTTGAAAGCGCTCATTATCACGCTCTGTTCGGTATCGGGCTCATCCTGTTTTTAATAACATTGATATTTAATATGATCGCCGAAATGATTGGACGTCGATATCGGTTAAAGTTGGGGCTCGGCAGATGAAACGAGGCACACTGTCTCAAGGAATCGGGTTTACATTTCTCTATCTTTCCATGATAATCGCGCTGATATCCGTAGGAGCGATCTTATTTTTTATTACAAAGAACGGAATTAAGATTATTTCGTGGGAATTTCTGACCAGTGTACCCCGAAGAGCAATGACTCAAGGGGGAATCGCTCCGGCGCTGGTCGGAACATTTTATCTGACAATAGGAGCAATATTTTTCGCGCTGCCGTTTGGTGTAGCCAGCGCGGTTTTTCTGACTGAATACAGTCCAAACAGCGTAGTTGTGAATATTATCAGAATGAGTATTAATAACCTTGCCGGTGTCCCTTCGGTGGTGTTCGGGCTTTTTGGACTTTCAATTTTCGTCAGGTTTTTCGGATTTGGCGTCTCGATTCTTTCCGGCAGCCTTACACTCGGTATAATGATCCTGCCGGGGATTATTTCGGCGTCTCAGGAAGCCTTGATCGCGGTACCTCAATCCATGCGGGAGGCATCTCTGGCTTTAGGCGCCACCCAATGGCAAACCATTCGGAAGATTGTCATTCCATCGGCATTATCCGGAATTTTCACAGGCGTGATTTTAAGTATTGGCCGGGCTGCCGGTGAAACGGCGCCGATTCTGTTTACGGCAGCCACATTTTATACCCGGGGATTTCCCGATTCGATTTTCAGTGAAGTCATGGCGCTGCCTTACCATATCTATGCCTTAATGACGGAAGGAACGCATCCTGAAGAACAGACTTTGATAGCCTACGGAAGCGCCCTTGTACTTTTATTATTAGTCATAATGATATCGGGACTGGCAATTTATTTACGGCAAAGACAAAGGAGATACGACCTTGCATAACGAACAAGTTCGGATGAAAGCCGAAAATATCGACTTTTATTACGGCGAGAAAAAGACGCTTCATCAGATTACATTACCCATATACAAAAATAAAGTAACGTCGATAATTGGGCCGTCCGGATGTGGTAAATCGACATTTATCAGGCTCTTAAACCGGATGAATGATCTGATCCCGAATACGCGTCTGGAAGGGCAGGTTTTTCTGGATGATCAGAATATTTATGAGTCTGACGTTGATGTGGTCAACATTCGGCGCAAAGTGGGGATGGTTTTTCAAAAACCAAATCCTTTTCCAAAAAGTATCTACGATAACCTGAGCTACGGATTAAAGATCAACGGGGCGAATGATAAACATTTTATAGAAGACCGGGTGATAACCTCTCTTCAGGAAGCTGCATTGTGGGATGAAGTTAAAGACCGCTTAAGTGAGAATGCGCTGAAATTGTCAGGTGGACAACAACAGCGTTTATGTATTGCCCGCTGTTTATCGGTGCAACCGGAAGTGATCCTGTTTGATGAACCCTGCGCCAGCCTGGACCCTGTATCGACCCGCCGTATTGAAGAATTAATTGAAAAACTAAAAGAAAAATATACAATTGTTATTGTCACTCATAATATGCAGCAAGCCGCCCGGGTATCCGATTACACCGCCTTTTTCTATATTGGTAAATTGATTGAATTTGATATCACAGAGAAGATCTTCACCGTTCCAAAGGACAAACGTACAGAGGAATACGTAACCGGAAAATTCGGGTAATTTCGTGGTGAATAAGATTACAGTGTGAATTTGTTTAAAATATTTTGTTTTTATAACGTATGGAGATAAAATGCTGATCGAAAAAATACAAGAGCTGAAGAAAGAAATAATCGAATATGCCGCCCATGTTGAAGCGATGATTGCTAAAAGTATCCGTGGTCTGCAAACAAAAGATATGGCAATGTTAAAAGAAGTAATTGAAGTTGATGAACCGATTGCCAATGAATTTGAATTAAGAATGGACAAACATTGTACCACGACGATTGCTCAATACCAACCGACAGCGGGAGATCTGCGAACGATTCTCATGATTCTGAAAATGGGTAATGACTTGGAACGCCTCGGTGATGAAGCTGTCAATATCTCAAAGAGTGCCATCTTTCTGGTTGAACGGCCCAAAATCAGGGCGAAAGGTGTAAATGTTGTGAAATTAGCCGATGCGTCTATTGGCATGCTGAAAGACAGCATCAATTCGTTTATCAATGAAGATGTTGATCTGGCGAAAAATGTGTGTGCGCGGGATGATATAGTCGATAGTTACAGAGACGACACTTTAAAGAATCTGATCGCGTTTATAGGAGAGGAACCTGCTACCGTCGAACGATCACTGCACATGATGAATATCTGCCGGAAATTAGAACGTGTAGCTGATTTATCAACCAATCTCTGTGAAGATGTAATTTTTATGGTTGAGGGAAAGGTTATCAAGCACTCAAAAGGGCTTGGATAAGTCAATATGTTGATTCCAATATCCTGAACATTTCTTGCATCTCCACTTTGATACTCATAAATTTGCTTTGCGTCTTCGGGACAGGGTGGAAATCCCGACCGGCGGTGAAAGTCCGCGAGTCCCGGTAAATCGGGATTGAGCCTGCGAAACTCAGGTGCCGACGGTTAGAGTCCGGATGGAAGAAGATAGGTTTTAGTCCCGGGCGTTCGGGAATTTTTTATGAATATGCACGGTTTTTAAGGATGATCCGGTATTGTTACATATAGAAAACGATGGTTTTATCCCATACAGAGTTATTTTGGATTATATATTGAACATTGCCCAGGCGCTCCGGCAAATGGGTGATAAATAAATTTATGCATCAAGGCGATAATTGGGAGGAGTTTATGTTTATTTTAGCCATCGATCAGGGAACCACCGGCACCCGCTCGATTCTGTTCGATCATGACGGGCAAATCGTCGATTCCCGCTATAAGGAATTTCCGCAATACTATCCGAAACCCGGCTGGGTGGAGCACGATCCCATGGAAATCTGGCAGACGGTTATTGATACAGTGACTGAATTGTGTCGCAAATATCAAGGTCAAATCGCGGCGGTGGGAATTACAAATCAGCGGGAAACTACAGTTGTATGGGATAAAACGACGGGAAAACCGGTTTATAACGCGATTGTCTGGCAATGCCGGCGAACGGCGAAAATGTGCCGGGATTTGAGTCAATACAGCGCCATTTTCAAATCCAAAACCGGGCTGCCGATGGACGCCTACTTCAGCGGAACAAAAATCAGATGGATTCTGAATCAACTCGATAACCAGTCCATTGAAAACCTGCTGTTTGGAACAATTGATACCTGGTTGATCTGGAACCTTACAAAGGGAAAAGTTCACGCCACCGATTACACCAACGCTTCCCGGACGTTGATTTTCAATGTTGTTGATAAAATTTGGGATAAAACTCTCTGTGATATTGTTGGTGTACCCATATCAATGCTACCGGAAGTAAAAAATTCCATGGACGATTATGGAAAAGTTGAAACGATCGATTGCCTGAAAGATGTGCCGATTTGCGGCGTGGCCGGCGATCAGCAGGCGGCGCTCTTTGGTCAGGGCTGCGTGGAACTAGGCAGTGTCAAAAATACCTATGGGACCGGCTGCTTTGCCATGCTGAATATCGGGGACAAATTCCAACTTTCAGAAAAAGGCTTGCTGACAACATTGGCGATCAATAAGCAGGGTCAGCCCTGCTATGCCTTCGAAGGTTCGATTTTTATCGCCGGGGCGGTGATTCAGTGGCTGCGGGATGAGCTGCAACTGATCGAAACTGCCGCCGACAGCGAAGCCGCCGCGCTGAAGGTTCCCGATAATAACGGCGTCTATATCGTTCCGGCCTTTGTGGGACTTGGCGCGCCGCACTGGGATATGGAAGCCCGGGGCATTATATCCGGTTTGACCAGAGGAGCGAACCGGAACCATATCATCCGGGCGGCACTGGAATCCATCGCTTACCAGAGTGTTGATGTCCTGAATCTGATGGAATCGGAAGCCGGAATCGCGATCCATGAACTGGTCGTGGATGGCGGCGCGGTGGTAAATAACTTCCTGATGCAATTCCAGGCAGATATCCTGGACCGGCCGGTTCTGCGTCCGGCGGTGACGGAATCCACGGCGTTGGGTGCGGCATATTTAGCCGGATTGATATGCGGATTCTGGACAGACATCGATGAACTGTTAAAATTGAAGAAAATCGATCGCCGCTTTGAGCCGGGGATGAAAACAGATGTTCGTGAACAATATCTAAGTGGCTGGCGACAGGCGCTACGTCAGGCGATGACGAAGTAAATGTTTTTATCGTTACATCCACTCTGGTGTAACGAATCCGGCTGATTCTGTTAAGCCGTGGAGTATCGTGACAAGGATAATCTTTAAATGTTAAAGACAATTGTAATTATAAAGTGTATTTTCAGTGTATATCATCATGAAAAAGGGAAATACGATGAACATGAGTAAAATTTTAATTTCGGTGTGGCTATTCTTAATTATCACTATTTGTAATTTGCTGGCTTTATCACAAAGTGAAAAATCGACATTCAAACTGGAAGAAGTACAGTCAAATATTGAGAATCCAATCGCAGTTATACCGGTTACCAAATTCGAAAATGATGAATCCTTAGTACGGTATATTGTCAGAACGGATGACCAGTTATTATTTGTTGATGAAAAATTTAATACAATTCAGACTCGTCAAATTCAACCAGTAGAAGAATCAGGTATTACAAAGTGAAATAGCTGCGTTAATCGATTCCGGATATCGTCATATCTATATTATTGACACACAGAATTCCCTTGGAATCGATCATGAAGCAACCGTAGACGGTATTCATTTTACGGATTTGGGATTTATGCGATTTGCGGATTTCTTAATTGATAATTTTGCTCAATTAAAATTGATAAATACTGGTTTAAAGAAAAAGAAATTACGGTACTGAGGAAATAAACGTATGAAAAACCCACGAAGTTATCGTGAGTTTTTTTAAATGGAATAGTAGAGAACTGATTGCACTCATTATATGTAATCATATACAAAATTGGGCTGTGTCTGAACATTATCCAATCTCATAGTTCGTGACTCACACTGGTATTCTTTTTTGAGAGTGTCCATTAATTCCTGTACGGAAATAATTTTATCCGCTCGCCAGGCATTCGAGCCGGCAAACGCAAAACCGTAGTGAAACTTTCCCTTTTGGGCAAAAATCAGCGCTTTGGCAATACAATACGGTACCTTCTCAAAATTGCAGGTTCGCAGGCATTTCCAGGGACATTTAAAAGGTTTTTTCTCGCCCGCTGATACGGATTCCAGGAAGGGATTGTTAATAGCGCGCCCTGGTAACCCAACAGGGCTATCAATGATTCGCAAGTCGGATTCCCGGCAGTCTAAATACATTTCTTTGAAACGGATGTCCGCGTCACACTCATGGGTTGTGACAAAGCGTGTTGCCATCTGCACACCGCTGGCGCCGAGTTGCAGGAATTTGTAAATGTCGCTACCGGTGTAAATGCCACCGGCGGCAATCACCGGTATCGGTTGCTGAAACTGCTGTTCAAAGGGCCTTATAGCACTGATGACGTCGGAAACCAGGTTTTCAAGGGTGTTGGATGCCTGAGTCAGTTCCGCGGCCTTAAAGCCAAGATGTCCGCCGGCCAATGGGCCTTCCACAATCACCGCATCGGGAATATGAGAATATTTTTTAGCCCAGTGATTGAATATCAATTCCGCCGCCCGGCCGGATGAAACAATGGGGATGAACCGGGTATGGATATTTTTTAAACCAGTTTCAACAATGGAAACCGGTAACTTCAACGGCAGACCGGCGCCCATAATCGCAACATCTACCTCTTCTTCAACGGATACTTCCAGCAAGCGATTTGCGTCGGTTAATGCGATCATCACATTGACGCCGATCAGTCCGTCGGTTTTCGAACGGGCGGTCCGGATCTCCTGGCGCAGCGCTTCGGCGTTGGCTTCGCTAAAATCTCCGCTTATTTTACCGCCGTTCATACCAATGCCCACGGCGGCAATAATGCCGATACCGCCTTCATTGGCAACCGCCGACGCCAGACCGGACAGGGAAATTCCAACCCCCATTCCGCCCTGGATAACGGGCGTTTTCGCTCGCAGATGACCGATTTGCAATTCCGGCATATTTCCAAACATTTTAAGCTCCCAATTCAATCTTCAACAATCAATACATCATCGAAAATACAAAACTATTCTACGAAATATTTGGATTGGAAAATGTAAAAGTACTGTAAAAGAAGCGCCCGTGCAATCCCTATAAGCAGGGCCGCAAGTGTCCGGGAAATAAGGGGTGCTCGAATAAAATCCTGTTGCTATTTAACCAATTAACATTTATAATTACAGTGGCACGAACATATAAAGCATTGGAAAAGGAATGAATTCTGCGTGCAGCGCTTGGTTTGAAAATCTGAAAATTGAGAAAAGTTTGTCTATCGAGAAACCTGTTTTAAGCATAAATATGAAGTATAAACATGTACTAGCTTTTAATAAAATTGGGTGATAATTTCTATAAATTTGTATATTACATCAATGAATAAATTTGAAGATATAACATTAACCGAAATAGTTGAAAAGAGTACTCTCCAATATTTAAAATCCCTTAATGGAGAAAGTAGAAAATACAATGGACAATTTTTTACTCCAACCAGCATTGCAAAGTATATGGCCAGGATGGTTGATAATTTCCCAGAAACAGTTAAAATACTTGATCCCGGAGCTGGTACTGGAATTTTATCAGCAGCCCTTTGTGATGAGATAATTAAATATCAAAAATGTAAATATATCCAACTTGATTTATATGAAAATGACTTTAAAGTAATTCCATATCTAGAAAAAAATATAGCCCATTTTAAAAAACTATTAAATATACACGGTATTGACACAGAAATAAATCTTATTGTAAAGGACTATCTTTTTTATAATGCTCAATATTTTAACAATACTCTTTTTCCGATAAATAAAAATGATCAATATGATATAATAATTTCTAATCCACCATATTTTAAACTATCAAAAGATTGTGAACATTCTAGAATAATGAGTAGTATTGTTCATGGACAGCCCAATATTTATATGTTTTTCATGGCGCTTTCATCAATATTATTAAGATACAAAGGACAATTAATATTTATTACACCTCGAAGTTACTGCTCTGGTCTATATTTTAAACGTTTTAGACAGTCTTTTTTAAAAGAAATAAAACCAATCCATATACATTCATTTGAATCCAGAAAAGAAACATTTAAAAATGAAGTCTTGCAAGAAACAATTATCTTAAAAGGTATAAAACAAAAAAATAATCCAATAAAAACAAAGATAACTGTAAGTAAAAATTCAAATTTTGACAATTCTTTTGTATTAACTACAGGATATGATCGAATTATTTTTCCTAAAGATAAAGAAAAGATTATTTTTATTCCAACAAGTAAAAACGATTTAGAAATATTGAAAATTGTTAGATCTTGGAATAAAACATTTTCTGATTTGGGATTTAAACTATCAACTGGTCCGGTTGTAAATTTTAGAGCGACTAAATATACCAAGCAAAGTACAGATTTTGATGGATTAAGATCAGCTCCCTTGATTTGGATGAACCATTTAAAAGATTTTAAAGTTCGATATCCTTTAAAAGCAATCAATAAACCTCAGGTAATAACAATCTCATCTGACTCTGTAAAATTACTATTACAAAATAAAAATTATGTGCTATTAAAACGATTTTCTTCTAAAGAACAAAAACGAAGGGTATCTGCGTATTTTTATTCATCATCAAGATTCAATACTCAATATATTGGCTTTGAAAATCATCTGAACTATGTGTGGAAGCCTCTTGGAGAACTTTCTGAAATCGAAGCATTAGGAATTACGGCTATTTTAAATTCTTCGTTAATTGACAGGTATTTTAGAATTATAAATGGAAATACACAGGTAAACGCTTCGGAAATTAATTCTCTACCTTTTCCCGATTATAATACCATTGTCAATATTGGATTGAAAATGACAAACGAAAAAAGTATCACCTATTCAATGATCGACTCAATCTTAGCTGAAGAAATGTTGTTATCAAGTGTAATTAAGGAGAAAATGGTTTATGAGTAAAGTTGATGAAGCAAAAATAATTCTTGCCGCTTTTGGATTGTCAAAAAGACAACAAAATGATCGTTCTGCAAGAGTATTATTGTCTTTACTGAATATCAAGGAAAGGGATTCTTGGAAAAAGGCATCAATTAACCTAATTGGAATTCATGAGATGATATCATTTATTGCTAA
>JAHJGX010000053.1 GCA_018824205.1 bacterium
ACGCTGTATTGAGGTATGGCTACCATCTTTTTTAGTATCTCTTTCTCTCTCATGAATCTCCTCCTTAATCATTTTTAGAGGAGAAGTATATCAGATTATTTAGACATAGTCCACACTTATTCCAGAAGAGCCAAATTTATTAATATATTCCCCATTAACTAATTCTACAATTTCTTGATAATCTTTACTAAATCCACTTTTTGTTGAATATATCTCTTTATATGAGCCATCACTAACAACTAGTTCTTTTCTTAATTGTTTAGATGCTTTGTCTACTTTTTCTGAATCCAATGTTAAATCTATATCTCCCGACCAAATAAATTCATCTTCAGAAGTTATATGACCAAAAAAAATCACAATATGGTTTTTGTTCTTTGACATATATTCATATTTTGATCCCAGATTTCTAAATTCATCCAGCCCATTGGATGACAATACCTTTCCGTAAAAATTTGATGGATATCTCATTTTATTTAACCTGTTTTTTTGTAAATCCTCGCCACCTCTTCCGCAATCGCCACACATGCGGTCAGCGCCGGTGAATCGATGCCAACCAGATTGATAAAACCAGGTAGGCCTTTATCGTATTCATTCCGGATTACAAAATCCCTTGCCGGTTCGCCTTTCGCCTGTAGCTTTGCGCGAATCCCGGCCACACCGGGGGTCAAATCTGATTTTTCCAGAAAGGGCAGATACTCTTTCGCATCGCTGAAGAAGTTATCCAGATGCGTCGGATCAACGTCATAGTTTATCTCATCCACATAAAGAGCATTGGGACCAAGTGCATAAGAACCGTCCAGCCACAGTCTCACATGAATTCCCAAACTCACCGGTGTTGGGGTCGGGTAAATCAGGTGGCTCATTTTCCCGCTGTGATGTTCATTCACATCAAAATATTCACCTTTGACCCAGTAAATCCGATACTGATTTTTTCCTATATCAATTCCGAGCATTGCGGAAATTTGATCCGCATAGAGACCGGCAGCATTGATCACTACATCGGTGATAATCTCTTCAATTTTACCATTATCCCGGCGGACCATTACTTTGTAACTATCCTTCAGTTTTTCCAGGCCGATGACTTCATGATCATATCGTATGGTTACACCGTTTCTCAGCGCTTCCTGCTCGAAATAACGCATCAATTCCGTAGCGTCCAGAATCCCGGATTCCGGACTTAGCAACGCCCATTTGGCCCGAATGTTCGGTTCGAGGCGTTTAATTTCCTGTTCCTCAATCATTCGTAAATGCGGTACCTGATTGATTTTCCCCTGGTGATAAATTTCTTCGATGTTTTGCCGCTCATCTTCGGTATTGGCGATGATCAATTTTCCGGTTTTCCGGTGCGGAATATTGTGTACAGAACAGAGTTTATATAACATGCGATTGCCGTCCACACAGAGTCTGGCTTTCAGGCTGCCGGTTGGATAATACATGCCGCCGTGAATGACCTCGCTGTTGCGTGTCGACGTATCCTGTCCAAAAGTATTGTGTCTTTCCAGCAACACAATTTTTTTACCAGTTGTGGATAAACGTCTGGCAATGGCCAGACCGACTGAACCGGCACCGATAATAACTATTTCTGTTCTATTCATAGTACCCCTCTTGTATTAATGCTTTTACCACTGTTCGAAATGGATTTTTATATCTTCGTATTGGGAACGGGGGATTTTTTCTTCATCGGGGTGACCAATGGCCACCATGCTGAAAACCTTAATATTCTCCGGGACTGATATAATATCTTTTAGAAAATCTTCGTCATTACTGCGGGGATAATACCCAAGCCAGACCCCTCCCAATCCCAACTCCGGTAGTGCCAGGAGAATATTCTCCGTCGCTGCCGCGCAATCCTGATCCCAGCGCTTGGACGAAACGGCCGTGTCTCCACAAACAGCAACAGCCAACGGCGCCTGGAAAAGCATTTTGCCGTAGGGATGTACTTCCGCGATCCGGTCCAGGGTTTTTCGCTCCCGAATTACGATGAAGTGCCAGGGCTTGTTATTATGCGCTGAGGGTGCAGCCATAGCTGCTTCCAGAATAGATTTAATCTGTAAATCCGATAACGGCTCATCATTAAACTTGCGAATACTGCGGCGGCGAAATATATAATCGAGGTCCATATTAGTCTCCGGTTTTTAGATATTTCCCTGTTTTGACCAAATATAAAAGAGAAGTCCCGGTAATACAATAATTGATCCGAAAAGCAGCGTCAAACTCAGGGACGAGGTCGTATTCCCGAGCAGAAAAGCCAGTCCAATCAGCAATGGACTAAGAAAAAACAGTTTCATATCAAACCGCAACAGCACCAATGCATAAAATAATGTCATCATTTGCAGAACTCCACCAATCACCGCCTGAATATAGCGCTTAGGGATCGTATCTTTTTCTGATGGAATCACTTTCACTATTTCCGGCGCACTCCGGATATGTCGTTTACAGTACCAGAGCTTGACATCCCTGCAAACCGGTATGACATTTATTTCATACTGCCAGAGGGTCGTAACGGCCTTTGTGTCCGGGCGCCCGCATGTCACGCAGGGCTTGCGGGATAAATATGGATTAATGTATAATCGGCCGGATACAAAAATAGCCAGATTGATAAAAACGACAATGACAATAACCCAAAAATTCTTCGGATCGGCAAGGGCGGAGAAAAAATCTTTTGAATTAGAATGACGCATTCGGCTTTCCGTAATTACATTGACAATTTACAAAAATCAGAACAAAACACGAACCAAAGTTAATGTTTGTGTAAGCAATATAAAACATAAACGCTCTTGATATAACAGGGATTATTTAGTAAATATCAGATTGAAATAGAAAGGATAGGAGGTAAATATGTTGTCGATTGTTAAATGGTTGGGCCACGCAACTCTGCTGTTCAAAGCCGAAAAAATCATTTATATCGATCCCTATCAGTTAAAAGGAAATCCTCAAAAAGCCGACCTGATTCTGATAACACACGATCATTACGATCACCTTTCCAAAACCGATATTGATAAAATTCGGACAGACGAGACTATTATTGTGGTTCCTGCATCATCAAAACAATCCCTGCCCGGTACTTTTCGCACAATTAACATCGGAGATACTTTAACATTCGGAAATATTTCGATCGAAGCTGTGCCGTCATACAATACCAACAAGAACTTTCATCCAAAGAATGCCCGCAATGTCGGCTATATATTGACAATTAACAATATCCGCTATTATCATGCCGGGGACACCGACATTATTCCTGAAATGGAGGATTTTAACGTAGATGTGGCCTTTTTACCGATCGGCGGAACCTATACCATGACGCCCGAAGAAGCTGCTGAAGCTGTCCGATTAATTAAACCGAAGATCGCTGTTCCGATTCACTATAACAGCATCGTCGGATCAATTGCTGACGCCAAAACCTTTGAAAAACTCTGTAAGTGTCCGGTGAAAATTTTACCACAAGGAGAATAGCGCATTACAACACAAAACCTGAAGCAAGAACTGGATCTGGCAATCAGCGCGGCCCGGGAAGCCGGAATGATAATCCTGAAGTACTATAACAACAACTATCATATCAGGGACAAGGGATTTAGTAATCCGGTAACCACCGCGGATACGGAGGCCGATACATTCTTAGGGAACACTATTCTGGCAGAATTCCCCGGTGACGGCTGGCTTTCCGAAGAAACTAAAGATTCCACCGAACGCCTTTCGAAACAGCGGGTCTGGGTGGTGGACCCTTTGGATGGAACAATCGAATTTATTCGCGGCATCCCGGAATTTGTAGTTTCGGTTGCATTAACAATAGATCGTGAACCCGTCGTTGGTGTCATTTATAATCCTCTGACAAAAGAAATGTTCTCCGCGATGACTGGGTCTGCGTCCCGGTTAAATGGAAATGAAATCCATTGCAGCGCCAATACGGAACTGCACGAAGCAACGGTGTATGTAAGCCGTTCCGAAACCAAATCCGGGCTTTGGAAACCATTCGAAGATATGTTTAAAATGCTGATCGTCAGTGGAAGCATTGCCAATAAACTGGTTCACACTGCTGCTAACTACAGCGATCTGACGATCAGTCTTCGACCAAAGAATGAGTGGGATATTTGCGCAGCCGATCTGATTGTCCGGAATGCCGGCGGACTACTTATCAACCGAGACCTAAATCCAATCCGCTACAATTCCGAAAATCCATTCATTCCAAATGGTCTGATCGCCGGTCCTCCACAGCTACTTGAAAAAGTAAAACCATTATTTAAAATTTGACTAAAATTATTGTAACTTTGACCTGTGTTATTTATCAAACCGATGAGTTGTTTAAAGTATAAAGGGTGACCGATGCCTGTTTTTGATTACAAATGTAAAAATTGCGGTAAAGTTTACGAAGAGCTGATAATGTCCTGTTCCATCCCGGATGCTGACGTTAAATGTCCCGAATGTGGTAGCTACCAGTCGGTTAAACAGATGTCGGCGCCGTCGATTGGGGGTAGCAGCAGCGGCTCATCGGCCAATAGCGGGGCCGGTTGTGGCAGGAGCGGCTTCACCTGAGCCAGATAATCTTCCGGCAGTTGCCGGTATCAATATATCAAATATTTTTCCCTGATTTTCATAAATTTATTAAGATCATCCTGCCATTCAGCAATAATCTCCCCGGCTGATTTTCCATCCCAGACCTCCTGACGGATTTTGTCTGTCCCCATGGCCTTATCAAACGAACCGGTTCGCTTCGTCTCAAATATCAGCTGCTCAGGATACAACTTTCGAATCGCACACAATATATAAATCTGGGTCATCATCGGTTTAAATTCAGCAACATCGGCGATATGAATCTGAACTCCCTGTAGCTGAATATCTTCACGGGTAAAATAGTAGGGCTTATAATGCATCGGGCGGAAGAAAACCCCGGGTAGATTATAGGAATTCAATTCTTCACTCAGTTCATTCGCATCCATCCACTCTTCACCAATCAGTTCAAAAGGCATTGTATACCCAATTCCGACATCAATGGTATGTAATTCTCCGATACAGCCGGTCACCGCACAGAAAAGCGCTGTTTTACTGTGTGGAATATGAGGAGATGTAATGACCCATTCGAGACCGGTTTTATCGCCGGTCATTTCGCGTTGCCAGTTCTTCAACGGAACAACTGTCAGGTCAACATTGATATCAAATTCCGAATTGAACAGCTGTGCCAGTTCGCCGACGGTCAGGCCATACACAAAAGGAATAGGGTAGAGGCCGATAAAGGAACTGAAAGCCGTGTCGAGTACCGGGCCCTCCACCAGGTTTCCGCCCAGCGGATTCGGTCGATCCAGTACAATAAAACGCTTGCCCTGTTCGGCGGCCGCTTCCATGCTACGCGCCATAGTATAGATAT
Organism: bacterium; assembly: GCA_018824205.1. Taxonomy (GTDB): domain Bacteria; phylum Fidelibacterota; class UBA2242; order UBA2242; family UBA2242; genus B118-G9. The sequence continues at coordinate 5,360 of JAHJGX010000053.1, forward strand.
AAGTGTATGCCCGGGATCCGATATCCTGAATGTCATAAATCAGAACATCCACGTTATCCAGCATTTCCAGTGTCGGCTTCCGGGTTTTCCCATACAAACTGTAAACCGGTACACCGGTTTTCGGGTCAATAAAATCATCGACCTTAAAACCTCCGGTAGCATCTCCGCGGACTCCGTGTTCCGCCCCAAACAGCGCCACCAGATTAATATCTGGATGATTATAGAGCAGATCAACTGTCGATTCCATCTGTGAATTGACGCCGGACGGATTGGTGATCAGGCCAACCCGCTTGCCTCTCAAAAGATCCAGTTGTTCTTCTAATAATACATCAATACCCGGCTTGACATTCTTTGCCCCACCGACACAAGCAATAGAAAAAAATGCTGAAATAAGGACAATAACAAGTACGGAATTCTGTTTTTCCATGATATTGGCTCCCCGTTGATTAAAAACCCAACATAAATTAACACAACAAATGTCATTTTCCACAAAAGAACGACCCGCGAATAAATATATGTGAAAGAGTTATTTCTTTATTGCCTCATACATTGATTCTGAATAACTTGCTGGTTGTGTAATTTTTAATTTATTGATATTGCTTATGAATCCCTTTGCCAAAGAAGCCCATTTAAAAGAAGCTGAAAAATATATCCGATCGTACCTTTCAGAAATTCCCGGCACCGCGGTTGTGCTGGGCTCTGGATTAGGGTATTTTGCCGATACGCTTGAGTCGTCAGTTGTACTGAATAATCAGGACATCCCTCATTTTCCCCGGCCGACCGTAGCGGGACATGAAGGTAAAATGATATTTGGTAAAATTGACAACACCACGCTGTTGGCCATTCAGGGACGTTCGCATTTTTATGAGGGCAAATCCTTCGCAGAAATTACTTTTTACGTACAGTTGCTTAAACGGCTCGGTATTAAAAACCTCATCCTGACGAATGCCGCCGGTGGTATGAATCCCGCTCTAAAACCGGGTGATCTGGTTCTGCTGAACGATTTCATTAATTTTACCCAGATAGATGTTCTTCCAAGCCACCAACTTTCCGAGACATTCTTTAGTGAGCATCTCTCACAAATTGCGAAACGGACAGCTCAAAAGGCCGGTCTGAAACTTCACGAAGGGTCTTACTGCTGGACCACGGGCCCCAGTTACGAAACCCACGCCGAAGTCAGAATCATTCACGATCTCGGTGCCGATGTCGTCGGGATGTCCACAGTCCCAGAGCTTATCATGGGCGCTCATCTCGGCCTGAATGTTCTTGGGATCAGTCTCGTAACCAATTTGGCCGCCGGAATCAGTGCCACTCCGCTGACCCACGAAGAGGTTCAGGCGGTTGCGGACGAAATTAAAGAACCCTATGCCAATTACATGAGCAATTTGATTGTTGCGATTGTCAATTCTGAAACATAAACCGGAATTTTCCATATAATAACAGTACGATTTCAAGTCATCATGACCATTGTAAAAAAAGCAGAAAAACCCTAATATTCGCATAGCTATGGGACGAGCAGACCGACATAAGAAGTTACTCAGCTGGAAGGCTGCCATCCTGTATACATTGGTTATCTTTGTTGTCGGTTCCTTTACCGCTTTGAGCCTGTTGTCCTATTTTTCACGGGATTTACCCTCTATTGAGCAGCTTCAAAATATTGATCCCGAATTAATTACCCGTATTTTTTCCTCTGACGGAGAGGTTCTACAGGAATTATATACTCAACGTAGAATATATGTGACCTCGGAAAAAATTCCGCCGGCCATGGTTAATGCGGTGATTGCAATTGAAGATTCCCGGTTCGAAAAACACTGGGGCCTCAGTTTACGGGACTTTTCACGGGCAATTGTGTTGGACATTTTAACCCTCAGTAAAAAACAGGGCGCCAGCACCCTCACCCAGCAATTAGCACGAATTCTATATGATTCGATCGGTTTTGATAAGACGATTTCCAGAAAGATCAAAGAATTGCTGACCGCATTACAAATCGAAAAAATGTACAGCAAGACAGAAATCGTCGAAATGTATATAAATCACAGTTGGATGGGCAGTGGTGTTTACGGAATTCAGGCTGCGGCAAAGCGCTATTTTGATAAAACTTCAGAAGATCTTTCGGTGGATGAGTGTGCGTTATTGGCCGGCATCATTCAAAATTCAAGGCGCTATTCTCCGCTTGACAATCCGGTCAGCGCCTTTCAGCGGCGAAACCTGGTTTTGTACCGCATGATGGAGCAGGATTACCTTACCCGGGAAGAATATGCCCTATACCGGAACGCCCCGATCCAGGTTCAGCGCCCCGATCCGTCGCCGACGATTGCCCCATATTTCGTTGAACAGGTTCGGCGTTGGCTGCAGCGGGAAGATGAAAAACTGGGCATTGATATTTACCGCGACGGCCTCTCTATTTATACAACCCTGGACACTAAAATACAAGCCGCCGCCGACTCCTCATTTCAACGACATCTAAAAGTTCAACAGGAAATCCTGAACACCCGGCTTCTGTCCGATCCGAAATACATTGAAGCCATTATTGGGAAAGATTCTACTCTAAGCATCGAACAGGTTCGGGCAATGGTCCGCGGTGAATTTCCGATGGACCACTCTCTCCGCTACTCCTTCGTTGTCCAGGGAGCTTTAATTGCTCTGGAACCATCTACGGGCCGAATTCTGGCCATGATCGGTGGCCGTAATTATGACGAATCCGAATTCAACCGGGCGACCCAGGCCAAACGGCAACCCGGCTCTGTATTCAAACCGATTGTCTATGCCACGGCGATTGATAACGGTTTTCCGGTCACCACCCAACTGCTCAATCAGCCGATTGTTGTTTATCTGGAAGGCGGCGAAATCTGGCGTCCTCACAACTTTGACTATTCAACCGGAGGTCCGACGACATTCAGAGAAGGCATCCGGCGTTCTCTGAACCTTGTCTCTGCCCGAATCGTTCAGGAACTCATTTCGCCCAAATCCGTTGTGGAAACCGCCCGGCGGATGCACCTGACCACGTATATGCCCGCCGTCGATGCTATCGCGCTTGGAACCGCGGTTGTTATTCCCCAGGAAATTACATCGGCATACAGCATTTTTGCCAACCATGGAATATGGGTGGAACCCATTGCCGTCACCCGAATCGAAGACCGTTACGGCAACACGATTGCCAGCTATACGCCACGGCAGGAATATGTATTTAGTGAAGACGTTGCCTACCTTGTCACCAGTTTGCTGGAAACCAATATGAAGTCCGGGACTGGTGGGAGCGCCAGCTGGAAATACGGTTTTACTCACACTGCCGGTGGAAAAACCGGTACTACCAACGACGCCAGCGACGCCTGGTTTGTTGGATATACACCTTATATGGTCGCCGGTGTCTATGTCGGCGTGGATAATCCCGGCGTATCTCTTGGTCCAAATGAGACCGGTAACAAGGCGGCCCTGCCAATCTGGGCTATGTTCATGCGGGATGCTCATAAAGCCAAAGGCTGGAAAAACAAACCCTTTGATCGCCCGGCCAATATCATCGATGTCGAAATCTGCAAAGAAACTAAGTCGCTACCTTCGGAATATTGTCCGGTCGAAACGGAAATTTTTATCAAAGGCACGGAGCCGACCGAGCGCTGCAAGATTCACACGGATATCGACGAAAACCGCGAAATTGATCGGGTAAACTTTTAGGAGCCGCGGAAATAAAACTAGCCGTTGTTACTCATTCCTCAATTACAATATATAATTTATTCACTCTATCAAGACCAATAGTATCAATTTCAAATGATTTTTAATAAATTAGGAACACTATGAATACTTTAATCCCTGAACCACCGGTTTTACCGGAAAAAACAGAAGCCAAACCGATCGTTATTTACGGTGGCGCACTCTACGGCGGCAAAGGGACCATTTACGAAGATGGTGCGGTTTTTGTTTCAAAGGGCAGGGTCGTCACCGCAGGAACCGAGGAGTCTGTCTTTGCACAAATTCCCAAAACCGTCGACATTGAAGTTTATGATACTCTGGGTTGTGTTATTTTTCCCGGTTTAATCAATCTGCACCATCATTTTTCCAGAAGTTTTGCCTTGGGTCTGCCTTTTTATAATCCAAATAACGAAAACTCTTCTCAATTAGAAAATTTTTGGTGGAAATACGACCAGTACCTCGATGATGATATGATTCAACTGGCAACTCTAGTTAGTATTCTCAATTCTATCAAAACAGGTGTTACAACGGTATTTGATTTGCATTCATCTCCACTGGCAATCTCAAATATCATGGAAAATATCGCATCCGTTGTCACCCGGTCAGGGATTCAGGCGGTACTTGCTTATGAAATTTCGGAACGAAATGGCGACGATATATTTATCCGCTCTCTGGAAGAGAACCGGAATTTCATCCGGAGCAGCAGCCTGGACTCACGGGTTCGCGGCATGTTTGGGATCCACAGTACCGGACAATTGTCTGACAGGACACTGACTCTGATTGCTGAAGCCGCTGGTGATACAAGCGGTTTTCATATTGAAACTAGGGACGAAAACAATCTTAAACGTCTGGCTTCTTTTGGATTACTTAATTCAAAATCCCTGATTTCCGGTGTGTTTCCATTGGACAACGGTGACTTGACGACTCTTCGGGAAAGCGGTGCTACATTTGTACAGGTTCCGGGCATTCAAAATAACGACACAGCGCAATTGTTTTCAGGTATAAAATTGGGCATTGGTACATCCGGAACAGGCGGCGGTATATTACAGGCTCTCAATATTGAATTCAACCGATACTGCAATCCTGAAACCGATTTTTCTAAATTAACCGAATATATTGCACCATTACTGCGGGGAAATGCTGAATTTGCCGGGCGTTACTTTAACGGAAAGCCCGGGATTATTGAAACCGGTTCCATTGCTGATATTGTCGTATTCGACTATATTCCGGCGACCCCCATAACCAGTGAAAATTATCTCCAGCACCTGCTTTGGGGAATGCAATATACACCGGTAAAAATGGTGATGACCGGGGGCCAGTTTATCTACAACAATTATACATTTTTGACCCTTGACGAAGAGATCATCCTTGATGAAAGTCAAAAGGCCACCAGGCGGCTGCATGAAAAATTCGAAAAACTCTGAGAGGTAACCGTGAATCGTCTTATCGTCACTTTTACGATGTTAATAATTCTGGGATTTGCGGCTTTGTCGGCCCAGACCGAACAAATATCGCCCGATTTACTGAACCAGGTTCAGGCATCTGTTGAAATGGACAATTACACCCGGGCAATGCAAAACGCCGTGTCCAATAATGACGTAAAAGCATTAGCCCGAGACCGGGAAGTTTTAACCGATATCGATCATCATTTTGCCCATAAAATTCCTGTGTCAACCATCACCAATCAAAAAGTTTCCGGGCGGTGCTGGCTTTTTACAGCACTGAATGTTTTACGGACAAAAGTTGTCGAGAAATACAATCTGAAGGAATTCGAGTTTTCTCAGAATTACCTGTTTTTCTGGGACCAACTGGAAAAAGCCAATCTTTTTCTCGAATCCGTAATTGCATCTCGGGAAAAAAACATCGACGACCGCGAAGTTCAGTGGCTTTTCCAAAATCCGATTGGTGACGGTGGTGTCTGGACTATGATGCCAAGCCTGGTTGTCAAGTACGGAGTTGTTCCCAAAGAAATCATGCCGGAGTCCTATAACAGTGAAAATACCCGCATGATGAACCGCCTGACATGCCGGAAATTACGGGCCCAGGGGATGCAGATCAGACAATGGCATTCCGATGGAAAAAGCGAGAAATTCATTCGTAAGCAAAAGCCGGACATGCTGCCCGAAATTTATCGCCTTCTCGTTATTTCATTGGGAACTCCACCCACCGAATTTACCTGGCGGTATATCGATAAAAATGACAGTCTCATCGTTGGTAAAAACTATACCCCACAACAATTTTATGCAGAAGTAGTCGCTGTGCCATTAGCTGATTATGTCATGCTCATGGACGATCCGAGTAAAAAATACTATCAACTGTATGAAATTAAATACGATCGCAACTGTATCGAAAGCCCGAATTGGACATTCATCAACCTGCCTGTCACCGACATAAAGGAATTTGCAAAACAATCGATTTTAGCCGATGAACCAATGTATTTTTCCTGCGACGTGGGCAAGCAACTGGATAAGGAAACGGGCGTACTGGCAACGAACCTGTTCGATTACGAGGCGGTTTTAGGCGTTTCTTTTGATATGACTAAAGAGCAACGTATATTAAGTTATGAGAGCGGTTCAACCCATGGAATGACCCTGGTTGGGCTTGACACCTCGGCAACGGGCTCTGTGACAAAGTGGTTACTGGAAAACAGTTGGGGAGAAGATGCCGGACATAAAGGTTTCCTGACCATGACCGATGCATGGTTCGACGAATACATGTTCCGGCTGGTTGTTTTTAAAACGTTCTTATCACCGGAAGTGTTAGAGGTTCTGAAGCAAAAACCAATTTTATTACCGCCCTGGGATCGTATGTTTTAAGAAAGGAAGAATGTCGATGCAAAAGCATACCGGAATTTGCATAATTGTGAGTATATTATTGTCAATGAGTATTGTAAACGGAGACCAGCAAACCACACTTAATTTAATGCCCATACCCGCAGAAATCGTTCTAAAAGACGGTATTTTCCGGCTCGATGAATCTTTCACGCTGAAAATTGACGATCCCGCCGACAGCCGTCTTTATCAGGCGGCAACCGGAATGTTACGTCGGCTGGCCGGACGCACCGGATATTTCATGCCACAAGATTATATTACCGCCGAATCCAATCTGGAAAACCCTCAGATTATTGTAAAAACGTCTCGTATTGGCGAGCTCAAACTCTTCGAGGATGAATCCTATTCTTTGACAATTACTGACAAACAAATCACCTTAATTGCAGAAACGGACATCGGTGCGTTGCGTGGATTTGAAACCTTTCTGCAACTTTTGTCGGTTGACCAAAATGGTTACTATTTTCCGAATTGTGTGATCAACGATAAACCCCGTTTCCCCTGGCGCGGTTTAATGATCGATGCCAGTCGTCACTTCATGCCCGTGGATGTTATTAAACGAAATCTTGATGGAATGGCAGCCGTAAAATTGAATGTATTCCACTGGCATCTGGCCGATGACCAGGGTTTCCGGGTCGAATGTAAAACATGGCCAAAACTGCACGAACTGGGTTCCGATGGATTTTATTACACCCAAGATCAGATAAAGGAGATTATCGCCTATGCGGCCGATCGTGGCATTCGGGTCATTCCGGAATTTGATATCCCGGCCCATGCGACCAGCTGGCTGGTGGCCTATCCGGAACTGGGCAGTGCGCCGGGACCCTATTCAATGGAGCGTGGCTGGGGAATCAAAGACCCCACCATGAATCCTGTTAACGAATTTACTTATGCGTTTCTGGATGAATTCTTTTCCGAAATGGCCGCTCTGTTTCCCGATGATTATATGCATATCGGCGGTGATGAGAACAACGGAAAACACTGGGACGCAAATCCTGAAATTCAGCAGTTTATGAAAGATAACGATATACCGGACAAACACATGTTGCAGGCCTATTTCAACAAGCGCATCCTGAAAATCCTGGCAAAATACAATAAAAAAATGATCGGCTGGGACGAGATTTTTCAACCCGGCCTGCCTACCGATATTGTGATTCATTCCTGGCGAGGTCAGAAATCTCTGATTGAATCGGCCCAAAAAGGCTATATGGGGATTCTCTCCAATGGCTACTATATTGACCTGATCCAAACCGCCCAATATCACTATCTGAACGACCCGATTCCCGAAGATACACCACTGTCAGCAGAAGAACAAAAACAGATTCTGGGTGGCGAGGCAACCAGCTGGGGAGAGCTGGTCACTTATGAAACCGTTGATTCCCGCATCTGGCCCCGCACGGCCGCCATCGCCGAGCGCTTCTGGTCGCCCCGGTCTGTCAAAAATGTGGACGACATGTATCGCCGCCTTGAAGTAACCAGCTTTCACCTTGAGGAGCTGGGACTGCTGCATCTGAAAAATTATGACATGATGCTTCGGCGCCTGACCAAAGATCATGATATTTCGTCATTAAAAACTTTCGCGGATGTTGTTGAACCAGTCAAAATTTACACCCGCCACCATCAGGGGAAAAAATACATGTCCTATTCGCCCTATACTCGCGTTGTTGACGCGGCCAGAACAGAATCTATGACCGCAAGACATTTTTCTAAACTGGTTGACCAATATATCGCCGATCCGAAAAACCCCGACGCCGCGGAATTAATTCTGCAACTCTCTGTCTGGCAGGAAAACCATCGTCAACTCGTGGAAATAATCAAGGTTTCACCGGTGTTGAAAGAGATAGAAAGCATGTCAGCGGACCTCGAGGCTCTGGCTAATCTTGGACTTGAAGCCGCAAAAGCGCTGGCAAAAAATAAGAAATTAAAGAAAAATGTGGTTGATGCTTCTGTCGTCCTTTTTGAAAACGCTGCAAAACCGCGTGGGCAGGTAGAATTAATGATCGTTCCGTCTATCCGGAAATTGGTTTCAGCGGCCAGCAATTAAATCTAAGCAAGGGAGTTATACATGAAGAGTTTTATTGTTATTGTGGTCAATAAACGTAAAAAAGAGGCCATTACCGTCCAAAAAATATTAACCGAATGGGGCTGCCTTATCAAAACCCGGCTTGGCCTGCACGAAGGTGTTCTCGATGATTGTTCGGAGATCGGATCGATTATCCTGGAAATGGTGGGCGAGAACGATAAACACGAAGAGCTGGTTCGCAAACTTAATCTGCTGGCCGGCGTGACGGCAAAGCTGGTGAATGTTCCTATCGAACGTTAATATACCTTTAGGTTTGAGGTTTTCCGACTATACTTGATATTTTTTAGACAATAATAATCCTACATCAATATCGTACATCTGTTGCAAATATGCAGCATAAACGCTAATTTCCGCAGCAAGCCAAGGAGGTTGTTTTCGTGCAGATTTTTCGATATACACCCGATCAGCAGGACCAGTGGGACCGTTTTGTCAACGATTCCAATAACGGTAATCTCTTTCATTACCGACATTTTTTAAGCTATCACATCGGCCGTACATTCAACGATCATTCCCTGATATTTAAAAAGAAAGACCGAATTATTGCGCTCTTTCCCGCCGCTGAGAGAATTATGGACGGTGAAAAGGTTTTGCACTCCCATCCGGGCGCCAGTTACGGCGGTTTTGTTTTTGGAAAGCTGGGATACGGCGACGCCGATGAAATTTTAGAGATTTTTGAATCCTATTGCCGGGAACAGGGTTTTCAGCGGGGTTTTTATATTCCCACACCGGCGCTTTATTTTGAGGACTATGACGAAACCATGGAATATGCCCAGCTATGGAAAAAATTCAACGTGGTTGAGGATTACATTTCCAGTTTCATCGATTTATCCGGCGATCAAGAGGACGTTTATAATCGCATGGACAAACGCAAACGGCGCTATGTGCGGCGGCTTCAGGATAATCCGGATATCCGCCTGGAATGGAATAAAAATTACGACGAATATTATCCGATTCTGGTTCGCAATAAAGCCAAACATAAAGTCACGCCGACCCATTCTCTTGACGAACTGAAAAAACTCGATCGGCTTTTTCCCGGGCAGTTGAACCTGCTGATGTGCTATTACAAAGACAAACCCATTGGCGGGACTTTGAATTTTACGGCAAATTCACGGGTTGTCATCATTTTTTATAATATGATTGACGATAATTACCAGGATCTGCAACCGGCGTCGCTGCAAATCTGGGAAACCATGCGCTGGGCCCATGGGGCAGGATTTAAGTATCTCGATTTCGGAGTATCGCAATTGCCACTGGCAGAAAATCCACTGACCCCCAGCAAGTCGCTGGTTCTTTTCAAGGAACATTTCGGCAGCCGGAATATGATCCGCAAGGCCATGGAAAAACGGTTCTGATCTGAGATAATATGGCAGCAAATATCCGTTCACTGACCAAACAGACACTTGTTTACGGACTCGGGACCGTGGCAACCCGTTTTATTACATTTTTACTGCTGCCGGTTTATACAAATATTTTGGCACCAGCGGATTACGGTTTGGCGATCCTCGTGTTCGCCTTTACAGCTTTCATGAACCATATTTACAATTATGGTCTTGATTCCGCATTCATGCGCTATTACGAAGATAAGGATTTCAACGACAAACGCGGCAATGTCCTGTCGACTGCCACATGGATGACATTGTTGAGCAGTTCAATCCTTTCGCTTATTATATGGCTGGCCCGAAAACCAATTGCCGATCTGCTTTTGCCGGGTTCAAATCAACACCTGTTTATTAGTTATGCCGCCGCAATTCTTTTTTTCGATTGTATCTCCAGGGTGCCTTTTGCACTCCTGCGTACAGAGGGAAAACCCTTCACCTTTCTTGGGGTTCGACTGATAAATGTATTAATTACTCTCGGTCTGAACGTCTATCTGGTGGGTGTCCGTAAAGTCGGCGTGATCGGAATTTTCCAGAGCAATATTATCGCGTCCGCCATAACGACCACAATTCTATATTTTTTACTGATATCCCGGCTGCAAAAAACATTTAGCGGATCACTGGCACAGGGCATGATGCTTTTCGGATTACCCTTTGTACCCGTCGGTTTGGCAACGGCCGCCATGGAAATGATGAACCGTTATATTGTGGAACATTACCTTGGATTATCTGCTGTCGGCATTTTCAGCGCCGGTTATAAACTGGGAATCTTCATGCTTCTGTTGTCCACCGCATTTTTCTATGCCTGGCAGCCCTTTTTTCTGAAAGCCGGGCCCAGTGAGGCGTCGAAAATTATGTTTTCCCGGATATTAAAATATTTCACCCTGGTGACCCTGGCTTTTTGGGTAATTCTCAGCTTGTTGATGAAAGAGATTGTGAATTTACATATTGGCGGTGTTTACTTGATCGGTCCGGAGTACGCCGGTTGCGAACCAATGATACCCTGGATATTACTGGGTTATGTTTTCCAAGGAATCAACTTGGTGTTTTTACCAGGTATCTATTTTCAGAAAAAGACCCGGTACATGGCATATAATACGATCCTGGCGGCCACTGTAAATATCATCGCTAATTTTATTCTCATTCCGGTTTGGGGAATTGTCGGCTCGGCCATTGCCGCCACAATAGGGTATATTACTCAGGCAACTTCGACTCATTACATATCTCAGAAATTGTATAAAATCCCCTATGATTATCCCAGGTTTTTTCTGATTATCGGCCTGGCATTGCTTTTCGGTTTTTCCAACTACTTCTTCAACTTCTCGTTGCCAGTCCGGCTGATTCTGATCGTTGCGTTTCCGCTGATGCTCTGTCTGTTTCGCTTCTTTAAAAAAGAGGAGTTTAATTCTCTGAAATCGCTTTTCCCTTTTAATTGATATGAACGAAACCCATACGATCTGCCATATAACCCTCGGCCATAATCCCACAGATGACCGGATTTTTTATAAAGAGATTCTATCTTTAAAGAAACAGTATGAAAAAATCGTCCTTGTGGCTCCGGACTTTAATCCACCTGATCCCAAATATACTATTGATTATCGGCCATTTCCAGATGATAGTTTTTTCAAGAAATTATGGAACGCCTATACATTGGCCAAACAGGTAAAAGCCGACTTGTACCATTTCCACGAATTCGAATTTCTGCCCTTTGCCCTGTTTTTAAAATTTAAATATAAACGTAAAGTCATTTATGATGCTCACGAAACTATCTTCTGGTTTTTCATCGATTTCTCCCGGCATTCAAAATGGATTACATTTTTACCAGCGCTAATTGCCCACACGATGGAAATGGTCTGTTCTGCGTTTATGGATTATATCGTCGCCACTATTTTTGTGGCGCCGTGGTTTCGTCCGTTCAAGAAACGCTTTACCAAACTCTACAATTACCCGGTTCTATCCTTTTTTGGAAACCAGTTAGCGGATGTTGGGCGGCAGTCCAATCCAATCATTCTATATCATGGACAACTGGTCCCTGCCCGGAAAATTGACCTGATGATAACGGCAATGAAATATGTCAAGCCGGAATATCCTGAAGCAAAACTATTAATTGTAGGCAATATACAGGAGGAATACAAATCTCAATTGGACCGGCTTATTGACGAAAATCGTCTACAGGACATTGTGGAACTCCGCCCACCGGTTCCCTATGAATCCATTCCCGATCTGCTGCGCACTGCCTGCATCGGATTTTCTTCCCTGACACCCAATGAATCATTCAGGCATTCACTGCAAATCAAGCCCTTTGAATTTATGGCATTGGGAATACCGGTCCTGGGCTGTCGGGTCCCATCGATTGAATTTTATGTCGAAGAAACCGGCGCTGGTATCGTTGTTGACCCGGTCACACCGGAAAAACTCGGCAACATCATCAACGATCTATTGACACATCCGGAAAAACGTCTCGAAATGGGCATTAACGGACACAAAGCCGTCACAGAAAAATACAACTGGAATGTCATGGAAAAACGACTATACTCTATATATGAGATGCTGCTGAAATGTTAAAAATCCTCTACATATCACCGGAAAATACCGTTGGTATTTTATCTTACTGGAAAAAGGCCCACGAGCTCAATGGCAATCACTGCCGCTTTGTGACCTTTTACCGAACGGCGGCCGGTTATGAAGAAGATATTTTACTGAATCTGCCTTTCATCGCTTCAAGACCATGGTATATCGGTTTCAGACGGTGGATGATACGATCGACGGAAGGCCGGGAACCCTATACAAATCTGGAGGGCTATCCGCCGGTCTGGAATCCGCCAGTCTGGCAGAAAGCGCTTTGGCGAACCCGGGAAATGCTCTGGCGCCCGAAGATAAACCACACCATCCAGAATTATAAACTGGAAGACTTCGACGTATATCATTTTGAATGGGGCCTGGATTTCTACCGCAATGCCGAATTCGCCGGAAAAATGAAAGCCCGGGGCAAAAAAATAATCTGCCACTTTCACGGTCAGGATTTACGGAACCGGGGAGTGATTCCCGAAATGGATGCCATCAGCGACCTGAATCTGACCAACGAACTCGATTTGACCTACATGCACCCAAATTTGAACTATCTTTTTCTGCCCTACGACGTCAGGGCCTTTGATGTAAAACAATCCATCGGGAATCCGATTACGATCTGTCACGCCACGACCAACCGCGTTATTAAAGGATCAGATCTTATCATAAAAACATGTCGGGATCTGGAAAAGAGTCACGGTATCAAATTTATTCTCGTAGAAAATCAGGCTCACGAAAAAGTCATCGAATTCAAGCGCCAATCCGATATCTTTATTGATCACGTAGGCGAGTTGACCTGGGGCTATGGGATGAATTCACTGGAATCCCTGTCTATGGGAGTTGCCAGCGCCACATACCTGAACGATACATACGAAAAATTCATTCCCGATCATCCGTTTATCAATATCCGACCCGACAATATTAAAGACGTGTTGGTACATTATATTGAGCACCCGGAATTAATTCTGCTAAAAGGCAAAGAAGGCAGAGAGTGGGTGGATAAGTACCACGATTATCGTAATGTCATCCAGCGGCTTTATCAGTATTACCGGCAAATCGGAGTGGACATTTAAGTATGCGTATCACTTTCATTTTACCCGGCTTTATATCAATACCCATGGGCGGCGTGAAAGTTGTTCATGAATATGCCAATCGATTAGCCGAGAGAGGCCATGATATCAGCCTTGTATACCCGATAACGACCCATGCCTGTTCATCTCTTGGACAGATTAAGCAACTCATACGGAGAATCTATAATCGCGTGACGAATATAAATAATGAATTGTATTACACCCCGAATAGAAACGTTGAGGTGCTTGTTGTAAAAAAGGCTATTTCAAAATATATTCCAATAGGAGATGCGGTAATAGCAGCCGGATGGCAAACAGCTCGTTGGGTCTATATGTTACCAGTGATACATGGAAAAAAATTCTATTTTTTGCAACATTTTGAAACCTATTTTAAATCGAAAAATCTAGTTCTGAAAACTTTCCAGCTTCCCATGATAAAAATTGCCATTGCCCAATGGATTATCGATGAATTGAAAAATATTGGTCAAACCGCAGAGGGTCCAGTGATGAATGCTATTGATCATCGAGAATTTTTCATTGATCCTGAGTCGACAGACCGGCCTTACGATGTCATTGCCGTCTATCACCATATGAACGTGAAAGGCCCGAAAGATTTAATTTCAACTCTCAAAGCATTAAAAAAACAGAAAAATATTTCCGCGGTTGTTATCGCTTCCCGTAAACCAATTCACAAGTTTCCGTCGTGGGTCCGGGTCGTCATCCGCCCTTCGACCGAGCTGCTTCGCAATCTATATAATTCCTCAAAAATCTTCCTACACACCAGCCATAGTGAAGGCTGGGGACTGCCGGTGATGGAAGCCATGGCCTGTGGGTGTGTGATTGCGGCTTATGCCAATAAGGGAGTTTGTGAATTTCTGACTCCCAATAAAAATGCAATTCTAGCGGATATCGGTCGGAAAGATAAACTGGTTCATATTATTCTGGATTTATTGGATAATCCTCAACTAATGAAGAAATTGAAGATAGCAGCTTTAATTGATATAAAAACTTATACCTGGAACCATTGCGCAGATAAATTTGAATCAATAATAAACAATTACATTCAGTGAATACCGTGCTTTCAAAATGTAAACAACTGCTTCAAAGAGAAATTCTCAATCCCGGTTTTTTATCGATTTTTATTAATCCATATTATTTTATCAAAAAGGGTTTAATTACTAAGTTACGTAAAAATGCCGGATATATTCGCGGGACAACTCTCGATTTTGGCTGTGGAAAGCGATCATATGAACACCTCTTTGATGCAGAAAAATTTATCGGTTTGGAAATAGAACAAAGCGGCCATGATCATTCAAAAGAAAATATCGATGTATATTATGATGGACAAAGGATTCCTTTTAAAAATAGATCCTTTGATTGTGTTTTATCTATTGAGGTCATTGAACATGTTTTTAATCCAGAAGAGATATTTAATGAATTCTATAGAGTATTAAAACCTGGTGGTCATATTCTTATAACATGTCCTTTCACTTGGGAAGAGCATGAACAACCATATGATTTTAGCAGATATACAAGTTTTGGAATCCAGCATCTTTTAGAAACTCACAACTTCACTATAATCAAAATAGAAAAAAGTAACAGCTTTATTGAAACAATATTTCAATTATGGAATTTATATTTATATAAAAAACTGTTTCCTAAAAGTAAATTGTTACAAATAATATGTATCCCTTTGCTGATCTTTCCGGCAAATCTTATCGGCACTCTCCTCTCCTTACTACTACCCAAAAATAGTGATTTATTTCTGAACACTATTGTCGTTGCTAAAAAAGATGATGCATCATAACCACACCTTAAGGAAATTGGTCGAGAATATAGAGTGTTTGTCGCTTTGGAAAAAACAAGTTTTTAACAGGACGTGATAATGAAAATAAAGAAGATTTTATCTGGTTGTCAATTCTTAAATATTGCAGCTATAACCTTGTGGCTTTCAGGTAAAAGTTCTCTTAAAAAATATTTAGGAATATGTAAATTAGAATATTATAACCGGAAAAAACTGGGTTTGCCTGTTAAAAAGTTTTTTGACCTCTTCCCTAATTGCCAGAACCAACAAACAACTGTTAAAATTATTCCGGAAGAAATAACAGGAGGATTGACATTACTCGAATTGCAATACCTTTCTTCCATTGTCAAATGTTATCCCATTAAGTCAATATTCGAAATCGGGACATTTGATGGTTGTGCGTCCACTCACATGATGTTAAACGCTCAATTTCCAGAGCAATGTTCCATCTGTACTCTCGATTTACCAAAAAATAAAACTGACAATGATTTTGTATACGATCCCGACAATAAAGGTTTTCTGGAGCTGCGGCGCCCGGGATATTATATAAACCGCTATGTTCCCGGAAATGTGACTCAATTATTCGGTGATTCCATGGAATTTGATTTCAGTCCCTATTATGAATCCATGGATCTGGTTTTTATCGATGGCAATCACAACAAGCCTTTTATTCAAAAAGACACTAAAAATGCTCTTAAAATGCTTAAGCCTTCTGGTTTTCTTTTATGGCATGATTACTTTGGTATTCCAGGCGAAGTGGTTACAGATTATTTAAACCAATTGTCAAATAATATGCAAATAATAAGAATTGAAAAAACTTGCCTGGTATTTTATCAGAAAAATGAATAAAGACCACAACCCACATGTATCCGTAATTGTACCAGCCTATAATGCAGCAAGAACGCTGACGATCTGCATTGATTCTCTTCTATCCCTTAACTGTAAAAACAGCACCCTTGAAATCATTATTGTCGATGATGCCTCCACCGATAACACTTCGGAAATATTAAAAAAATACACACCTTACAGACTAGTTAAGGTTGTCCGTCACACACACAATTGTGCTCTGGCCGCGGCTCGCAATACTGGTATAAAAAATGCTTCCGGGGAGATTATTATCTTTTTAGATGCTGATATGGAAGTTCCGCCCAATTTTGTGGAAGAACATTTGAAATTTTATCACAATCCACAAGTGATGGGCGTGCTTTCGATAATCAAAGCTCCCGTAAATCAGCCACGTACTAAGTACCAACGGTATCTCTACGAATCAAAACGCGGTGCAGTCCAATATAATTCCGCTGCACCGCTTCCTTTTTCAGTTTTTTTATTCAATTGCACATCGGTCAGAAAAGATGCCCTTGATAAGGTTGGGCTGTTTGACGGTAAGATTACCAAATATGGCGGTGAGGACACTGAATTTGCTTACCGGCTCTGGCAGAAATATCCACAAGGCCTGTATTATGCACCGCATATAAAAGTCATTCATCATCATTATCGTCCCCTCAACGAAGTTTTGAAAAATGTCCTGACTTTCGGTCACAAAGTGGTTCCCTACCTGGTTCAAAAACACCCGGAATTTGATAAATTGTACGGCTATTCATTTGTTTGTCCATCTTCGACGCTCAGTGGATTACTTAAAAATATTGTTGGGATCGTCCTCAAATCTAAAATCACTTTTACAATTTTAATTTTACTCTATCATCTCTCTCCATATCCCATTTCCAACAGATTCATTCGCCTGTTATTAGCATCGGCGCTATGGCAGGGAATTGCCAGATCAAAAAATAATGATTTGGTTCCAGAGCGATAATTCCTTTTATTATCCTCATGTTTTCTCTAATTTTGCGGTTGTTTAAATTTGATTTTGCTATGAATAAACTAAAACACACTATCGCCATTTCCCTGACATTTAGCCTGCCGGTACTTTTTTCACTGCAGAATTCTTTTGCAGACGAACTGAATTTATATCTTAAAAACATCTCGGCAGATTCTGTTGAAACTGTTTTACTTGTGGACAAATCTCAGCAACAGCTGCTGGTATTAAAAAGCACCGCTCCTCAAAATACGCTGGTGGTTGATACTTTTCGGATAACTACCGGTAAAGTCGACGGCAACAAGGAAAAAGAGGGCGACCAGAAGACACCGGAAGGAATCTACAAGATCATTTCTTCGATTCCGAGAGAACAGTTACCGGCAAAATACGGTCCCATGGCGTTCGTACTTGATTATCCCAACCGCGTGGATAAAATTAAGAACCGCAACGGCTCCAATATTTGGATACACGGCCGGGACGAAGAAATTGTCGGCCGTCAAACCGAAGGTTGTGTCTCTCTGGAAAACGGCAAACTTTTAGAATTAAGCGACTATATAACATTACAGAAAACACCGGTTATTATCATCGACAGCCTTTACCATAACGGTCGTTCTTCGGCCGCCTATGCAAAATTCAACAGGAGTGATTCACTAATAGTAAATTGGGTGGATTTTTGGGAAAAGGGAGATATTGAGGGATTTGGTCGCTTATTCTCGGAACATTTTAAAACCCAGTCGTGGAACAATAAACGATTATATTTAAACAATAAAAAACAACTCGAAACCATCTATAATTGGAAAGATGTAAGCGCCGACAAACTATGGATTCTTCAATCCGATCATGAAGCGCTCATTCATTTTCAGCAGGATTATCTTTGCCCGGCATTTTTCAGTCGCGGCAACAAACAGTTGCATTTGATCTGGACAGATTCCATCTGGCAGATTATCAGTGAGGATTTTACTGCCACGCAACCTCGTGTAACTATTTCTTCGGCGGTTGAGATATTCCTGAATAAATGGCGCGCCGATTGGAAAACCGGGGATATTGATCAGTATATCAGTCATTACGACTCATTGTTTTCTTCTGGTATACATACTTCGCTTGAAGAATGGTTCACATATAAAAAAGGTGTCTTCGCGAAATCTCAAGATATAGATATAAAAATAAGTGCGATTTCCATCTCCAGTTCTGATCCTTATCAATGGACCGTCACATTCAGACAGGATTACAAATCGGGCAACTATCACGACCTTGGTATCAAAAGGATTCAGATCAAAGGTCACCCGCAAGCCCCTGAGAATTTTAAAATTTTATCCGAAAACTGGGAGCCCTTGAATTAAATTGAAACATCGAATCTTCTGGCCGTTATTTCTGTTCCTTGTACTTCCGGTTTGGGGGTTTGCAGGTTCTCAAAAGAGGCCATTTCAGGAAAACATCACCTATTTTAAAAACACCCCCAATCAACTGGATATCTATCGTCTTTACGGTCGACTCGACGGAAATACTGTTTTTATTCTTGGCGGGATCCAGGGAGACGAGCCCGGTGGTTTTTTATCAGCGGATCTCTATCCGAACCTGGTCCTTGACCGGGGCAACCTGATTGTCATTCCCCGGGCCAATTTCCACTCCATTATAAAAAATAACCGGGGTGTTAATGGCGACATGAATCGTCGCTTTAACAATGACCCTCCCAATGACATTGACGACCAGATAGTGGGTATTATCCAGAAATTGATGGCCGAATCCGACCTGTTTCTTAATTTGCATGACGGATGGGGGTATTACAGCGAGACCTATATTGATGAAAATCGCAATTCACGTCGTTTTGGTCAGTCAATTATTGCCGATACCGATTACTATATCACCGAAAGAGACACGATACATTTGGAGCGAATGGCCCAGACTGTTCTTGAGCGAGCAAACCGGCGCATTGAAAACTCCGGTCATCACCTGCATTTTATGAACACGCGGACCCTGGAAAAGAACACCACTTTCCCTGAACAGAAAAAATCCGCCACCTATTTTGCACTGACAAATTTCGGCATTCCGGCATTTGGTATCGAATCGTCGAAAAATCTTGAAAGTCTCGATTTGAAAATCCGGTATCACAACTATGTTATTAATGAATTTCTAAAACTTTATGGGGTGGAACCGGAACATCCTGCAATCATTTATGAACCGCCCAAACTTATCTATCTCCTGATTTCTGTCAATGATAACATTCCAATGGTTATTGACAATAAGAATACCGCCAAATTGATCAAGGGCGACCAAATTCAGATCACCCATATTGAATCCAATTACTCCCGCGGACTGAGTTGTGATATTCTGGGTGTCGGAGACGAACAGGATTTTCAAAAAAGTTTTACTATTAATGCGCCAACCCGAATTATAGTACGGAAAGACAACCGGGTTGTTGGCGAGATCGTTCTGGATGTCAATTCCATAAACAATCAGCTATTCACCTACTTAATTGATGTCAACGGACAAAAACAGGCCTTTCTGGACGGCCAAACACTCAGGGTAAAACGCAGCGACAAAATAAAAATCATCAATGTCCTGCATGATCAGCTGAACTCTGATCATTACAAAGTAAATTTGAAAGGATATGTCCCACCAAGTGATTATAACTCCGGCGAAGACCGGAACTTTTTGATTGACATCAGCGCCCTGAGCTGGAAAAAATATTCACTAAACGGGGACGGAAAAATCTATCCGTTGGTAGTTGTTAAAAACGACGAAGAACTGTCCCGGATATACATTTCCATCGAATAAGCCAATCCCAGGTATTCTTCTCTAATTTTGCAATCCCGGCTTTTTCGTTGACATTGAGACTGTCTCTCAATTAAATTCAACCGCTTTTTTCTAAACCGGAAATATGACCATATACAAAGGTGTAATTACATGTTTAAAAAGACAAATATTCGCTTCATCATCATTGGAATCGCGTTGCTCCTGGCCGGATATTCATTATTTTGGACCATCGCATACAACACTTTCTCCGATGAAAAGATGGAGGCGATGCGCACAGACGGCACAATCGACCAGTTTGAAGAACGGACAATCAGACTTGGCCTGGATCTCCAGGGTGGTATGCATGTTGTTCTCGAGTTAAACATACCCAGACTCGTCGAGACACTGGCTTCCAATAAAACTCCCCAGTTCGATGCTCTGCTGGATAAATCTACAAAAGAACACCGGGAAACCGGCGAAGATTTCTTTACTGTATTCCGTCGGAATGTCGAGGCCGAAGACTTTAAACTGGTCCGTCATTTTAATGACCGAGGTTATAAAAATTCCGAAATCATTGCCGGCCTGCAGGATGAATCCAAAGATGCCATGCAACGTGCCCTTCAGATTATCCGCAATCGGGTTGATCAGTTTGGCGTTTCCGAACCGACAATTCAGAAAGCCGGCCAAAACCGCATCATCGTTGAACTTGCCGGTATCAAGGATATTGAGCATGCCCGCAACCTGATTCAAAGCACGGCGTTGCTGGAATTCACTCTTCTTAAAGATCCACAGGTTACACAGTCCTTTATCAGTTCGGTTGACAATTATCTGAAAACCGGCCACCAGGATATTGTAAACGTTGAACCTGCCGCAGGGGATACCACGGTTGCGTTAAAAGAATCCAAAGACAAAGCTGTCAGTGTAAATGAACTTCTCGGAATTACCGAAGCCGACGTCGAGATGGAAAGCGGCGACAACGATACATCCCTTGTTGTAGATGAAGAACTCTTTGCTGAACGGCCATTTTCTTCACTGATGCGGAATATCCACAACTCAATTGGAGTTCCGGAAAAAAATGTCTATGCAGTTAAAAAAATTCTGGCAGATACCGAAGTCCAGAAACTTCTGCCTTACGATTCAAAATTTCTTTGGTCGGCAAAACCGGAACGGGTAACAACTGCCGACGGTAAAACCGAAAATTATTACCTGCTCTATCACCTCGAGCGTGAAGCCGGAATCCAGGGTAAATATATTACCAAAGCGACCGCCACCATCGGCGGCGCCCAAACCAAAGCTTCCGGTCAGCCGATTGTCAATATTAGCATGAATAATGAAGGCGCCAAAATATTCTCCCGCTTAACAGGTTCAAATATCGGTAAATTTCTAGCCATTGTACTGGATGATAAAATCTACATGGCTCCCAGACTCAGTGTTAAAATTCCAAACGGATCGGCCTATATTGAAGGACTTGAGAGTATGGAAGAAGCCAAAAACCTGGCCATCGTACTCAGAGCCGGTGCATTGCCCGCCCCTGTTGACATTATGGAAGAGCGTACGATTGGTCCATCACTCGGACGCGATTCTATCAACACCAGTGCTAAGGTCGGTTTAGTCGGATTTTTACTCGTAATCGCATTTATGGCAGTTTATTATAAAGGCGCCGGTTTATTGGCTGATCTGGCTGTTCTATTAAATTTCATTTTCGTAATGGCTATTCTGGCAACCCTGGGGGCGACCTTATCATTGCCAGGTATTGCCGGTTTGATTTTGACGGTTGGTATTGCCGTAGATGCCAATGTGCTGATTTTCGAACGAATCCGTGAAGAACTTGAAAGAGGCAAAACCGTCCGGGCGGCCATCGATGCCGGATACAATCGCGCATTCCGGACTATTTTAGACGCTAATGTCACCACTATGCTGACAGCCCTGATCCTGATGCAGTTCGGCACCGGACCGGTCAAGGGTTTTGGGGTTACACTTTTCTGGGGTATTCTTTGCAGTATGTTTACCGCAATTTTTGTGACCCGAACTATCTTTAACTTCCGTACTGACCGGAAAATTTTGAAAAAACTAAGTATATAACTTTGGGAAAATAAAATGAGATTTTTTAAAGAAACCAATATTCAGTTCGTTAAATTCAGTAAAACCGCAATTACAATATCCTCTGTCTGTCTGCTGATCGGCCTTGTTTCAATCTTTCTGATCAATGGATTTAACCTGGGCATTGATTTTACCGGCGGCACACTTGTCCAGGTTCAATTTGACCGGGAAACAACAACCGGCGAGATCCGGGGCGCCCTTACATCTGTCAATCTTCAAAACAGTATCATTCAAAAATCCGCCGGAATCAACGAATTTATGATCCGGATTGCTCAGGAAAATGAGGGTGAGAATGTTTCGAGTTTGGTTACGCAAGGTCTCGAAAAAATAAATGACAACGTTTTTGAAATCCGCCGAACTGAAAAAGTCGGACCCAAAATCGGACAGGAACTTCGGCGCAACACAATCTACGCAATTGTTTTCGCCATACTGGTAATCGGCGTCTACATTTCCATTCGGTTTCAGTTTCGATTTGCCATCGGCGCCGTCGTGGCGTTGATTCACGACGTTCTGTTCACGCTGGGTATTTTTTCACTGGCACATCTGGAGATATCTTTATCAACCATTGCCGCCTTTTTAACGATTGTGGGCTATTCTCTAAACGATACCATCGTTCTGTATGACCGCGTCAGGGAAGATATGAAAAGCATGCGTTTTGATCCGATCGAAACCATTATCAATAAGAGTATCAACGAAACACTAAGCCGGACGATTATTACATCGCTGACGACGTTTTTCGTTGTATTTGTGTTGATTTTTGCAACCGGCGAAGTTCGGGTGTTCGCAATCGCCATGATGATCGGCGTTGTCGTCGGTACCTATTCGTCCATTTACGTCGCCGGGCCGGTCGTTATCGCCTGGCAAAATAAATTCAATGCAAAAAAGAAATAATTTTTGATCTTATAGAACCTAAGAAATGCCTCTGCATCAGGGGCATTTTATATTTTGGAGGAAAGCTATGCCTGTCACTGCCGTGCTGGGCGCTCAGTGGGGCGACGAAGGAAAAGGGAAAATTGTCGATAATCTCAGTGAAAATGCCGACGTCGTCGCGCGGTTTCAGGGCGGCGCAAATGCCGGCCACACCATCAACGTAAAAGGTAAAGAAACGATTCTTCACCAATTGCCCAGCGGAATTCTTCATGAAAAAGCGGAATGTATTATGGGCAACGGCATGGTAATTGACCCGGTGGGGATGGTTGATGAATTGAATTATCTTCGCAGCGAAGGCATCGATACCGGCAATCGTATTCATGTTTCACTCCAGGCTCATGTGGTAACGCCGCTGCACAAACTCCTGGATTCAAAATCAGAAACAGCTTTGGGAAAAGATGCTATTGGAACCACAAAGCGAGGGATTGGTCCCTGCTACTCTGACAAGATCAATCGCAGCGGCATCCAAATCCGGGATCTTAAATCAATCAACCATGTAAAAGATATAATCAACCACAAAATTGACGCTTACCTGCAAAAAGGGTTGCTGTGTCAGGACGAAATTGATGCCATTACTACTGATCTTGAAACGTTTTACAACTGTGTCCCCGAAGTCTATGCCTGCGCTGCCGATACATCGTTGTTAATGTACGGTTATATAAAAAATGGTTTGGCACTGTTAATCGAAGGCGCTCAGGGATCTCTGCTGGACGTTGACTTCGGATCCTATCCCTTTGTGACCTCTTCCAATACCACCGCCGGAAATATTGCTACCGGGCTGGGAATCGGACCGACCAATATTGACAGGATTATTGGCGTATATAAGAGCTACACAACCCGGGTTGGGGCCGGACCATTTCCAACAGAACAGATTAATGAAACCGGTGATTATCTCCAGCAGGCTGGCGGTGAAATTGGCGCAACCACAAAACGAAAACGCCGCTGCGGCTGGTTTGACGCTACCATCGGAGCCTATACCGCCCGGATAAACGGCTTTACATCGATTGCCATTACCAAACTCGATGTACTCGATTACATGGAAGAAATTCAAATCTGCACCCATTATCAAAGCGGCAGTTTTCCCGGTATTGATCTCCAATCGGCGGTTCCGCAATACATTCGTATGAAGGGGTGGCGTCAGGATACCAGCTCCGCCCGAACATTTGACAACTTACCGATTGAAGCTCAGGCCTACGTCAGAAAAATTGAAGAACTCCTGGACGCCCCGCTTGAGTATGTTTCTGTGGGCAAAGAACGCGAACAGTTGATCCATTTATAAACCGGATATTTTTGGTTAAATAGGCAGATTTCAGATTATCGCTTTCGGTACCGACTAAAGATGTTCCTGATTTTTATTGATTTGGGACAGTTTTTTTAATAAATTACGGCTTCGTTTTATGATAATTAAATAATTAATGAAAAACACAAAAATATCTGTCCGGTTGATATTTGGCAGACAACTATATTTATCTCCAGTTACAATCATTACCAAGCTGAATTGCCGGACAAAATCATCTAATATTTATCCTGTGAAAAACATTGCGTTCTGAATATTCCGACCCTCAAAAATTAATTGACGATGTGGAAGTCGAACAAAGCGTTCGGCCGTCTGCCTTTTCTGAATTTATCGGCCAGCATAAAGTTGTAGAAAATCTGAAGCTGTATATCCGGGCTGCCCGGGAGCGGGGCGAAGCACTGGACCATGTACTTTTGTTCGGACCTCCAGGATTGGGCAAAACGACGCTGGCCAATATTGTTGCCAAAGAACTGAATGTCAACATCAGGACAAGCTCCGGACCCGTCATCGAGCGCGCCGGAGATCTGGCCGGCATGCTGACCAACCTGCAGCACGGCGATGTTTTTTTCATTGATGAAATTCATCGTTTGAATAACGTTGTGGAAGAATATTTGTATTCCGCCATGGAAGATTACAATATCGACATTGTGATTGACAAAGGTCCCAGCGCCCGATCCATCCAACTCAACCTTGAACCATTCACGCTTATCGGCGCCACCACCCGCCTGGGCCATTTAACGTCCCCGATGCGGGATCGGTTTGGCGTTGTTCTCCGTCTGGACTACTATACAAACGAAGACCTTTTCAATATTCTGAAACGGACAGCTAAAATCCTCAATATCGAATTAATCACAGCCGGAGCCCGGGAAATCGCCAAGCGGGCCAGGGGAACACCCCGAATCGCCAATCGCATCCTGCGGCGGGCCCGTGATTATGCCCAGATTAAGGCTACCGGAATTATTGACCAGGAAGTCGCCCGGCAGTCGTTAAAGCTGCTCGATATCGATGAGCGCGGACTTGACGCTATGGACCGCGCCATCTTGTTAACTATTATTGAAAAATTCACGGGCGGCCCGGTTGGCCTGAACAGTCTGGCTGTCGCGGTCGGTGAAGATGCCGAAACCATTGAAGATGTCTATGAGCCCTATTTGATCCAAAACGGTCTGTTGCAACGGACTGCACGCGGCAGGCAGGCAACACCGGAAACCTATAAATATTTCGGGCTGAAGATGACATCCGATCAACCATCACTATTTTAATAAAGGAGATTATTCATGAGATTATCTGATTTTGATTATGAATTACCAGAAGAATTAATTGCCAAATATCCGATTGAAAAACGCGATCATTCCAAATTAATGGTAATTAACCGTAAAGACGAAAGCATCCAGCATAAACACTTCTATGATTTACCTGATTATCTGAATCCCGGCGACCTGCTCATTGTCAATGAAACCATGGTCTATCCGGCCCGGCTCTGGGCAATCAAAGATCGTACAGAGGCAAAAGTCGAAGTTTTTTTACTGCGGGAGCTGGAAAACAACCTTTGGGAAGTTATGGTCAAGCCTGCCCGCAAAGTGCGGATCGGCAACAAGCTGACCGTCGCTGAGGGCGTTCAGTGTGATGTTATTGACAACACCGTATCCGGCGGTCGCGTTGTCCGGTTTAATAATATCTCTCAACAGGATCTTTATGCGCTGATTGACAAAATCGGCCAGTCTCCCTTACCCCCCTATATCGACCGTGAACCGACTCCGGTTGATAAAATCAAATACCAGACCGTCTATGCTAAACGTCGCGGCGCCGTGGCAGCTCCCACTGCCGGCCTGCATTTTACGAAAGACCTGATTGATAAAATCAAGGCCAAGGGTGTGAAAATCCGTCCTGTAGTTCTACATATCGGCCTTGGTACATTTCGCCCGGTAACCGTTGAAGATTTGTCCCGGCACAGAATGGACTCCGAATACTATGAAGTCTCAGCCGAAACCGCCATTGCCATTAACGAGACTAAAGCCAAGAACAAACGGGTAATTGCTGTCGGAACCTCCGTCGTTCGAGCCCTGGAAACTGTAACCGTATCCGGTTTTCAGGTCAGCCCGCGAAAAGGCTGGACCGATAAATTTATCCATCCGCCCTATGATTTTAAAATGGTCGATATACTAATTACCAATTTTCACCAGCCAAAATCCACCCTGATTATGCAGGTTGCCGCATTCGCCAGTCTTGATCTGGTTTTAAAAGCCTATAATGAAGCGACTAAAAAGAAATATCACTTTTTCAGTTATGGCGACGCAATGGTAATCCTATAGAAAATTCCTTTGAAAACAGTCAGCGTAATCATCGTAGCGGCCGGGAGCGGAACCCGGATGAATTCAAGCACACCCAAACAGTTTCTGAATTTGGGGAACCACACCGTTTTATTCCATTCCATTCAGCGCTTTTTAACACTGCCATCCATAATTGAGATCATCGTTATTAGTCCACATAATTACCTTAATTCCACGCTTCTGCAGGATTCTATTCCAACATCAACATCTATTCCCATTACCATAATTGCCGGGGGCAACCAGCGCCAGGAATCGGTGTTGAACGGTTTAAATGCCGTAAGCGCTGATGCTTCAATCGTCTGCATTCATGATGGCGTCAGACCACTTATTCGGCCAAAATTAATTCAAAAAAGCATCGATCTTTGTGAGAAATATGACGGTGCAATTATTGCGGCCAGATCGATCAATACCCTGAAAGAGGTGTCCGGCGGAACCATCATTCGCACCCTTGACCGGAACACAATCTGGCAGGCGCAGACCCCGCAGACGTTTCGGAAAACAGTGATTAAAAAAGCCTATGAGTATGCTTTGGAAAATAAACATAACGCAACGGATGATGCCGGTTTAGTCGAAGCGATTGGTGGTAATGTTGCAGTTGTGGAAAGCACTTCGTGGAATATTAAAATCACCGGTCCCGATGATTTATTAATCGCTCAAACCCTGCTTGAAAAGGAAACGCCATGAAAAGGTTTAATATACGTGTTGGTCACGGAATAGACGCTCATGCCTTCGCTGGTGGCCGCCCGTTAATTCTCGGAGGAGTTGGTATCCCCTTTGAAAAAGGACTGATGGGTCACTCCGATGCCGATGTCGTTATACATGCCATATTGGATGCCTTGCTTGGGGCGGCAGGCCTCGGGGATATCGGGTCACATTTCCCCGACACCGACCCGCAATACGCCAATATATCCAGTAAAATCCTGCTCGAAAAAGTCGTCGCTCTGATTGAAGATAAACACTATTATATCGGCAACATCGACATAACCGTGATCGCCCAGAAACCCAAAATCAATCCATATATTGCAGAAATGCGAAATGCCTTAGCGCCTTTGCTTAAAATCCCCGGTGAGGCTATATCAATTAAAGCGACCACTACGGAAAAAATGGGTTTCACCGGTCGTGAAGAAGGCATCGCAGTTTTTGCTACTGCGTTGATCGGATTCTGATGGATACATTTCTGGCTAGTCTTCTATCACAAAATCTCCTTTTTGTTTATACTGTCCTGTTTATATTGATATTTTTAGAAAATACCGTTCCTTTTGTCCCGGGAGATGCCGTGTTAATCTTTTTAGCATACCTGGGCGGACGAGGTACTCTATATCCCGTACCGACATTTCTAATAACGGTCTTAGGGTCTCTTGCCGGATTTACAGTTGTGTTTTTACTGAGTCGACACTGGGGACGGGATTTATATAAAAAATTGCCCTTTCGGGTTTCCCTGGAGAAAACCAAAAAATATAAAACCCTTTTCCAGCGGCATGAAAACTGGTCACTTATTATCGGTCGAATTGTCCCGGGCAGTCGCTTGTTTCTGTCCGCAGCCGCCGGATTTATGGATATTTCCATTACAAAATCAGTAATCCTAACAAGCTTCGGTATACTTATTTGGAACAGTCTGATCTTTCGTTCCGGAATGCTTCTGGGCGAACACTGGGAGATTATTAAAAAAGCACTCGCCCAATACTCCACTATTGTGAATGCCGTATTGATCATCATGATACTGGGAGTTATTGCCTGGAAAATATATCTGCCTATTCTTCGAAAAAAACATGTGTAATCCGTCCTATTCTGTTGAGTCAAATGCAAAAGTTAACCTCTGCCTGAGAATTACCGACAGGTTAGAAAACGGATATCATTCCATAAGTTCACTTTTCCAGGAAATCGACTTGCACGACACATTGACATTCAGTGAAGCAGATGTTTTCTCATTATCCTGCAATAACGATAAAATCCCCTGTGATTCGCGTAACCTGTGCAGTATCGCCTACCAAAAAATGAAATCTCTGGCCCCGGATTCCGGTGATTGGCATATCCAATTGCATAAACAAATTCCGGTTGGCGCCGGTCTCGGTGGCGGTAGTTCAAATGCCGCAACCGTTTTAAAATTTCTCAACACGCACTGGAATATCAAGATGTCTCTATCAGAACTGGTTCGAATAGCCAGTCAAATTGGAGCCGATGTGGCGTTTTATCTACATGGAGGAACCCAACTGGCCGAAGGGATCGGCGATATTTTAACGCCATTAAATCTGCCGGAGACCTTTACACTTCTGCTGATTTGCCCGCCAATTCATATATCAACTCCTTGGGCTTATCAACAATTCAACTTGACAAAGCGAAAAACTGGGTATAAATTTCGGGACCTATTTGAATCCTGTAGGATTCACTGGGAGTTGTTTGAAAACCAATTTGAATCTGTTGTTTTTCCAGCATATCCAGAAATCGGCGCCATCAAATCCCGCCTCCATCAAGCGGGAGCTATTTATGCCGGTTTGTCGGGAAGCGGTTCGACTGTGTTTGGAACATTTAAAAACAGGCATGATGCAGAAAATGCTCAAAAATTGTTCATAAACGACACTGGTTTCATTTCTCTTCCCATTATTCAATAGAAAAACAACTTAATAAATTCGGGGATCGTCCAACGGCAGGACTGCGGCCTTTGGAGCCGTCAATCTTGGTTCGAATCCAAGTCCCCGAGCAAGTTTATATTTTGAGAAGGAGTTATGGACATAAACGCACGAGTATTTTCAGGACGGGGAAATCCCAATCTGACCCGGGAAATTAACGAAATCCTGGGCCTAACCCCGGGTAAAATATCCATCAGTAATTTCAGTGACGGTGAAATTTGGTTACGTTTCGAAGAAAATATCCGTGGTGCCGATGTATTTATCGTCCAGCCCACCAATCCTCCCGCAGAAAATATTCTTGAACTATTATTGATTCTGGACGCCGCCCGGCGCGCTTCTGCCAAACGGATAACGGCTGTCATTCCCTATTACGGTTATGCCCGCCAGGACCGCAAAGACCAGCCCCGGGTGCCCATCTCTTCCCGCCTGATTATGGATGAAATTGTCAACGCCGGCGCTGATCGGATAGTCGCTATGGACCTTCATTCATCGCAGATTCAGGGGTTTGTAAATATCCCTTTCGACCATCTCTATGCAAAAACAATTTTTATTGAACCCCTGAAAAAGTTAATCGCGGGGAAAGAATACACCATCGTTGTTCCCGACGTGGGGGGAATTAAATTTGCCCGTTCCTACGCCCAGATTCTCGGTTTGCCTCTGACAATTATTGATAAACGCCGTCCACAACCCAATAAAGCCGAAGTCATGAATATTATCGGTGAGGGCCATCTGGAACACGTCCTGCTGATAGACGATATGATTGATACCGGCGGCACAATCGTACAGGCCGCCGAACTATTAAAAAACAACGGCGCCAAAACGATTACCGTCGCTGCAACTCACGGTTTGTTTTCGGGAGACTGTATTCGTCGTTTGACAGAATCGCCTGTGGACCAAATAATCGTCACCAACAGTCTATCTATCCCGGAAGAACGAATGTTTCCGAAACTCGAAATTGTTTCTGCTTCGCCGATGTTTGCAGAGGCAATTAAACGTATACATTATGAAGAATCTATCAGTTCACTTTTTGATTTTTAAACCATAAAGGAGATTTGAATGGCTAATTATAAGCTGAACACACAATTACGCACCGACATTCATAAAAGCGTAAACAAGCAACTGCGAAAAGAAGGAAAAATTCCCGCTGTTTATTATTTTCACCGGGAAAATCCCATACCGCTATCCGTTGATTTAAAAGAATTACGGAGTATAATTCATTCCAACGCCCATATTATTGAATTGCATATGGGGGACAATAAACAGATCTGTCTTCTCAAAGATCTCCAGCACGATCCCGTAACCGACGAGATCATTCATGCCGACTTCATGGGCATTACGCTTAAAGAAGACATTACCGTCAACGTACCAATCGTTGTCGAGGGTTCAGCTATCGGCGTCCGTGACTTTGGCGGTGTGCTGGCCCAGCATCTGTGGGAAGTTGAAGTAAAATGTAAGGCAACCAGTATACCCGATAATTTCACTGTCAATGTCAGTGCGCTGAATATCGGTGATTCTATCACTGTGTCTGATCTGACGGCTGAAAACTTTGAAATTTTGACATCAATTAAAAATTCCATCGTTTCCGTTGTAAAAGCAACCGGTATGAAGCTTGAAGAAGACGAAGAAGAAGTCGAAGAAGAGGAAGAGGCTGAAGAAAACGCAGACGGCAAAAACTAATAGCCCAGAATGATAATTGATGACCAGTTTCTTTTCAAAAATAAAACGGCAGTCAGCCGGTGATATTACAAAGGCAATTATGGGACTCGGCAACCCCGGAACAATGTATGCAAATAACCGACACAACTTTGGTTTTATGGTAATCGATCATATCGCCGAAGCAAGACAGTTACGCTTTCGTTCCGGTGGGAAATCCTACCTTTGGTGTGAAGATTCGGTATCACAAAATGGCGACAGTATTGCCATATGTTTATCAAAACCACTTACGTATATGAATAAAAGTGGTGTTGCTGCCGGTCAATTACTTCGCAATTGCAACTTACCTCCGGAAAAGATGCTGGTCATTTACGATGATATTGATTTGCCGCTGGGTCGAATCCGCTTGCGCAAGGACGGTTCCGCCGGTGGCCACAACGGCATAAAATCCATTACAGATTACCTGCAGACCCAGAACTTTCCACGTCTACGTCTCGGGATTGGTCCACAGGACGACGGTGTTCCGGCTGAAGACTTTGTACTGGATGACTTCACCAAATCCGAGCGAAACATTGTCGATAAGGTTCTGGACCTAGGCGCCAAAATTGTTATGGAATATCTCTCATCCGATTTAGACAGTATGATGAATAAGTACAACACTATTGATCTTCGCGAAATAAAAACAGGAGACGCCTGACAATGCCGGAAGTCTCAATTAACTGGGTATACCTGACAATTTTCACCGGGCTTATTGCGCTGGTTTTTGCCTTTTTTAAATCCTTATGGGTTTCAAAACAGGATGCCGGCAACGATACTATGCAGACAATTGCCAGACATATTCGTGAAGGTGCTATGGCCTTTTTATATCGGGAGTACAGAGTTCTCCTGGTTTTTTTACTGGCCGTTGCCGTGCTTTTGTTCACGGTGAATAGTGGTGCTAATCGGCTGGTTGCACTGTCTTTCCTTATTGGCGCTATCTGTTCCGGGCTGGCCGGCTATGTCGGTATGCGGATTGCAACACTGGCCAATGTCCGAACCACCCAGGCCGCCAGAACCGGCCTGAATGAAGCCTTGAAAGTTGCTTTTTCCAGCGGTTCCGTGATGGGAATGAGTGTTGTCGGTCTGGGATTGATCGGTCTGGCCGCTCTTTTTGCCTTTTTAGTAAAAATGTTTGGCAGCTCGATTAACAGCCTTGACAATGTTGTATTGCCGATACTTAGCGGCTTTAGCTTCGGGGCCAGCTCCGTTGCACTGTTCGCACGGGTCGGCGGCGGAATTTATACCAAAGCCGCAGATGTCGGCGCCGATCTGGTTGGAAAAGTTGAAGCCGGTATTCCCGAAGATGATCCCCGCAATCCCGCAACTATTGCCGATAACGTCGGTGACAATGTCGGTGATGTTGCCGGTATGGGCGCCGATCTTTTTGAAAGCTATGTGGGGTCAATCATCGGTACAATGGTTCTCGGCACCCTATTTGGACTTAATCTG
The DNA here is from genome assembly GCA_018824205.1 of bacterium. Lineage (GTDB taxonomy): Bacteria > Fidelibacterota > UBA2242 > UBA2242 > UBA2242 > B118-G9. Next base: position 37,744 of record JAHJGX010000053.1, read on the forward strand.
GTCATTCTTCCGCTGGCGCTTGCCGGCTTGGGGATCCTCTGTTCCCTGGTCGGAACGTTCATGGTAAAGACCAGCGAAGGCGGCAATCCTCAGAAGGCATTGAACCGGGGAACCCTGGTTGCGGATGGCCTGATGCTCCTTCTAATATATCCGGTAACAAAACTGTTTTTACCCGGAACCCTTTCTGTGGGTACTTTAACATTGGACGCATTTGATATCTGGCTGGCAACACTGACGGGGCTCATTGCTGGATTTGCGATTGGAATGATCACCGAACACTACACATCGGAATCCAGGAAACCCACCCAGTGGATCGCCCGGCAATCACTCACCGGTCACGCCACAAACATCATCGCCGGTTTGAGTCTTGGCATGCTGTCAACAATGTGGCCCACACTTTTCATTGCCGGAGCAATCATGATCGCTTACAGCGTTGCCGGTCTTTATGGCATTGCGATTGCCGCACTCGGCATGCTGTCAACGACAGGCATCCAGTTAGCGATCGATGCCTACGGACCCGTTGCTGATAATGCCGGCGGTATTGCCGAAATGTCCAGGCTTGGTCGGGATGTCCGCAAGCGCACAGACAAACTGGACGCTGTTGGCAACACAACGGCCGCCGTCGGAAAAGGCTTTGCAATTGGCTCGGCGGCATTGACTGCCCTGGCCCTTTTTGCCGCCTTTCAGATATCAGCCAACATCCCATCCATCAACCTGACCAATCCTTTTGTCATTGCCGGCCTGCTGATTGGCGGAATGTTGCCGTTCCTGTTCAGCAGTATGGCAATGCGTGCCGTTGGCGAAGCCGCCTATGAAATGATTAAAGAAGTACGTCGTCAGTTCCGGGAAATCAAAGGATTAATGGAGGGGCTGGCCAGCGCAGATTATTCCAAATGTGTCGATATTTCAACATCTGCTGCAATTAAAAAAATGATTCTTCCGGGTACATTGGCAGTTGTCATTCCTCCGGTCCTTGGGTTTATTAACAAGGAGATGTTGGGTGGTTTACTGGCCGGTGTCACCGTAACCGGCGTATTGATGGCAATATTTATGGCAAATTCCGGCGGCGCCTGGGACAACGCCAAAAAGTATATCGAAGAGGGCAATCTGGGCGGGAAAGGCAGTGAGGCCCACAAAGCCGCCGTTACCGGCGACACCGTGGGTGATCCTTTCAAAGATACTGCCGGACCGTCTTTAAATATCTTAATTAAATTAATGACAGTGGTGTCGCTGGTGATAGCCCCACTGTTAAGGTAGTAACTAAACGATTATTAACATAAGGAGTTCGACCTGTGAGGTATTACGAAAATCTGTTTATTGTTCATCCCAATTATGAACAGGAGAAGCTGACCCATACTATTGAATCAGCTAAAAAAGAAATCGCTAATCTGAACGGAAACGTGCTTGTCGTTGAAGAGTGGGGCAAACGTCGTCTGGCCTACCCGATCGACAAACAGAAATACGGCAGTTATATCCTGATTCAATATGAATCGGAAAACCAGAAAGTCAATCTTGAGCTGGAAGCCTGGATGAAATTGCGTGCGGAAATTTTGTCCTATATGACTGTTACGCTGGACGGTAAACCGGAACCGCGTTCAACAGACGCAAGTGAAGCAAACCGAAATGATGAAAATTAGGGCGCGATCGGTTCCAATCTGATCAGACTCTAAACTTCAATATATTAATGAAAGGAAAAGCTATGGCGCTATTAAACAAGAAGAAGATTTGCAAATTCTGTGAAAGTCAAAGAGAGCAAATCGACTATAAAAACTACAAGACTCTGCGTCGTTTTATCACAGAACAGGGTAAAATTATCCCCAGCCGGATTACCGGTACATGTGCAAAACACCAGCGGGAGCTGACCAAGGCAATCAAGCGCGCCCGTAATATCGCGTTGATACCTTACGCCTACGACGTAACACAAAATTAATTCATACAGATACACAGGAGGCTATTGTGCGTATTATATTACTTCAGGATTTTGAAAGCCTGGGAAATGCCGGCGAACAGATTGACGTCAAAGACGGATATGCCCGCAATTTTCTTTTTCCCAAAGGTCTTGCTCTGAAAGCCGATAAAAACAGTATTAAACGATTCCAGGAAATGGCACGTCTGAAAGACAAGAAAAAAGACCGCGCCCTGAAACAGTCCAGAGAACTCGCCGAAAAACTTCAGGCAATTTCTTTGACCGTTCCGGTTCAGGTTGGCGAAGAAGATCGGGTGTTTGGCGCAGTTACATCGATTGAAATTGCCCAGCAGTTAAAAGACAAGGGCTACGATATTGACAAACGTCAGATCATTCTTGAAGAGCCGATTAAAGCGCTGGGAATTTTCGAAATTCCAATCAAACTGCATTCCGAAATTACTGCCAGTATTAAGCTCTGGGTTATTAAAGCTTAGTCCGTTTTTTTCTACCCAATATATACAAGGCGAAACCAGTCTCGTTTCGCCTTTATTATTTCTTTCCGTTCGTCTGGCGCGATATAGGCTTGTGAAAAGGCGAAAAGTGCGGTATATTTTTCATACTTATGTCTGATCTTCTGGTAAATATTGCCTTTCCGTCCTCTGCATTAAGACAACTCTTTACTTATCGCATAAATCCGGAAAATAAATCGGTTCTCGCGCCGGGCCAACGTGTCGTTGCCCCTTTGAGAAATGTACCGACAATCGGCTTTGTGGCCGGAACCGGGATTACGGCCCCCGGAGGTATTAAACTTAAAACTATTATCGAAATCATCGACCCGGAACCCCTGATTCCGGAAGACCTGTTTCGATTTTTAATCAAATTATCCGACTATTATCTGGCCCCACTGGGCAAGACGCTCTCGGCCGCTATTCCCTCAGAATATCAGATCCAGAAGCATCGTCAGGTCTTTACAGTTGATCCCCGTACTGATTCTGTTCCGGAACCGTATCTGCAGCTGTTTGCTAAAATCTCATCCACCGACTCAATTCTCCTTTCAAGTTTGAAGCGGCAGTTTGATAAAGAAACCCTTGCGCACGGCATTGAAATTCTGAAAAAATTAAAAAAAATCAGCGAAACGCCCCTGTTCAGCGCTCCGCAGTATCGGCCCCTCGTTCAAAAACGTATTCTGCTAGCGGACAATTTTAATACCAATCAGCCGGACATCCTGAATCTAAAGAAGCGTGCTCCCCGACAGTGGGAAATACTTGAGCATCTACAAATACATCAAGCTATTCCTCAGCAAGATTTTATTAATTTTTCCATGGCCGCCATTAAAACACTATCCGATAAGCAATTGATAATCATCGAAGAAACGGAAATTTCTGATGATATCTTCTGGAAAGAGATTCTGTCCAAAGAAAAAACTGTTTCGCTTACAGATGAGCAGAATCTTGTAACCAAAGAAATCGCTCAACATATCGGTTCGGATCGTTTTGCCCCATTTTTAATCCAGGGGGTCACCGGCAGCGGAAAAACTGAAGTCTATCTGAAACTGATAAAAAAGACGCTGGCAATAGGCAAATCTGCTCTGGTTTTGGTACCGGAAATAACCCTTACGACTCATCTCGCCAGCCGGTTCAGGGGTGAATTTAAAGATACTATCGCCATCTGGCACAGTCATCTCAGCAGTACCCAGCGCAATACACTCTGGAAGAAAATCCGGGACGGACTTTATCCCATTGTCATTGGGGCCCGCAGCGCTGTACTTCTTCCAATTCGCCACCTGGGATTAATCATTATTGACGAAGAGCAGGACGGCTCGTTTAAACAGCGCGACCAGGAGCCCAAATATCATGCCCGTGATGCCGCATTGATGCGGGCAGTGGAAGCTCGGGCCGTTGTTGTTATGGGCTCAGCCACCCCCAGCCTGGAAAGTCTTTACAATGCAGCGATCGGCAAATTTCAAAAATTAGAATTAAAAAAACGGTATTCCAATGCCCCTTCCGCTACAATTGAAATTGTTGATATGAAGGCCGAGTGGAAGAGTACCGGTGATTTTGAAAATCCCATCTCCCGGCTTTTGAAAGAGAAGATCGCCGAGAAACTCGATCGAAACGAACAGATTCTGCTGCTTCAGAACCGTCGTGGTTATTCCAATGTCATTCTATGCCCCGATTGCGGTTGGACGCCCAAATGCCGGAATTGTGACATCTCCCTGACCTATCATAAAAACGCCGCCACATTACTCTGTCATTACTGTAACTTAATCCAGCAGCCTCCGGTCTTTTGTCCGAACTGTCAGTCGTCTAAATTTCTCTATCCGGGATTTGGTACCCAGCGAGTTGAAACCTGCCTCCAGGATGCTTTCCCAAATCATAAGATCGTCAGATTAGACATCGACAGCACCCGTAAACAGGGATTTTCACAGCGGGTCATGCGGGAGTTTGAATCCGGTAACATTGACATAATCCTGGGAACCCAGATGATCGCCAAGGGTCTTGATTTTCACAATGTAACTCTGGTTGGTGTATTGAATGCGGATATTGGCCTGTTCATGCCGGATTTTCGGGCTAGGGAACGGGTATTCCATCTGCTTTATCAGGTTGCCGGACGTGCCGGCAGGGGAAAAATTCAGGGAGAGGTGTTTATTCAAAGCTTCAATCCCCAGGATATTACCATTCGTTTTGCAATGCAGCAGAACATCGCCAAATTTACCGCCCTGGAATTAAATGAGCGGAACCCGATTAATTATCCGCCGTTCAGCCGTTTGGCTGCGATACTGTTTTCCGGCCTTAATGAATCTCAGGTCCGAGAGGCCGCCGAAACGTGTACCCATTATCTAAAACAGCACAATAAAAAACTGGAGGTGTTGGGTCCGACTCCCGCCCCTATCAGCAAAATCAAAAACCGCTACCGGTACTTGTCTATTATTAAATCCCGCAAAGAGACCGACCCCAACGGTACGCGACTACGTTCTGTGCTCAAATCGTTTCTGGTATCAGTAGTTTATCAATCTCAAAGCCGTCAAGTCCGCATCAGTGTTGATATTGATCCAATGGATTTACTCTGATGCCAAAATTTATTCTTCTGTTATTATTTGTCTTATGCAATTTACTGTCTGCCGAACAAAAAGTACTGATAGCCGACAATATCCACATCTTTTACCCGGAAAAACGGGAACAGCTGGCTGTTTTCACAATGAACACTATTCAAGACCACGTTCCACAATTAAGGAATGTGTTTGGTGATAATACCCGGCCGATTCGTGTGTATATTACCGATTCGCAAGCAGCTTTTGAACAATTGGCGGGCTCCCATCTGCCCTATTGGACAGCCGCTGTAACCATTTTCCCTAAACAGATAATCGTATTAAAATCCCCCGGTCTGACCAATACCAACCTGCGTCAGTTCCGTGAAACCGTAGAGCATGAATTTATCCATTTATACCAGGGATTGTTTGTGCCGTTGAATATTACTCCCGCCTGGTTTAACGAAGGGTGGGCCAACTATATCAGTCGTCCCTATGATATTCAGAGTAGAATTATTCTGTCGCGGGCGATTCTTAAAAACCGGATTATACCACTCTCAAAATTGGTGGATTTTTTAACGTACAACCACCTGCAGGCCGAACTTGCCTACGCGGAAAGCTCGTCCATGATAGAGTTTCTGGTCGTTGTATATGGAGAGCAAATCATTCGTGAAATATTTAGCAACATTGCGGTCACAAAAAACTTTCACGTAACGCTTCAGCGGTTGACAGATACCGAGATCGAAATCCTGGAATATCGCTGGAAAAAGTATATTGTCAGCCGGTACCGCTGGATATTTCTGTTGGACATTCAGTACATTATTTGGTTAATTATACCGTTATTGGTCATAATTGTGTATTTTATCAAAGGTCGTCGGAACAAAAAAATCGTTCAACAGTGGAATATTGAAGAAAATAGTGAAAATGAGACGCTGACAGAATGAAAAAACAGATATTACTGGTTCTGATATATTTCCTGATGATCAATGCCACCGGTCTCAATGGCCAGGCGTTTTTTCAGGGACTCAATCATCCCGTAAATGCCCGGGGCTGGGGAATGGGAGCCGCCGCCAGCAGTCAATCCAAATCCGCTTCCGGTGTTCTATTCAACCCCGCTGTCATTGCTCATTCACCCGATCTGTGGCAAATTAATTACACGATGTTTCCACTTGATATTTCTGCCAGCTCGGCGTATACGGTTTTTACAACTCCCGTTCCGGGAAAATTTGCCGTGCTGTTTAGTTATCTGAATTACGGCTCGTTTACCGAACGGGACTGGGAGGGCACAGAAACCGGCAGCTTCAGTGTGTATGATTTGACATCGTCTGTAGCCTACAGCCGGAAACTGACCCGACGGCTCAGCATGGGACTATCAACGGCTTTGACGCAATCCCGATTAAATACTATGACCGCATCGGCCTTTCTGGGGTCGCTTGGAATTCTTTACCACAATGAAGTTTCCACCCTGTCAATTGGATTAAGTTATCGGAATTTTGGCATTCTGATTGACAGCTTCTCCGGCAGCGATGAACCTTTACCATCAATGCTGATCGCCGGTATTTCAAAAAAGTTGGCGCATTTGCCAATGATCCTGTCCGTAGATGCCTTTCGGTCCTATCGGGACGAATATATTGCCAATATCGGTGGTGAATTTATCATCGGGGAACACCTGTTTCTGCGGTGGGGAAACTCCACGCGGCGATTCCAAATCCGTGGCCAGGAAAGTTTTAAAAACTTTTTCAGCTCAGCATCTGCCGGAATTGGAATCAATTTTCGGTCCTTTGTCTTTGACCTCGCCGTTGTAGGCCTAAGCGACGCGGGAAATATTTCATCAATAAGCATTACCCAATATTTATAAAGGAAGACCCTAATGAAGAAAAAATCCTTAATGCAGTTACTTTTAATAACAACAGTGTCTCTGTTATTACTGCTCTCGTTCTGTGAAAGCACGGATAACCCGACAGTGAGTTTCAACGATGATATTTTACCAATTTTTAAAACACAGTGTACGCGTTGCCATTTCGATAATGCCAGTCCGGGCAATCTCGATTTATCCAGCTATGGAGCCCTCATGAGCGGCAACAGTAATCACCCTGATAATCTTGTGGTGCTTGGCTATCCCTCTCAGAGCCTCTTATACGAGTCAATTGCCAGCGATGAACAAGCTATCCTTCCATATCGTATGCCACAGGGCGGTCCGTATCTTCAGGGAATCGAAATTCAGTTAATCGAAGACTGGATTTACCAGGGCGCCAAAGACAATTAAAAAGAGGGATTGACCGCCCGGATCAATCCCTCTCTGTTCTATAAATCCAATATTCTATGACGATCGCGTAAAGGTGTATTCCACTGTCACCCAGCCATAACCTTCATAATATTCTGTATCGGTCTTCAGTGTCATTGTATTCCCGGAAATATGATATTCCTGAACCCAGGCAATCAGGGGCGCCTCGTCTCGATATATAAATACATAGCCACTATTCGTCTTCCAGTTAAATGTATACGATTCCGAACCAGCCAGGGTCGTTATGGCCCATGTACCGGCTCCGTTACTGTTCAGATCAAGCGTGATTTGTAGCCCGAATATTGGATTTAAAAAGCCATCAATTGTCACAGAAGAGAGTAGCCAGGTACCTACGCCATTTGGATCAATCTCGCCGGCATCTTTGACAAAGGTGAATTCTTCGCATAGGCCATCTTCATTGTAAATCATACCCGTTAAAACGCCCTCATTTATCGAATACTGGATTACCATCGGTATCTGCTCGCCTTCACCGAAAACAACCAGATAATTACCCGATGAATTCCAAGTCAAGGGATCAATATTCACGTCCTGCGACCCTTCCAGATCGTCGATCCGGTAATCAACGGCATTTCCGTCAGGGGTAAACACAATCCGTTCAACCGTCAACGGTTCTTCCGTCCCGATTTGTGAATCTACCATAATCCAGGTTCCAATCAAATCCGGGTCTTTTTCACCGATATACTTCACGTATATCTCTTCGTAAGAATGACCCTCTGAACTGTACGTAAAGTGGACCACAGTATTGTTGTCGCTCAATGTAAAAGAACCGCTCCAGATAGTGCTGTCATTTTCATCGGTGATCGTAATCCTAGCGCCATCCGTCGCCCACGCAAACGAATCGTAAAAAGGTTCTTCCTGATCCGGTTCATCCCGGCCCTCAATAGTGCCATTGCCATTATCCTGCAATTTGATCAATGCCGGAAATCCATATTGCACACCGTCTTCGATTACCGAAAAACGATACCAGACACCAACCAGTTCTTTATTTAACACATCCTCTTCTGGTGTAGAAAAAAGATTTTCAAGACAGGCCGGAGCGAATAGCAGCATCGCTACAAGCCCGACAATTAATATGGATTTATTCATCTCTATTCCTCCCTGTTTTTATTGAACATACACATTTAATACATCATAAAACGTGCGCTGGAATACAACTATTCTTTCACCCTGGTCGAATCCCAGTATAAATAACCCAGGATTAAGATGAACATCACAAAACCGAGAATTTCACCACCGGCCGATTCCACCCAGTGTTCAGTGCCGATCGCCTGCATCAGGGTCCAGTTATCACCAAAGATCTTCTGGCCAAAGAAAATAATAAACGCCGCCACGACTCCCATAATTGCGCCACCGGCAATAAATCCCGATGCAATCAGCGTCCCTTTTTCCTTGCGTTTTTTAACAAGTTCCTGGTTATCAGTGGATTTCCCGACAAAATGAGCAATCAGACCACCGGCCAGAATCGGAGTGTTCAGATAAATGGGCAGGTACATTCCCAGCGCAAATGCCAGTGGCGGGACACCAATAAATTCCAAAATAATTGCCATAAAAACACCCGCAATATAGAGCGTCCACGGTGCCGGCGAGCCGGTCATTAACGGTTCAATAACCGCCGCCATCGCTGATGCCTGAGGCGCTTCCAGGGCATTCGGGCCGGCAGCTGCACCGAAGCCAAAAGTCTTATTCAGCACAAGAATAACAAATCCCACGGACGACGCCGCTAGCAGTGTTCCGGCAAATTTATAGCGCTGCTGAACCTGCGGAGTTGTTCCCAGCCAGTAACCAATTTTCAAGTCCGATATAAATGCCCCGGACATTGACAGCGCCGTACAGACCACACCCCCAATAATCAATGCTGCCAGCATCCCCTTCTCTCCGGTCAAACCAACTTTCAGCAAAATCACGGATGATAAAATCAGCGTCATCAGGGTCATTCCGGAAACCGGATTGGTCCCAACCAGCGCAATAGCGCGGGCCGCCACGGTTGTAAATAAAAACGAAATAATTAATACAATGAGTATCCCGACAAGGGCGTGCCCAAAATTCATTTCAACAACGCCAAAAAGAAAAAATACGAACAACGCAATAAATGTTACCAACAGAAAAATAGCGATCCATTTCATTTTTATATCTTTTTGGGTCCGGGGGACGGCTCCTTCGGCAGTTGCGTGGATGCCGCCAGTCAGTTCATTAGCGGCCAGTTTGAAGGCGCCGGCAATGATTTTCGACGATTTGATAATTCCGATAATACCCGCAGCGGCAATGCCGCCGATACCAATATGACGGACATAATTTGTGAAAATCTCCTGCGGTTGCATGTCCCTGATCAGGATTGCTGCCGGTAAGAGGGGCTCAACGAGGTGTTGTCCCACATAGTAAAACGCCGGAATCAGCACCCACCAGGCCAGAAAGGAACCACAGGCGATGATCAGCGCATATTTGAGCCCAATAATATATCCTAATCCGGTCACAGCAGCACCAATATTAATTTTTAGCACTAACTTCCACTTATCCGACAGAAAGGCGCCCCATTGGAAAACCTGGGTTGAAACGACCTCTTTCCACAATCCCAGTCCCGCGACACAAAAATCGTATATACCACCGATAATTGCCGCCACGACCAGGACCTTTGCCTGTTCACCGCCCGATTCACCGGCAATAATCACTTCGGTTGTAGCCGTTGCTTCTGGAAAGGGAAATTCACCATGCATATCCTGAACAAAATATTTTCTGAATGGAATTAAAAACAGGATACCTAAAACACCGCCAAACAGTGACGCTAAGAAAATCTGCATAAAACTGACATCAATGCCTAATATATACAGACCGGGTATTGTAAAAATCGCGCCGGCTACGATTACGCCCGACGAAGATCCAATCGATTGAATAATAACATTTTCCTGCAGAGCGTTTTTGCGTTTGAGCATTACTGAAGTGCCGACTGCCAGAATCGCAATCGGTATAGCCGCCTCAAAAACCTGGCCTATTTTCAGCCCCAGATAGGCTGCCGCCATAGAGAATAGCACCGAATAAAACAGTCCCCAAAACAGTGAATACGTTGTGACTTCCGGTACGATTTTTCCAGCCGGAATTACCGGCACATATTCTTCGCCGTCTCTCAGTTTACCGTATGCATTATCCGGTAATTTTACCTGTTCCTGTTTGCCCATAAATATCTGTCCTCCATTAAAATACTGTTTCCAATAAATTCGCGCTTGTTAAAATTACTGTAACGATACACAATATCGGTAATCTTCGCCATATTATTCAATAATAAAAGCGTCAATGTGCTTTTTCAAAAATATAGATCTTGATTCGTTCCGAAAGGGCCTCAAAAAGGTGATTGATTTCATCGTCGGACAGGGATTCCAGCCACTCGCGGACTTTTTTCCCATACTTCTGGGTCCATTCAAAGTAAGCCCGCTTGCCGATATCACACCCCTCTTGCTGGCTGCAGATATATTTATACTTCTCCATTTCAGCAACCTGAATGCCCATCTCTTTTTCGTGTCGGGTCAGTATTTTAGTCTTTAACGGCTCTTCAAACATGTCCCGCTGCTCAAAATCCAATTTACCGGCAATGCCAATTGTTCCAGATATCTTTTTTTGCGTGTATTATTAGAACTCACCAAGGGAAAAATATAGGACAGACGAACAAGATATGCAATGCTATTTTGCCCCGGAAATTTAAAACTCAGGCATATCTCTCTGGCGGGGAATAAAAAAAATGGTACATTCAAATATATCTGAGTGCGGTATCAATCACAATGTGCAATTGATCCGGGTAATGCGAAAGGAAATGATCGTCTATTCGCTATCGCTTTTTTTGGATTTGAATTTGTCCATCACTTCGCCGGCTTTATCCGGAACCAGTAGCGCAAACAACCCAAACGCCGCGCCAAGTATTCCGATAATGCGGATGATTGTCGGGTCCAAAACCAGCAATAGTAAACCGATTACAAAAATAAAAATACCGAGATTTCTCATAGCGTTAGCCCCTCTGTATTAGTTTGCTCATAATAATGTCTAATATTAATGGAAAAATCGGGAATATTCAAATCATCTTTCGGTTTGCATACCCGATTAGTCAATACAAGTAAAATAAATATCAGGGTGCCAAAGACCACCAGGAGTGCAACATCAAACGGTACGGAAAATTTATTTTTCTTTTTCGACCTGTCATTCTGTTTTCGCTTAGCTATTTGAACCTCCCGCCAATATATTTTATTTGTTAAATATAGAGTTCATTTGGGATACTGTCAAATATTTGATGTCCGTTTTTTGTGTCAAAACTCACATGTATACTGCTTGATTGATCCCGCTGAATGTATTAGTTTTGCAGGTAATCAATGAAAGTGAGTATGGAACAGTCATTAATTGTGCGAAATATCGGGGAACTGGTCACGTATAATTCGACATCAGAATCCATGCAGGTTCTGCACAATGTGGAAATGCTTGTCTCCGATGGTTATATTCAGGAAATAGGCAAGGATCTGTATTCTCCTGAGTTCAGGGTAGTCGATGCCGGAAATGTGCTGATTACTTCCGGTTTTGTCGATCCCCACACTCATCCGGTTTTTTACGGGACCCGTGAACTGGAATACGAAATGCGGATCATGGGCAAGTCCTATATGGAAATTGCAGCAGCCGGTGGCGGAATCCGCTCCAGTGTACGAAGTCTGCGATCCGCTGATTACAATATTTTAAAAATGAAAGTACGGCAGCGACTGGATGATTTTCTGCAATTCGGGACCACCACGATTGAAGCAAAAAGCGGCTACGGTCTGTCACCGGAAAGTGAACTAATGTCTTTGCAGTTGCTGAAAGATCTGGCAGATGAACATCCGTTGGATATTGTCCGAACGTTTTTAGGAGCCCACGAATATCCCGACGAGTATCGTGATAACCCTGAAGGCTATATCGATCTGATTATTCAGCAAATGTTGCCGAAAGTCGCCCGTGAAAAACTGGCGGATTTTTGTGATGTATTTTGTGAAGAGGGTGTTTTTTCAGTCCGTGAAACCCGTATGGTGCTGGAGGCGGCCAAGTTTCTGGGATTGGGTATCCGGTTGCATACGGAGGAATTCAAACCGATTGGCGGTGTCCAGCTGGCGGCGAAACTGGGCGCCATTTCTGCGGACCATTTGACGGCTATTACCGAAGAGGGAATAGAAGCGTTGATTGAAGGCAATATTATCCCAATCTTGTTACCAGCGACGACGTTTTTCTTGGGTTCCGATCATTACGCTCCTGGAAGAAAAATGTGGGATAAGGGTTTGCCGGTGGCCATTGCAACAGATTTTAATCCTGGCAGTTCGATGACCCAGTCGATGCCGCTGGTAATAAGCATCGCCTGTCTGAAACTGAAGCTGACCCCGCTGGAAGCCATTCAGGCTGCGACGTATAATGCTGCCAGATCATTGGTGCTCGAAGACCGGGTCGGGAGTCTTGAAAAAGGGAAACAGGCTGATTTTGTGCTCTGGAAATTTGAAAAATACCAGGGAATACCCTATTTCCTGGGTTATCCATCGGTTCAATCGGTGTGGAAAAACGGAGTACTGGTCTGGGGTTCGGATTGATTTGTGAATAGGATAAAACAATTATTAAAAAACAATTGACAAAAATGTGATAAAGCGCTAATATCTGCTACATGACATACAGGGGAAACACATACAAGGAGGTTAGATTTTGAGAAATATGAAAAGTGTGTCTTTACTGCTCGCATTGATTACCATCTCTTTGATATTTACTGTTAACGTCTCCGCGAATTCAGGTTTTTATTCATCGGTCCAGCAAATATGCAATGCCTATCAGGTTTCAATTGAGTATGAGCGCATGAATCTGGCTGTATTAGCTGATGGGAATAAAGAATTCACCATGAGCGTCAAGAGTGCCCGTAACCAGTTCGACCGAATTATGCTGATCGTATTTTACGCGGCCGGGAAGGCCATGACCTATCACAATGAACCGATTCAGAAAGTAACGGTTGTGGTCAGCGTGGAATATAAAGGAATTGAGAATATCGTGGCCAGCGCCAGCAGAGAAAATATTCTGAAATTTGTCAATGGTGAGATAAACTCATCGGAATTTGTACGCAAAGTTAAATTTGATTAATATGCAAAAAAACAATTAAGGAGGAGTTACATGGACCCTTTTTCATGGTCTTATACGTTAATGATGTATCTGAGAGGAATCGGCTGGGCAATCGTCGCGTCATTGGGATTTTCCTTTGGCGTCGGACTGGCAATCAAAGTGTTTGACTGGCTGTCCACTTCGATTGACGAATGGGAAGAGATAAAAAAAGGCAATATCGGCGTTGCGCTGATTATTGTTTCGCTCATTCTAATGGTCGGTCTCCTGGTACACAAAGTCATATAAGTGACGCTTTAACTCATTAATGGTGAATCTGGAAGGAAAGGATTTCCCATTTTTGTTTCTGTGGCAATTTCATCCGTTGTTGGATTGGATAATGAATTGAATGTTGATTCCGGCATTAAAAAAGTGTATATTTAATTCACTAAACAGGAAATGAGTAATGAAAAGAAATGAAAAGAACGAAGATACCAATATCACTCGCCGGAATTTTTTAAAAAAACTGACGATGACAGCGGTGTTTACCGTACCCACAATCCAAAGTTTTAAACTAATGGCCCAGGGTAAATCTTACTGGACAGGTCACGGGCATGGAAATCATCATTCCAGTAGTCCGATTCCACCACCACCACCGCCATCATCATCACCGTAAGTAGAGTTCTATATATCCAAAAAGCAATAAATTAAATAAGCCCTTCTGTGGAGGGCTTATTGTATTCTGTAGAAAATCATTGTAATCCCGGTGTTAGGATTATTGCGTTTTATGGGAAACCGCCGGACCAGATATCGGATTTTATGAGCTGAACAATATGGATTAACGCGTCATCAATATTATCATAGATGCTGTCAGCGGAACTGACTGCAAAATCTGGATAATAAGTATCAAGCAGTTCAATCGCCTCATCGATCAGGGTAGATTGAACATAACTGTCCAGGAGTATCAAATGGATATCGTTATAGTCATAACCGGAGTCATGTTCAAATACATAGAAATTATCTAATTCGATTAGGAATTCAATTGAATTGATACATTCTGTATAATTACTATCCAGGTAATGAGCCATTGATAAACCACTGAACGCATCGGTATATTGATCGTCAAATTCTATTGCAAGACTAAACTGATTGATGGCATTTGCAAATGAATCAATCCGGGTCAGCGACCAGCCGTATCCGGTCAGCGCTTCCGTATGTTCAGGAGATGATAAAAGGTAATTGAAGAACAATTGCCCTGCCACCGCGAATTCGCCGTTTTCAAATGCGTCCCAGCCATGAATAATAAAATTAATCGTATCGTCTGGTGTTGAAAATGTTCCCGGAGTTGACTGAGTAAAATTTCCGGCAACATCATAACTTGACGTAAGATAAAAGTAATCTGAATTTGGTATCAATTCAGTTAAAATTATTGTGTGAACCTGGCGAAATTCTGTACCCGTTTTCGTTAAGGTGTCGATAAAAGTGGTCAGGCCATAATAGACATTGACCGAGCAGGGTTCATCTGTGATCCAGTAAATTGTAGCGCTTGTTCCACTTGTTTCCAGAACGCCTGGTTCTGTTTCCAGAACCGGAATATCTTCATCGTCTCTGACCTTGACGACCTCTTTTTCACAATGCAATAAAAATGTGGACAAACAAATCAATATTAAAGCAATGAGAAAATAATTAACGACTGACTTCATGTATCCTATCTCCGGTTTTAGATTACAATTGACTCAAGGCGTAGCGAATTGCGGCAAGCAATGCCAAGACGTAATCGTTATATGTTTCACTGTTTACAACCCAGGAAGCCGCGATATTCGGATCGAGACCGTTGTCTGACCACGCCAGATCGAGCTGTGACTGGGCATTTGAGACCTGATTATTTTGAACATAGGCTTCGGCCAGAAGCAGACGTACCAGGTTAATATTAATGGCCGGATTATAGTGATATTCCCATTCCGGTTCGCGACTAATGACTATTTGACAATAGGTGATCACATCATCGGGCAGACCATCCATCTGAGCCATTAATGCTCTGGCAGCGAGCGCCAGCGGCATATATGGGCTCAATTGATAGGCAGTTTCGATTGCTTCCCGGGCGTCATCTGTCTGGTTTAGCTGCAGATAAATCCAGCCCGCCGTCACAATGATTTCCGGGTTGTAATCATTTAAAGTCAGAGACTCGCCGATCAGGCTGGCAGCCTCGGTGTATTGTTGTTCGGCATATTTTCCCCAGGCTTCACGCAGGTAACTGAATTCGTTGGGAAGTGTAGTAAAGTTGACCTCATCGGATTCAATAGGTCCGTTGTCAACAAAATCCCAGATCCTGACCCGGCAGTAATAAGTCATTTTGGGAAGCAGTTCTTTGATGATAACCGTATGGAGTTGACGGTTTTCTGCTTCCGCATAAACAGAATCGTATTTCGCCGTTACTCCGTAATAGATTTCGGTGTGACAGGCTTCATCGGTTTCCCAATAGAGCGTGACGCTGGTATCGGCAAGCTCGATTACTGTTGGCTGAACTGTGAATGCCGGGTCTGTGTTGTCGGTAGTATAAACAATCTTTTCACAATTGATAATTGCAAAGAATATCAGAAATCCCAAAAAGCAATAGCGGAGAATAGGTTTGATCATCAGTTTTCTCCCGTTATTTAACCAGCGTGATTTTCTGGTTGTGTTTGTACAGTACAGATTTCCCGTTCCGGGCCATAAACTGGAAAATATAACTTCCTGAGGCCACCAGTTGCCCGTCGTTGTTTTTCCCATTCCAGGGGATGGCATAAGAGCCGGGTAATTGCCGCCTGCTGGTGAGAGTCCGAACTTCCCGTCCCTGAAGATCATAAATAATAATCGATATATTGCTCATTTTTTCAATATCATAACGTATGATTGTGGAGTTATTGAACGGATTGGGATAAGCCGTGTAGAGTTTGAAGCGAAGAGGCACTGCTGTTTCTTCCTGGTCAATGACTGGTTTTGCGAAGAGCTGGTAAGTACCGCTTTTACTTATTTTTATGGATCGGCCGTATGGAGATACATATTCCCAGGTTTTACCATTGTAACAGTACAATGATACTTCGACATCGTCAACCGGAATTTTCAGATCGGCAGTTTTATTGAAGTAGGTATTCTTCGGGCCAATATAGACCGGCTTATTGACCGGTACCAAGCCCACGTCGTAGTCCAGATCCATCTCACAATACGTGAGCACTACTGGTGTGTTTTTTGAAACGGCCGCTTGAGGAATTTCCAGAGAAATACCACTTGCTTCATCGGTGATAGTTATTGCCTCCGTCGGCTTGGCCAAACCGGAATTTACACTGACAGTTCCCGTTCCACTATTACCGGAATTATCGTCGGCGGAAATGGAAAATTGAAGCGTACCGGAGCCGGTGAGCAGCGCCTTCTGGTAATAAACATAAGGTGGTGACTGTAACTCTTTGAGCTCTGTGTTAATGTCGTTTAAAGTTGCCGAAATGCCAGTAACCGGTTCCGATGGAATCGCATAAATGGTGGCATCCTGGGGAGCATAGGAGTTTTGGGTGACAATGAATGAAAATTCCGGCGCTTTAGTATCAATTGTCTTTTTCGCTTCAATGGTGAAATAATTATCACTCTCTGCATATGAAAATTCGTAATACGGTATCGATGCATCTCTCAGATCGGAAACCAGGACCTCACTTTTATCGGCATTATACAACGTAAATTTGACGGTTTCCGGGACCAGCCGCATTTCCGGCCAGACAAGATAAAATGGTTTGTTCACATTATCGGACATGGCGGTGACCCGCATCTGCCAGTCACTGGTTTCGGTGAATGGAGCGTGAATGTCGTAGGCGTGGTTTTTTTCATCGGAATTGATGAAGTGCATCTGCACATAATTCCCGTTGAAATTGGTCCCTTTAAAATCAAGCGCATCCCAGGAGTCGGTAGCGTCGGAGGCAGATTCGGCTGTTCCGATGCCGTTGGAGACATCCTGTACCTGTTTGTCTTCAGAAACAACACCGAGTTTTAAAAACCAATCCCAACCGGTGGCAACTGATGCAGTCCGGTACGCGTGTTTTGAAAATGCTACGGCAAGATCATTGGATACTTGTGATATTTTTCCTAATGCCCGGGTCTGTGGAATGACCAGTTCAATATCATTGACGGAATCCAATTGCACGAACCAGAATCCCTGCCAGACGGAGATTGTATCATCGATTTGTACGGCACTGGGGGTCACAATTTCGTACTGTCCGTCCACATAATTCCAGATGTAGGCATAACGGCTGATAATGCCTTCTGCTGCGGCTTCGTCTAGAGTATATTCGGTCGATCTGCTGCGGCCCGGGGCGTATTTAATGATGGAAGAGTTGGACCAATCGATTGTAAAATTAAATGGGTTGGCAAACATGTTATACCCCGGCGGATGGGGTTCCCAGTCCACGGTTGGTGCTTTGGCCACATCGAGAACAGCATCGTCATCCAAAGGGCATCCGACTACATCGACAGCAACCGGATTCCCGGTGTTCTGCCACATATAATGGCCGATTCCCGGATAGCAGTCCGGCGGCTGCCATTCAGTTCCATCACCGTATTCATAATATTCCGACACGGAATCTTCGGTTGTCCAGCGGTAACAGGCCCAGTTCGAGCCGTTGGGCATTTCACCGCCGAAATCATCGCCGTAGACGGCGAAGGGATCGCCGTCCACCGGGATAACCGGAACGCCGACAAGCATCCAGCTGGAATCCGGAAAGGATGCAAAGGTTTCGGTAATCGGGCAACTGGAACCAATCCGCGACGCTTCACCGGTATTACCATAGCGACCGATATTGATTCGGCCACCGTTATCGTCCGGTTCATTGCTGTAGTCGTCATTGGGGTCACCGGTATCAAGACAGGGGGAGTCTTCCGCATCCGGCTGCCATGACCCGAAATGCCATGAATATCCCGTGCTTTGAATATGCAGGTCGTCGTCTTCCCAATTACTGCCGCCCAATGAATTATCGGCTCCGTTGGGGTCTACAAAGAGTGGATCCTGTGAAAACGATCCGATATCGGCGCCGGCTTTCCCGGACCAGTTATTCGGATTATCCCAGACGCAGTTATAGGAATCGGTGATATTAAAGCTGCCGGTTCCGTAGATTCCGCGATTGTTACTGCCGACAACAATATTGTTACGCCAGGTACCGATAACGTCTTTGCCGTAGATTCCGTAATCGCCGGGTTTATAGATTGTATTATTGACAATATTCAGTGTCCGGTTATTGTTGTCATAAACCTTGATACCGTATCCATTCCAGTATTGGTTACCATAGATGAGATTGTTTCTGATTGTAGTGTTATCGATATATCTAATCAGCATTCCGCCGGTCATATTTGTATGTAAAACATTGTTTGAGAAATCTCCAACTGAATAATAGCTTGAAGGATACCAGTAAATGCCGATATTAACATTATGAACGTGATTGTAAGAAATAGAATTCACATCCTTAGTCTTGTAGATAAAAATACCGTCAACCCAACCATTATGAATATAATTACTGTCGATTGCGGAGACAGTATAGCTGTTATTACCGTGAACGTAAATACCGCGATCCTGAAAGTTGTAAATCGTATTATTGGAAATGCGGTCGATGTTATAGTAACATGCATATATTCCGTGATCGTCCCAGATATCATGAATTTCATTATTCGATATGGAACCGATGGAATAGCTGCTGCTTGAAGCGTATGCATAGATACCAATTTTTTTCGTGTTATAGAGCAAGTTATTATCAATACTTGAGCAGTTAATACGGTAGGCATAAATCCCGTAATAATTCCAGATATTATAAACTTCATTGTGAGAAATTGTATTGCAGGGTGTGGCATAGCGGACATAAATTCCGTAATTGTTGATGCTGGAAATTGAATTATAAGCAATGGAGTCGATATCCGATGTATGGCAATAGATGCCTATTGTGGAATTTGTAATCGTATTTGACAGAATATCAGCCAGAGCATTATCATCGTTATAATAGAGGTATATTGAGTAGGTTCCGTCTGTGATTGTATTATCAGTAAATCTCAGGTAGCCGCCGGCTTTATAGGTATAGATTCCGTATTGAGACTGCCACTGCATGATACAATGGGAAACCTGGATATTATCGGAATTGTAAATATAGACACAGGATTTCTTAGGTCCCTGGAAAGTGATACCGTATATGTGAACGTCATGGCGCCCGTTGATTTCAACTGCATAGTTTTTATTGCTGGCGCCGATGCCGACAGCGCCCGCCGGCTGACCGGTTTTTTCGCCGGTGATATCTCCATAAATTACAAAGGGCGATCCGCTTGATCCGGAACTACCGACAGGCATATATTCCCAGTAATCACCGGAGCCGATAAACAGGGTATCGCCACCGGAATAGGAGTGATCCATGGCTTCATCAATAGTCTTCCATGCCTGAGCCGGCGATTGACCACTATTCCGGTCATTTCCACTTTTTGTGACGTAGTAGTTAGTCGCGCTGAGGGAAGTAAAAAAAAGTAAAAAAAGTAAGGAAACTAATCTGGTTGGTATTTGTTTCATGACTCTCCTCTTGGCTTAATGATATAAAGTAAGTTTACCGAGTTTAAATGTCTGTTACAGATGTCACAATAAAATCTACAATTTCTGGCATTAATGTCAAAAATATTTAGGTTGAAGACGGTTTTCAATAAACAGATGAAACTTATAACTGAATATTTTTAATTTTCGCTTCGTATTCCGCCTTGTGAATTCCGCTCAAATTGTGGTCCTTGCCTTCTATTTGAAGTTTCAGGGCTTCCAGTTCCTGCCCGGAAAAACTTACTGAATTGAGTACATGGGTCTCAAATGCTTCATAAGCCATTGGAGCAACGGCCTTGGTGATGTCGGCCATTATACCGGCGTACTGACGGATTTCCCATTGGGCATGGCAGTCCATCCGCAGTTTCAGAAAATGGAACAGGTTACTCAGATCGATCTGCCAGTACCATTGGGTGTACAGGGAAAGCGGTAAGTTGATCCGGGACAGCTCCCGGGCGATCCCTTCATCGATCAGTTTTTGATAATCGTCATAGGCAGTATTCTGGCCACTGATAAGAATATCCAGCACTTTTTCTTTCAGATGCTCCGGGACTTCTTCGGTATCCCGACCCTGCCGGTTGGATTTACTTTGATATAAAACCTGCTCTTTTTCAGGGTTGTAAAATTCGTCCACCATGACGCTGTAGCGACCGGAGATTTCATTCAGGCGGGCAGTGCGGTGCCGAATCCACTGGCGGGCGACAAAAACAGGCATTTTGCAGTGAAAGGTCAATACCACCTGCTCAAAAGGAGATGTATGTTCGTGGCTGATCAGGTAATCGATCAGCGCCTTATCTTCCCGGACGGTTTTAGTACCTCCGGCATAGGATACCCGGGCGGCCTGAACAATGCGGTCATCGCCGCCAAGGTAGTCAACCAGGCGGACAAATCCCTTGTCCAGTACTTGGAATTCCTTGTCCAGTATCGCTTCTGCCTGGGGAACAATTATATGGGCCATGTGTTAATACTCCGGATGTTTGAATTGCCGGAATCTACGAAAATTTCACTTAGAATAGTAGAACGAATTTTTGCATTATTTGGGAAAGTGTCTTAGATTTTATTGAGACAGTTATAAGGACAATGAAGCAGTATCTTATTCTTTTAATCAGCGTTTTATTGGGTGTTGGCGCCACCGGGCAGCCCGATCCTGATTGGGTTTTTCAGGAAATTGAAATGAAACGGACGGCTCTTCAAAATCGTAGGGAACTGGTAAAGCCCGTCGCTAAGTCCGGCCAAAACCAGTATGATGTCGGTTTTTATGGAATCGAGCTCCGGATTGACATTGAAAATAAAGAAATAAGCGGACGGGTGACAATTCGCGGCAAATCCAAAACCGCGGCCCTTTCTGTCATTGAACTCGATTTACTGGCGCCGCTGACAGTTGACAGTGTTCTGGGCGATGCATCGGTTTTTCAACAGAACGGTGACAATCTACGCATTCAATTACAGACGCCGATTGACAGCGGGGCTGTATTTGATATCGGGATTGCCTATGGCGGCAGTCCGGTAGCGGGCGGATTAAAGGGATTTTCTTTTGCTTACCACGCTAATGTTCCGATTGTCTCTACGCTCAGCGAACCCTATTTTGCCCGGGGCTGGTTTCCCTGTAAGGACATTCCCAGCGACAAGGCCGATTCTGTCGATATCAGCCTGACAGTTCCCGATAGCCTGACGGCAATATCGAACGGAACTTTAGTGGAAATTAGTGATAATCAGGATGGTACAGTTACATATCACTGGCAGGAGCGTTACCCGATTACGACCTATTTGATCTCGTTGGCAGTGACAAACTACAAACTTATCGAACAGACCTATATTGCACTGGATGGAACTTCCATGCCGGTCTATCACTGGTATTATCCGGAGTATGAACACCTGACGGATGTGCTTTTATTGACCACGGAGATGATTTCCTTTTTTGCTGATATCTGGGGCGAGTATCCGTTCATCAAGGAAAAATATGGTCACGCCCAATTTTCCTGGGGTGGTGCAATGGAACACCAGACCTGTACAAGTCTGGGGGCCTACAGCGAAATGATGATTTGCCATGAACTGGCCCATCAGTGGTGGGGCGATATGGTTACCTGCGCCAACTGGAAAGAAATTTGGCTGAATGAGGGATTCGCCCGTTATTCGGAAGCGCTCTGGAAAGAATTTAAAAAAGGAAAAAGCGATTACCATGATTATATGGATTACATCAACCGGCCGGAGTACTGGCAATCCGGTCCGGTGTATATCCTGGATACAACCAATGTTAATTCCATATTTAATCTGCTGGTATACGATAAAGGCGCCTGGATTCTGCACATGCTCAGGGGGGTGGTTGGTGATCCGGTATTTAAGGATATTTTTCCGGCCTATCGGGATGCACATTACATGGATGTTGCTACGACGGAAGATTTCATGCAGATTTGTGAATCAATTTACGGGAAAGATCTGAATTGGTTTTTTGATCAGTGGGTGTACGGATCGGGACAGCCGGACTATAAGATCAGCTGGGGTCGGCAAAAAACGGCTGCGAACAATTGGCAGATGACGCTGCAGATTGACCAGACCCAATCGAAAACGAATCTGTTCCGCATGCCGATTGACGTAAAAGTGGAATTCAATGACCGTGATTCTCTGCTGACAATTGCTGATTCACTGGCGTCACAGTCATTTGCGTTTCAGTTTTCGGAAATGCCGGAAAATGTAATCATTGATCCGGATAACTGGATTCTGAAAACAATCCGATATTCCACGATCGATCCCGATATTGGGTATTTGCCGGATAAATTTCTCCTGACCAATCCCTATCCCAATCCTTTTAATGCCACTACAAATTTTGATATTTACCTGCCCTATGACACGGATTCCAGAATTGTGATCTATGATATGAACGGACGGCTGGTGGAAACAATCGATGAAGGTCATCGGCGTTCCGGGTACCGGGAACTGGTTTGGCAGCCAACAAATTTACCGTCCGGCGTCTATTTTATCCGCCTGGAGAACAGTTGGGTGGAATTATCCAAAAAAGTTGTATATTTAAAATAGGAACGATGCAGTTGAGCCGTTACCTTTGACATCTAAGAATAACGAATGCTAATATTTTCAGAGCAATAAAATGATTTTATCTGTAATAAAGAAAGTTTGCCTAAATTCCATAACTGTAGCGCTGATGACGGTTTTGCTGCTGAGTTCGGCTGCATCCGCGCAGTTTGGTAAAAACAAAGTCCGGTACAATGATTATACCTGGTCCTTTATACAGACTGAACACTTTGATATCTTTTTTCACGATGATGGTGCAGAACTCTCGCATTTTGCGGCGCCGGTTGTCGAACAGGCGGTCGATGAAATATCCCGGGTTCTGAACTGGCGGATGCGCAAGCGCGTTTCGGTCATTGTCTATAATTCGCACAGCGATTTTCAGCAAACCAATGTTACTCTGGGTTATCTGTATGAAGGTATTTTAGGATTCACCGAATTACTGAAGAACCGGACAGTGGTGGCATTTGACGGAAGTAACAATAATTTCTGGCATCTGATTCGGCATGAGTTGGTTCATGTGGTGGTGAATGACATGATCTACGGTGGCAATATACAGAGTGTCGTTTCCGGTCGGGTACGTTTGCGGATTCCGTTGTGGATGAATGAAGGGCTGGCGGAATATATCTCCATGGGCTGGGACACGAATGCGGATATGATTCTGCGGGATATTGCGACCAATAACGATATCCCGAATATCAAGGAACTGGATTATTACCTGGCGTATAAAGGCGGACAATCGGTTTACCGTTTTATTGCGGAACGGTACGGTGATCAGAAAATCGGTGAGATTTGGACCAATATGAAGGGCCGTTCCAGTGCGGAAAAAGGTATTGAAAAATCTATCGGCCTGGATATGAAAGAGTTGACCGAAGCCTGGCACAAATGGGTCCGGAAAGAATACTGGCCGGATATTGCCGACCGTGACGAGCTCGACGATATTGCTATTCGTCTGACGGATCACAAGAAACTGAAAAATTATTTTAATACCGGTCCGGCCATTAATCCGAACGGGACCAAGATAGCACTGATGTCTGACCGAAAGGGATATGCGGATATATTCCTGATTGACGCCATAGAGGGCGAAGTCGAAGATAAACTGGTTAGCGGTCAACGGACCCCCGATCTCGAGGAGTTGAAATGGCTAAATCCGCGGTTGAGCTGGTCTCCCGACGGTAAAAAAATCGTTCTGGCCGTGAAAAGCGGCGCAAGAGACGCCTTGATTGTGGTGGATGTTGAGACAAAAAAGCGCAAAAAATATACCTTTGATGAAATTAACGAGCTCTTTACCGCGGCCTGGTCTCCCGAGGGTGACAGGTTAGCGTTTATCGGATTAAACAGTGACCGGACCGACTTGTATCTCTATAATATGAAAGATGACAAACTGTTCCGCCTGACCAATGACTGGGCGTCGGATTTCGAGCCGAACTGGTCACCCGATGGAAGGAAAATTATTTTCGCCTCCCAGAGAAATATCAAAAACGGCGGTTTTCCCAAAGACGATTTGACAAATTGGGCGACGTCCCCTTACAATCAGACCGATCTTTTTGTGTATGATCTGGATAGTGATCAGATCAATCAGATTACCGATACACCCTGGAATGAGAATTATCCCGCCTGGGCCAATACCGAAAATAAGATTATTTATACATCGGATATCAACGGCGTCTCAAACTTGTATATTATGGACATCGATTCCGGTAAACAGGTCGCGATTACCAACGTTTTGACCGGAATTTTCCAGCCCTGCCTGTCCAAAGATGATTCCCGGCTGGTTTTTGCAGGATATGCCGATTACGGCTGGGATGTTTTTATACTAAGTAATCCATTGAATCTTTTCGATAAACCCAGAGAAATCAAAGCCACCGTGTTTGCCGAAAGCCTGAAAGAAATCTGGGAAAATCCCGATGAAAACATACGCTTTGATTATCCGACACCGGAAGATGTCAAGCAGTCCTATACTCACCGGGTAGATACTCAGCAATCCTATACCAATTACATATTTGCGCCCAACTACCAGCGGGAAATTCCGGAAGAGCCTGATACTACAATGGCGCTCACTGATTCCATCAGTTATAAAGATGAAAACGGTGAGTTTGTCGTCAGTCCGTATAAAACCAAATTCAGCCTGGATTACATTGATAGCCAGGCTGGATATAGTAATTTTTGGGGATTTCAGGGGACCACGGTATTTGTATTTAGCGATGTTTTGGGAGATCACCAGTTGAGCTTTGGATCAGAATTGTATATCGATCTGGAAAACAGTGACTATTACCTGTCATATCAATATCTGAAGAATCGTACCAATTACGCTGTAACCGGCTTCCATAATGCCAATTTTTGGTACTACAGCCTCTTTTATCTATATCGCCTACGGAACTATGGAATCGATGTTTCCATGTCCCGGCCGTTTTCAAGACTTTCGCGTTTTGAATTAGCTGCGACTTCCTACAATGTTGAACAGAAGTTTATTGATATTTACACCGGTCAGACACTGAGTAATCGCATGATACATACGATCCTGCCGAGAGCTGCGTTCGTGTACGACAATACTCTGTGGAGTTATTTTTATCCCATCGATGGCTGGCGCTGGCGGATCGATGCGACGGTCAGTCCCAAATACACGGATACGAGTCTTGAATTCCAGACAGTTCAGGCTGATATCCGAAGGTATTTCAAACTGAATCGCGAGTACTCCTTTGCTCTGCGCCTGTCGGGTGGTCTCAGTGAAGGACCCAATGCCCAGCGCTTTTTCCTGGGTGGTGAAACCAACTGGATAAATCAGAAATGGCGGGATTATGTTCTGGATGACGATAATGAATCGATGCTGGAAGATATCTATTTCTCCGATTTTGTGACACCCTTGAGAGGGGCGCGTTATTATGAGCGGGCCGGGACCCGCTACTTTCTGGCCAATTTCGAATTTCGCTATCCCTTTATAAAATACCTGGCGTTGGGTTGGCCATTACCGATGACAATTGGCGGGCTTCAGGGAATTACCTTCTTTGATGTTGGCGGCGCCTGGTTTGCGAATGATTTCCACCCCTTTACCAGTGATCCCTATTACGGGACCATCATGGATGATTTGGTATCCGGATTTGGTGTTGGCACACGTCTTTTCATGGGTTATTTTCTGTTGAAAATTGATTGCGCCTGGCGCTACGACATGATCAAATTTCGTTCACCGCAGTGGTATTTTTCACTGGGCCTGGATTTCTAAAGTCATTCTCCCAATAAATTTTCGGATTTTATTACCAGGATACCGTCTAAATCACTAATTTAGCAGGCCGGACTGGATAGTTGCGCTTTATCGATAAATTATTGGAAAACAATTGATCAAGTATTTACAATTTTTTCTCTTATGTCTGATTTGGGGAACAACCTACGCGGCGATCAAGATCGGATCGAGTTCTACACCGCCAATGCTTGGCCTGGCAATCCGTTATGGGGTTGCTCTGTTGCTGCTGTTTCCGGTAATCAAACTGACCGGCCGTAAAATCCCTTTTGATAAATCTTCGGTGAAACTCTACCTTGTTGTTGGTGTGTTCAGCATGGGCCTGAGCTACCTGTGCACCTACTGGGCGATGAGTTATATACCCAGTAGTCTGTCTTCGATTTTATGGGCAACATTTCCTCTATTTACCGGAATTCTGGCCCATTTTATGGTGTCGGCTAAAAATCTGAATTTCCGCCGGTTGACTTCAATATTTTTAGCAACAATCGGGGTTGTTCTGATTCTTTCGGATCAGCACCTGGTCTTTAATGCCGAAATCCTGGTGGGTTGTTTTGTCGTAATAATCGGTGTTTTGATGGCTTCATATCCGAATGTCTATATCAAAACCTATGGGAAGGATTCTGATCCTATGGTGCTGACGGCGATGTCTCTGTTGGTTGGTGGTATGATCCATTTGACCGGGGCCCTGGTATCGGGTCAATTTGCTGTAATGTCCTGGACATTACGCAATATTGGCGCGGCCGCTTATCTTGGAATATTCGGTTCCGCAACGGCATTTTTTATCTATTATTCACTGCTGCGGAAAATTGAAGTGGTCAAAGTATCCTTTGTAACATTCCTGACGCCAATCGTGGCCTCATTGGTGGGGGTGATTTTTTTACATGAAACGATAACGTTGAAAGAAATCGGCGGAATCCTGTTGATTTTCAGCGGACTGTTCATGTACGATTTCATGAAATATTACAGATACATCGGTACGTATAAAATCCGACGACGGACGGCAGCATGAATACTAAAACCAAAACGGTGTTTACCTGTAATGAATGTGGCGGACAGCAGCCGAAGTGGACCGGTAAATGCCCGGAATGCGGCGCCTGGAACACCATAGCCGAAGAAAAGGTTTTAAAAAAAGCGTCAAAGCACACTAGCATCGAAAGCCGGAAGTTACAGACCCTGAACAAACCGGTTCATGTAAATATTGCCCGATTAGCGACCGGTATTGAGGAATTTGACCGGGTTTTGGGCGGTGGTTTTGTGGAAGGAATGGTGGTTCTGCTGGCTGGTGAGCCGGGAATCGGAAAATCGACACTGGTGCTGCAAATTTTGAATAAACTCAAGGGTGACAGGTTCCTCTATTTTTCCGGTGAAGAATCGGAAGAGCAGATATCCCTGCGGGCCGGCCGGATGGGAATTGAAAACTCCCGGATTCTGGTGGCCTGTGAGAACAATCTTGAGAACATTACCACACATATTGAAAATCAGCAGCCGGCGATGGTGGTGATTGATTCAATTCAGACGATTTACAGTGATGCGTATGATAATGTTCCGGGTAGTGTGACCCAGGTCCGGGAGTGTGCCGGGACATTGTTACGAAAAGCCAAAGAGTTGAACTTTTGTGCCGTATTTATCGGTCATATTACCAAAGACGGAATGATTGCCGGGCCAAAGGTGCTGGAACATCTTGTGGATACGGTTCTGTATCTTGAAGGGGGCAAGACAAATTTCTACCGGACCCTGCGCTCCATGAAAAACCGTTTCGGTTCGACGAATGAAGTCGGTCTGTTTACCATGAAGGACATCGGTTTAATTCCCGTTGACAACCCCTCGGAATTCTTTCTGGCAGAACGGAAAAAGCATGTTGCCGGTTCCACGGTAGCCGTCAGTATGGAAGGCACCCGGCCGTTTTTGATTGAAGTTCAGGCGCTGGTGACTCAGTCGTCATACGGGAATCCCCAACGGACGGCCAACGGTATCGATCATCGTCGCCTGGCGATGCTGGTAGCGGTTCTGGAAAAGCGGGCGGGATTCCCCTTGCGTTTGCAGGATATTTTTGTGAATCTCGTTGGCGGTTTGCGGATCGATGAAACGGCGATCAACCTGGGAGTTGTGGTTGCACTGGCGTCAAGTTTTAAGGATGTGCCGGTAAATCCATCGGCAGCTTTTATCGGCGAAGTGGGATTGGTGGGCGAAATCCGCTCGGTCCCGCTGATTGAACAACGGGTCAAAGAAGCGCTGAAATTCGGATTTAAACCGGTCTATATTCCCAAGGCAAACCTGAAGCAGCTGGATGGCATGAAAGCTGGTGAGGTTATCGGTGTTGATTCCATAAACCAGCTCTTCGACCAAATATTTTAACAATCATTGAATCCATGAACAAAGGCGAAAAGACATCCGGTCGATTGAAATTTCAGGTTCTGGCACAGGATAAGGATTCGCTGGCCCGGGCTTGTCGCTTTGAAACTGACCATGGAACTGTGGAGACGCCGATCTTTATGCCGGTGGGAACTCATGGTGTTGTAAAAACCCTGACCCCGGCGGAACTCGATGATTGTGCGGCTCAGATAATTCTTGGGAACACCTATCATCTTTATCTGCGCCCCGGTCTGGAAGTAATTGAAGCGGCTGGCGGACTGCATCGATTCAATAGCTGGAAAAAACCTATTTTGACTGATAGCGGCGGATTCCAGGTTTTCAGTCTTTCCCATTTAGGGAAAATTACCGACGATGATATCACTTTCCGCTCTCATATTGACGGTTCGCAGCATGTGCTGTCACCGGAAATTTCCATGGAAATCCAGAATTCTCTAGGCTCCGACATCATCATGGCTTTTGATGAATGCACGCCTTTCCCATGCAGTTATGAGGCCGCGGAAAAATCGTTGGTAAGGACACATAACTGGGAACGGCACTCGAAAAATTATTTTGAGAAATTGAAGCCTCTTTACGGTTACCGGCAATTCCTGTTTGGGATTGTGCAGGGCAGCGTGTATTCCGATTTGCGGGCACAAAGCGCTGAAGTATTAGCCGAAATGGATTTTGACGGCTACGCTATTGGTGGACTGGCTGTGGGTGAGCCGAAAGAACAAATGTTCGATATGATTTCCTATGTCAGCCCCATGCTGCCGCAGGACCGACCGCATTACCTGATGGGCGTCGGAAAACCGGAAGATATTGTTCAGGCGATTGAGCGGGGAATCGATATGTTCGATTGTGTGCTGCCGACCCGTAATGCCCGGAATGGAACCCTTTATACCTGGCAGGGACGGATAGTCTTAAAACAATCTCAGTATCGGATGGATTTTACACCGCCCGATGACAATTGTGACTGCTATACCTGCCGGAATTTTTCCCGGGCCTACCTGAGACACCTGTTCATGAATGGGGAAATGACCGGCCTGCGTCTGAATACGCTCCACAATATTCACTTTTTTCTGGAGCTGACTTCGAAAGCGCGCACAGCGATTCGGGAAGGTAATTTTACGGAATGGAAAAGGGAGTTTTTTAAGTATTATCCCATTGAAGATGACCACTGGGAAGTCAATACGCTTCGCCGTGAAGAGCGCCGCCGGAAACATCTTGAGGAAAACGAGCATTAACATATGGTAGTGTTTACAAAATGAAATTATTATGACTTTAAATCCTACCACAATACCGAAAGATTTTCTGGGCTTGTCAGCAGATGAGTTGAATAAACGCATCATCGAGGTCAAAGCGAAACTTGGCAAACGGCTGTTGATTCTCGGGCATCATTACATGAGCGACGATGTGATTGCCCATGCCAACGAGCGGGGAGATTCCTTTGCATTGGCGAAGATAGCCGCTCAAACGGATGCTGAGTTTATTGTCTTCTGTGGCGTGCATTTTATGGCCGAGACCGCCGATATTGTCACTACTACGGCACAAAAAGTATTCATTCCCGATCCCGGTGCCGGCTGCTTTCTGGCGGATTGCGCCCGCATCCGGGATGTGGAAGACGCCTGGCAGGAGATAAAATCAATGACATCGGAAATAATCGTACCGATTACCTATGTGAATTCCGGTGCTGATATGAAGGCCTTCTGCGGAGATAACGGTGGGCTGGTTTGTACGTCCTCCAATGCGGCTAGGGCCTTGAAATGGGCTTTTGAGCGTGGCGAAAAGGTTTTTTTCTTTCCCGATCAGCACCTGGGACGAAACACCGCATTCGCGATGGGAATTCCGCTGAACGAAATAATTCTGTGGGACCCCGATGAACCATTGGGTGGAAATTCGTTAGAAACCATAAAACAGGCCAGAGTAATTCTTTGGGATGGTTTTTGTATTGTGCATCAGGAATTCAATGTAGACTATATCGAGAAACTCCGCCAAGATGATCCGCAGATCAATATTATTGTCCATCCGGAATGTGATTTTGATGTGGCGCAAGTGGCTGATTATATGGGCAGCACGGCCTATATTATTCGCATGATTGCAGAGGCGCCGTCAGGATCACACTGGGCGGTTGCCACGGAAAGAAACCTGGTGAATCGCCTGAAAAAAGCCTATCCTGATAAACGCATTGAGATATTGCAGTTCTTTGAACCCTATTGCAAATCCATGGCGCAGATCAACCTGACCAATCTGGCTTATCAATTGGATCAGATAGATCACGGTAATCTGATTAACCAGGTTATTGTTGAAGAACAATACGCTGTAAGTGCCCGGATTGCACTGAACCGCATGCTGGAATTAACACAATGAAATCGAGTGATACTCATATGGAAACAGATGTACTGGTAATTGGTTCCGGTTTGGCCGGCTGTTCGGCGGCCTATTCGGCGGCCCGGGAAGGTCTCAATGTGGTCATGATCACGGCGGAACCGGAGTTTTCGGAAACCTCTTCCTACTACGCCCAGGGTGGTATCATTTATCGGGCAAAAGAGGATACCGAGGCGGCATTGCTGGATGATTTTCAACGGACCGGCGTCGGTATCGTGAATGAAAATGCCGTACGGGTCATCTATCAAAACGGTCCGGAGTTTATTGATCGGATTTTGTGTGATGATTTGAAAATACCATTCAGCCGAAGTGCCGATAGGAACCTTGATTTGATAAAAGAGGGCTCCCATTCGTTTCCGCGGATTGCCTATGTAAAGGACCATACCGGGCAATCCATTCAGGATCGATTTTATCATAAGATCAAAACAATTGGAAATATTCAAATCATTCGGAAAGCGACCTGTGTCGATCTGATTACCCTGGCGCATCACTCGTTGAATCCGCTGCATATCTATGAACCCAGCACCTGTGTCGGCGCCTACATTCTGTTTCAGGACAAGAAAGAGGTCAGGCCAATTCTGGCAAAAGTTACAGTGCTGGCCAGCGGCGGACTCGGGAACCTGTATTTGCACACATCCAACCCGCCCCATGTTCGTGGTGACGGCTATGCTATGGCGTACCGGGCCGGTGCCAGGATTATGAACATGGAGTATGTTCAGTTTCACCCGACGACTCTTTTTACGACGAATGAAGAACGGTTTCTGATATCGGAAGCATTGCGGGGCGAAGGCGCGGTACTGCGCAATAAACAGGGCGAAGCATTCATGCGACGCTACCACGAGCTGGAAAACCTGGCCCCCCGGGATATCGTGGCCCGATCCATAATGGCGGAAATGAATGAAACCGGCAGCAAATACGTCACGCTGGACATTACTCACCGAAACAGCGACTGGATCCGGAAACGATTTCCCAAAATATATAAAAAATGTCTTGAGCAGAAAGTTGATATTACGATTGAAGGTATACCCGTTGTGCCGGCGGCGCATTATGAATGCGGCGGCGTGGCGACTGACATGCTGGCCAATACCACTATCCGGCGCCTGAAAGCCGTAGGCGAAGTGGCCTGTACCGGTTTACACGGGGCCAACCGGCTGGCCAGCAGTTCTTTACTGGAATGCCTGGTGTTTGGCGTTATCGCCGGCCGGGACGCTGCCGAACAGATAAGCGGCCAGAAAATGATTATGCCGTCCGTTGCGGACTGGAAAAAGGAAACTGAATGTATTGATCCGGATCTGCTGCGTCAGGACCGCTCTACGATTCGCCAAACGATGTGGAATTATGTGGGCATTGTCCGGAACAAAAAGAAACTGGAACGTGCGTTTGGAATTCTATGGCAGCTGAATGAAGATATTCAGCATTTTTACCATCATGGTGAACTCAGTGATGCGCTCATCGGTTTGCGGAACGCAGCGACGACGTCACTGCTGGTTCTGCACGCGGCCCGTTTGCATAAGGGAAGCCGGGGTTGCCATTACCGCATGGATTGATTAAACTAAACGTTAAATTGAAATTGGAGGTTTTGTGAATACGTTACTTTATGCAGGAACATTGGGTGGTGGTGCCCAACAGGGTAATCCGATAATGTCATTATTGCCATTTCTGGCGATTATTCTGGTGATGTACCTGTTAATGATTCGTCCCCAGGCCAAGAAACAGAAAGAAAAACAGCAGATGCTGAAAGAGCTGAAGCCGGGCGATGAGATATTAACGATCGGTGGAATGTACGGAAAAATCGAAGGCGTTCGTGAAAAAGAGGGTATCCTTGTCCTTAAAATAGCGAAAGATGTCAAAGTCCATATTACCCGGTCGGCGGTCGCCGAAAAACTGGTTGATAAATCCGTTGTAAAATAGTATGGAATTGCTGGAAATATACCAGTTTGGTAGTCCTTTGCTGAAACGCAAGACGCAACGTGTCGGTGAATTACCTGATCATTTTCCGGAGTTTCTCGAGCGAATGTATGCTGCGATGTACGGTGATGACGGTATTGGACTGTCCGCCAACCAGGTTGGTGTTGACCAACACTTTTTTATTGCCGATTTTTCCCTGCACGAAAAAGATATGTCCCGCGAGGTTTTTATCAATCCCGAAATACTGGAGAGTACGGGCATTGATACGCTGGAAGAGGGCTGTCTCAGCGTTCCGGAAATTCATGAAAAGGTGACCCGTGCGTATAGGGTTAAGGTACGCTATGAAAATCTCAAGCGGGAAGTCATCGAAAAAGAATTTGAAGGATTTCCGGCCAGAGTGATTCAGCATGAAATTGATCATTTGAATGGGGTGCTGTTCGTGGAGCGGATCAGTCCGCTGAAACGCAGCTTTATCGATTCAAAACTCAAGAAAATTGCCGAAAAGGGAATTACCCAAACTGAACCCGTTACAATCTGATTCTTTATGAAAATCATTTATATGGGAACTCCGGAATTTGCTGTTCCGGGACTGAAAGCGATTGCTGAATCCGGCCACTCGGTAACGCTTGTGGTCACCGGACCGGACAAACCTGCCGGCCGGGGCCGAAGTCTGTGCGAAACACCGGTAAAACAACTGGCGCTGGAATTGGATTTGCCAATTACACAACCGGAATCATTGAAAGATCCGGGTTTTATTAATCAAGTCAGACATTTAGATGCCGATATTATTGTTGTAGTAGCATTCCAGATTTTACCGAATGAAATCATCAATGCCGCCCGCCTCGGAGCAATCAATCTGCATGCTTCGTTGCTGCCGAAATACCGGGGTGCAGCGCCGATCAACTGGGCCTTGATAAACGGCGATAAACAGACAGGCATTACGATTTTTCAGATTAAACCGAAAGTGGATACAGGGGACATCATACTTCAGCAGACAGTTGAAATCGCCGATCAGGAAACCTACGGAGATCTATATACCCGTTTGTCCCGGATTGGCGCGCCGGCGCTGGTGACTGTATTGGACAGGCTGGAAAACGGAGTCGCCGAAGCAATTCCTCAGGATGATTCACTAGTATGCAAAGCGCCCAAGATTTTTCCCCAGATGGGGGAGATTAACTGGTCGAACAGTGCTGAATCGATCAAGAACCAAATCCACGGACTGTCCCCGGTCCCCGGCGCATATGCTTTTTTGGGGAAAAAGCGGATCAAATTTCTGAAAGCCCGCTATTCGTCTGAGGCATTCAGTGAAACACCGGCGACGATTGTCCTTCGGGATAATAACAGACTTGGCATTCAGACCGGCTCGGGTGTGCTTTATCCGCTGGAACTCCAATCGGAAGCTAAAAAAGCACTGCCGATTCATGAGTTTTTGCGGGGATTTCAAGCCAAAATCGGGGATCGGTTCCAGTCGTGAATATCCGCACTGCTGCCGTCCGTATCCTGAATTCCTACCATCATCAGTATTTTAACTATGAAAATAAAATCGCCGCTACGTCGGATGGTCTGAAATTGTCCGGAAAGGACCGTGATTTTCTGTATATACTCGTAAAAGGTGTAATCCTGCACCGGTCATACCTGGACTTTGTAATTGAAATTGCTGCTCAACGGTCCGTAAAAAAATTTGAAAATACAGTATTGAATCTGTTACGGGTTGGTGTATTTCAGTATCTGATTCTGGAAACACCGCCCCACGCATTTACCAACGAAACCGTTGATGCTGCCCGGCAACTGAAGAAACCGCGGGCCATTGGCCTGATCAATGCCGTACTGCGGCATTTACTATTGAAGGACGAATTGAAAACCAGGCTCGCTGAACTGCCGGATAATGAATCACTGGCGATACAGTTTTCCCATCCGCAATGGATGATTGACCGTTGGATTGAACATTTTGGAATAGCAAACACGCAAATAATTGCCGATTTCAATAACAGTTATCAGAAAATCTATTTTCGGCACAACCCGGTTAAAATATCCTGGGACGATCTGTCTCAAATACTGAAAGACTCCGGATATACTATCTCGGTTGCCATAGACTCACCAATCCTGTTTTTTTCTACAGACACACCGGGTGAATTAATCCGCAGCGAGCTCTTTAATAAAGGTTTCATGTCTGTTCAGGACATCAGCCAGTCGTTGGCGGTTCGTCTGCTGAATCCTCAACCTGGTGAGGTGATTATCGACGCCTGTGCAGCACCAGGCGGAAAAACCGGGATGATTGCACAATTGGGCGGCCGCGAGTCGATTGTAAATGCATATGATATTTCTCCAGCTAAAGTTCAGCTGTTGAAAAATGAAGCCTTTCGTTTAGGACTTGATTTTGTAAATTACGGCGTTGCCGATGCCCGGTCAGGAACATTTCCGATGGCAGATAAAGTTCTTCTCGATGTGCCCTGCTCAGGAACCGGCGTTATGGCCCGCCGGGCGGATTTACGCTGGAACAGGACGCCGCAGGACCTTGAGACGCTGCTTGTTATGCAGAGAGAAATATTGACAAATATGGTCAATGCAGTAAAACCCGGTGGTGTTGTGATCTATAGCACCTGCTCTATCGAACCGGAAGAAAATTGGCAAAATATTGAATGGTTTTTAGAGGCAAACCC
This sequence comes from bacterium, assembly GCA_018824205.1. GTDB lineage: Bacteria > Fidelibacterota > UBA2242 > UBA2242 > UBA2242 > B118-G9. The sequence goes on from JAHJGX010000053.1 coordinate 73,196, forward strand.
GGATTTTACGATTGAGAGTGCTGATAATTTTGTTGAAGCAAAATGGTGTGATAAAAATGGAGCCGTGCAGGTTCTGCCGCATCTTCATAATGAGACCGGTGGATTTGCGGTCAGGCTACAGAGGCGATAATTATGTGGGAAATGTGAAATGACTGTCAGTATACGCAACTGGATTCGATTTCTAACAGTTTTCGTAATCTTTTCGATCGTTTTTATTCTGGTGATAGATAAGATTGTGTTGCCAATTTATGTGGGCAACAAGAAGGAAGTTCCGTTGGTGGATGTACGGGGACGCTCGCTGGATGAAGCGGCGATTATCCTGGATATGGTCGGGTTGCATTACGAGGTTATCGATTCAACTGAAAATGATGACCTGCCGCCCCAGACAGTCGTTGATCAGCAGCCGCCGGCCGGGACGCCGGTGAAGACAGGCCGAATGATCCGCCTGGTTATTACCAGTGGTGAACGTTTTTTTCCAATGCCGAATCTTGTTGGTAAAGTCATGAAAGCAGCCAACCTGGAACTGCAGCGCTACCATCTCAAAACCGATTCCATAAGCTATGAATTTTCATCGGATAAACCACGGGATGTTATTACCGCTCAATCGATTCGCGCCCGACAAATGATTTCTGCCAGTGACAGTGTATCGCTGGTGATCAGCAAAGGACCGCCGCCCCGGCAACTGGCAGTGCCCGATCTTTTCGGTATGAATCTCGATGAGGCTAAAACCGCGATCAGAAAAGCCGGTTTTCGGGTCGGAGCCATCCGGTATATCACCAATGATGACCTGGTTGCCTATACGGTCATCGGACAGAAACCGGAATTTGGTCATCTCTATGACAACGCGGTCCCGATTAACCTGGAAGTCACGATTGCCAGTCATTCCGGAGAATAATATGGAAATTGTACCATCACTGTTATCGGCAGATTTTACAAAATTAAGCGAAGAGATCCGTGCCGTTGAAGAAGCCGGCGCCACGCGTCTGCACCTGGATGTCATGGACGGTAATTTCGTTCCGAATATTACCATCGGGCCGTTTATTGTTGAAGCGATTCGGAAACAGACCAAACTGCATCTGGAATCGCACCTGATGATCACCAATCCTGAAAAATTTATTGAACCTTTTATCAAAGCCGGCAGCGATACGGTTGTGATTCATATTGAATCCAGCCAGGATGTGTTGCGGGATTTTAAAACCATTCGGGAACTGGGCGCCAAAGCAGGCCTGGTCATTAATCCGCCGACACTCTTTGCCGACATTGAGCCCTATCTGGAATTCATCGATCATCTGCTGGTCATGACCGTGAACCCGGGGTTTGGTGGCCAGAAAATGATCAAAGAGGCCCTTGACAAAGTTGTTCTGGCGAAGCCGTACTCGGAAAAATACGGTTTTCCTATCGAGATTGATGGCGGTGTTAATATTGATACGGTCACCGACGCTAAAAATGCCGGAACGGATCTGATTGTGGCGGGCTCAGCGGTTTTTTCCAACGGTAAACCCTTTGAAGATTACAGAGCATTGATGGAGAAACTGCGCAGTGAATGATATCCCGAAAGCGGAGCGTGGCCGCAAAGCAATTCACTATACAGCGGTGCTCATCCCGCTGATCTATTATTTTTTTCTGGAAAAAGGCCCGGCAGTCATTATTTTACTTATCCTTTCAGTGTGTATGCTCATTGCCGAAGCTCTACGCATGACAGTTCCCTCTTGTCGCAGCCTGTACGTACGACTTTTTGGCGATATGACACGGCCTCATGAACATGCCAACCATTTGACCGGAGCTACGTATCTGTTTATCGGTTCAATGCTGGTTGTGTATCTGTTTCCTAAAGAGATAGCGACGATTGCGATGCTGTTCATACTGGTCGGTGATCCGACAGCCTGCCTGGTGGGAATGGCGTTTGGAAAGATTAAACTCTCCCGGTCGAAAACACTGGAAGGAACCCTGGCATTTATCATTGCCAGCATGATCGCTACCTGGTGGATTCCCGGGGTGCCAATTTATGTTAAATTGATCGGCGCCGTAGCTGCGGGCGGGCTGGAGTTGACAAGCTGGCGGCTGGATGATAACCTGATTATTCCCTCTGTTGCAGCAGCGGTGATGTATTTTCTGATTTAACGATTCAATTTTATGTCATTTATAAATTCATTTTTCCTCTATTTGTTGCCCCTTGTGGCCGTTCCGATTGTGATTCACCTGATTGGCCGGCAGCGGTACTACAAGCAGGAATTCAGCACATTGAGATTTTTGAAGCAGCTGGAAATTGAGCTCGTTCGCAAATTGAAAATTCGCCAGATTCTGTTGCTGGTGCTTCGGATTCTGCTGATTCTGTTACTGATTCTGGTTTTTGCCCGCCCCTATCGGACGACCCGGTCGCCCGGGATTGTTGTCGGCAAAGGTGAAACGCTGTATTTGATTGTGGATAATTCGCTTTCGATGCAGGCCCGGATGAAAGGCAAATCGCGGCTGGAAATCGCGAAATCAAGTGTCCTCTCTGCCGCAGAACAGATCGATTATCCTGTTTATATTAAATTGATTGAATCTACCCATCCGCAAAAAATAAAGGATATTGGGTTAGTCACTGACCCAAGTTTGATTGAAGATATCCTGACCAATGTTGATGCTGCCAACGGGAACGGCAGTATCAACCGGGCAATTGTTGCCGTCCAAACCGATTTGAAATTACAACGGGAACTGAATCCGGCGATCTGGATCCTCAGTGATTTTCAAAAACCTGATTTTCAGAGGAATCCCAGTGTTGATGAATTTTTCAAAACAACCGATAGCAGGGTGATTCTTTTTCCGGTTAGCAGTAATTCGGAGAATGTGGCGATTTCGTCACTGTCTGTTCCCGGTCAGCTGTTCCGGCAAAATCAAGCGGTGCAGGTTCGGGGCTTTTTATCAAACTGGAATTCCGAGGCAGTTGAAGCGCCGGTGTCACTCTTTCTGGGTGATCAGAAACTCGGTCAGGCATTGCTGACTGTTCCGCCCTTTAAAGAGGCCCATGTCCGGTTTGAATTCATACCGTCGTCGCCGGGATTTCACCAGGCCCGGCTGAAAATTGCCGATGACAATCTGCTGATGGATAATCAACGCTATTTTCCGCTTAATATTCCCGACCAGATTAGGGTGTTGATCGTATCGCGACATCCGGAAGACAGCCGTTATATTAAACGGGCCCTCGGTGCGGATGAGGCCTCTGTGGTAATCGTAAAAATGACATCAACCAGTCTGTTTTCTACTGAAGACTTAGCCCAATACGACCTGCTGGTTTTCTCCAATGTGGATGAATTAGCGGACAATGCCCAGACCAAACTGAATTTCTATTTGGAAATGAACCGGGGCCTTCTGCTGTTTCCCGGCAAGGATTGCTCGCCGGAAAAATTTAACGCGCTCTGGGCTAGGACCTATGGGTTCCCCAAATGGCGAACCACCCGGACGGCCGAGCCCGGTCAATATCTGAAATCCGGGAATATTGATGCGAATCATCCTGTTTTCAGCAGACTGTTACGTGAAAAAGACTCCTTTGAATATTCACCGGAATATTATACAATCCAGGGCTTCAGCATTTCGAAAAATCATAGGGTTTTGGCCACATATGAAGACAACACACCCTTAATTATGGAAGCAACTCTCGATGCCGGCAGGGGAATACTGCTGGCATCGGCGCCGGTGGCAGGCTGGAGTAATCTGCAGCTGACCGGTTTTTTCCCGGCGATCATGAACCGGCTGGTTTTTTACCTGGCTCAGCAGGGAATGCCCGAATTGGATATCGTTTGTGGTGATACACTAATCATTTCACCATCGAAACTGAACATCCGGACCGATTTATCCGTCCATACACCCGATAACCGGCGCATCAAACTGGCGCTGGGAATTGACGACCCGATTTTGTTTAATGACACCGAGATTCCCGGCTTTTATGAACTATATTCCGAAGGCCGAAAGATAAAACAATATGCGGTCAATGTTCCCGAAAGTGAAGCCTCGGCGAGTTTTTTAAGCATGCCGGATTTTGAGGAACTGCTGAGCGATTACCCCGGCAAAATGGATGTGTTTTTGATCGGTGAAGAGAAGGATTTAAACCGGCTGGAGCACAGCCGGGAATTCAGTGACTGGCTGATTGCAATGGTGCTGATCGTGGCCCTTCTGGAAAGTTATATTGGCCGGATTAACCGGAAAATCAAGGGAAAACTTAAAAATGGGTGAACGGGTTCTGTTGGTAGGAGTGGCCACACCGCTTCAAAATCAGGAAACAGTGGAAGATCATCTGGCGGAATTAGGCGAGCTGGTGCGCACTTTAGGCTATGAAGTCGCCGATCAGTTTATTGTCAACCGCAAGGAAATTTCACCATCCCTATATATCGGCAAAGGGAAAGTAGAGGATATCAAGGCCATGATCCCGATGCTGAAACTGGACGAAGTTATTTTTGACGACGATCTGTCGCCAACCCAGTCCCGGAATTTGGAAAAAATCCTGAATACCGAGATTCGAGACCGGAGTGGCGTCATTCTGGAAATATTTGCCAGACATGCCCGATCAAAAGAGGCAAAAACCCAGGTGGAGCTGGCAACGTTGGAATATCTTTTACCACGCCTGACCCGGCGCTGGACACACCTGGAACGGCAGATCGGCGGTATCGGTGTTCGTGGTGGTGCCGGAGAGACCCAGATTGAGGTGGACCGCCGTCTAATCCGGACCCGGATTTCGAAATTGAAAAAGGACCTTCAGCGCATCGACCGGGAGCGGGAAACCCAGCGCAAAGGCCGGGACAGCTACTACCGGGTTGCCCTGGTAGGCTATACCAATGCCGGGAAATCGACAATCCTGAACCTCCTGACGAAATCAGATGTTTTGGTGGAAGACAAACTCTTCGCGACCCTGGATACCACGGTCCGGCAGTGGAAGATCGATAAATATCACAATGTCCTGCTCAGCGATACCGTAGGCTTTATCCGTAAACTGCCTCCGAACCTGGTGGCCTCATTCCGGAGTACCCTGCAGGAAGCCCGGGAGGCCGACCTGATTCTAAAGGTGATCGATATCAGCAATCCCAATTGCATGGATCATCTCAACACTGTCAATGAAATCCTGATTCAGCTGGAACTGTTTACCATTCCTTCCCTGATCCTGTTCAATAAAATCGACGCTATGGATAACGATCTGTTCGGCCGGGTGAAACGGGAACACTCCGATGCTATTTACCTTTCAGCGTTGAAGCACCTAAAGATTGACGATTTGCGAAAAAGTATCCTGGAAAAACTACGGATGGAAGAGCTGACACTTAATATCGAAGTGCCTCTGGCCAACACTAAAGCGATTGCGCTCCTGCGGGATAATAGTATGGTAATCGACCAGGTATTTGAGGGCAATACAGTCCAATTGAAATGCCTCTGCTACAAGCGGGTCTGGGACTGGCTCCGCCAACGCCTGGAATCTGAGATCATAGTTGTCGAGTAAACGATTTCATTAGTTCAAAACGAATTCATCTTGACATTCCCTGATGCAGGGAGTATTTTGGGAATGATTTGAGGTGATGAATATGAATGGTAAAATACGCAAACCAGTAGCTGCCGGAAGGTTCTACTCCAAGAATGCACAATCACTTCGACAGGAAATTAGTGCCTACCTGCAGGATGTCCCCGAATTGGATTTTTCTCCAAAGCGAATATTCGGCTTGATCTCACCCCACGCGGGCTATGCCTGTTCGGCGCCCACAGCGGCCTATGGCTTTCAGATGCTCCGGCGCGCTCGGTTCAAACGGGCGATTGTTATTTCACCAAGCCACAGCGATTATTTCACCGGTATTTCGGTTTACGATGGTGACGCCTATGAGACGCCACTTGGAATTGTTCCGGTGGATCGGCTGTTGTGTAAGGAGATTGTTGAAAACAGCGTGGTTGCTAGATTTTCAGAAGCCGGGCATCGCTCGGAACATGCGCTGGAAGTGCAGCTGCCATTCTTACAGGTGATTTTTTTTGATGGCATCAATCTGGTTCCGTTGATGGTTGGCGCAACGTCAGCAGACGATCTATCCAAATTTGCCGCCGTGCTGGCGGAAAGTGTTAATCCTGAAGATACGGTCATTATTGCCAGTTCCGATCTGTCCCATTATTATCCTCAATCCGTTGCTTATCAGAAAGACGGTTATTTTTCAAAACTTCTTGAGGATTATGACCTTGATGCATTAGGTTTGGGCTACGATGATCAGAGCCTCGAAGCCTGCGGACTCGGGCCAATCCTGGTGCTGATGCACACTGCTCAAAAAATTTGCAAACCGCAATGCCGGGTGCTGGATTACCGGACTTCCGGTGATACTTGTGGCAATAAAAGGCAGGTTGTCGGTTATGCCTCGGCGGTAGTATACGAATGATGACAACAACTAAGAATAGCTTTGCCCTGATTGGCGCCAGTAAAACGGGAATTGCCCTGGCGTATCATCTTGAAAAAGCTGGGTACTCGCCAGCCTTTCTCTGGAACCGTCGCCAAGAGGGAATTGACCGGGTTCACGGTTATGTAGAATTTCAAAAGGTTTCCACGGAAATTGAATTAATTCCGCAAGACATCGATTGGATTATTATTGCCGTCAGTGATGACGCTATTCCAACGGTTGCCCGGGATTTGAGCAATGTGTTAAAAGAGGGAACAGGAAAACGGGTTTTTCACATTTCCGGCGCCTGGGATGCCGATTTGCTGAATGATCTGAAAATGCAGCACTGCCGGACCGGTTCGTTTCATCCGCTGCTCAGTGTACCGGATATTGAAACCGGAATTTCGATGGTGGAAAATGCTGTGTTCAGTTGTGAGGGTGACATCGCCGGTGAGTTGCAGCTATTGGCGAAGGAAATTGGTGGAACCGGTATCCAATTAACGACCGATCAAAAAAACCTGGTTCACCTCAGCGCGGTATTTGTGAATAATTTTCAGACCGTAACAATTCAGGCGTTGAAACAGTTGGCATTGTCGAAAAATATTGATGGTGTAACATTGTCGGAATTATTAAAAACACTTTCGCGACAGGCGATTGACAATGCCTGGACAAAATCGCTAAGTGAATCGCTCACTGGCCCAGTAATCAGAGGCGATCAGAAAACGATTGATAAGCAGCTGAATCAGTTGGCAAATACTCCGGAATTAAAAAACCTATATGAGCAGTATGTTACCCTGACCAGGCATCTGCTGAAAAAAGAATTGGAACAAACATGAAAAAATCGGTTTTTATCGTCTTGCTTTTTCTAAGCATTTGGACAATTCAGGCCCAGGAACGGAAACTCTTCTGGGACGGTTACGACTGGCGGAAAGTGGACCATGTTTGCCGGGAATATCCGGAGTATAAATACTGGATTAAAAGCGCCTATCTCAGCGGACTGTTCGACAGTAAACTGTTTTACCAGTTGACCTTCAGGAATACCGGATCGGAATGCAGCGATTCGGTGTTCAGCGACCTGCTGGAACCGGATAATATGCGTTCTCTAATCACCGGACTTGATGGTTTTTACGAAGATAATACGATTCGCTATATCCCTATTCCGAGCGCGTTAATCGCCACAATTATGATACAACAGAATTATCCGCAGATAGAGATTGACGCCTATTTATGGCAGAGCCGGGATTGGATTAATGATTTAATGGATGACGTGATTAAGGAATAATCAATCGTCTTTCAGGATAATCTCGCCGCAGTTCGGGCAGACCATATACACACTTTGTTCACCGAAAAACCGCAAGTACGTGATCCGATACTGCGCATTACCGGACATGTTCGGGCGCTGTGTGATGACGATGCTGCGGGGCTTGGATTCGCCGGGACGCAGGGGAACGTCGTGAATCATCTGGACCTGGACATATTTCTTTTCAACAACCCTATGGGAATTATCAAAAATATCGATATAGCCGGCCACTTCACTGACTTCCCGGCTGGATGAGTTGTATATTTCAATGGTAATCCGTATCATGTCATTGTCGATCTGCTGGATAATCAGATCACTGACTTCGACGGTTTCCTGGGCAGAAATACCGGTAAAAAGCAATATAATTATGAATGGTATAAGTAGTTTTTTCATTACAACCTCTTTACTTATGAAGAATATATAAGAAAAAGGATTAATTTGCAAGCACAGGCTTTTGCTTGATTGCAAACCCTTTCCTTCATAACTTTCGGCAATATTTTTTAGCCCGAACAGGAGTCCACTTATGATTGAAAAAGCCTTTAAATTTTTACAATCCCGGGACACCGTTACGCTTTCCAACCAATCGGTTGAAAAAATAAATCGTGCCCGTCGGCTCGTTCTGGATTTTATCGGGCAGGGTAAAACCATATACGGCATCAATACGGGCTTCGGGAAACTGGCGTCGGTAAAAATTGAACCCCGGGAGTTGGCGGAGCTGCAGGTGAATCTGCTGTACAGTCACGCCTGTGCGGTTGGGGAACCGATCAATTCAGATATTGTCGCCCTGATGATGTGGCTGAAAATTCAGAATTTATCTCAGGGGTTCAGCGGTTGTTCGCTGGAAGTCATTGCGAAACTGGTTGAACTCCTGAATATGAACATGCTTCCGCTCGTTCCCCGGCGCGGTTCCGTGGGTGCAAGCGGTGATCTGGCGCCACTGTCGCATATGTGTTTGCCGCTGATTGGCGAAGGCGAAGTCGAGTATCGGGGAGAAATTCATCAGGCGGAAGATCTGGTTCGAGCCGATGTTTACAAACCGGTGACCCTTGGGCCGAAGGACGGTTTGTCCCTGATTAACGGTACCCAATATTCGACTGCTCTGGTGTTATATGCGCTGTTCCAGGTCCGAAAACTGTTTTTATTGGCGGAACTGGCCGCTGCGATGAGCGTGGAAGCGGCGTTGGCAACGGATACACCTTTTCGCGATGAGATTCAACGGGTCAGAAACCAAAAAGGCCAGATAATCGTCGCGGAACACCTGCGCCATTTTTTGAATAACAGTGAAATTGTTCACTCCCATGTAAACTGCAACAAGGTCCAGGATCCCTACAGTTTTCGCTGCATTCCCCAGGTTCTGGGCTCGGTGCTGGATACGATTTGCTTTGTTGAAGGTATTGTGAAAAACGAGATTCAGTCCGTGACCGACAACCCACTGGTATTTCCGGAAATCGGCGAGATTCTGTCCGGCGGTAATTTTCACGCGGAACCGCTGGCCATGGCGGCCGATTACCTGACAATTGCATTGACCGAACTTGGCAATATCAGCGAACGCCGGGTATCGATTTTATCGGATACAACTATGAGCGGCTTACCGGCATTTCTGGTGGATACCGGCGGCGTTAATTCGGGTTTTATGATTGCCCACGTGACGGTTGCAGCGCTCTGTGCGGAAAACCGGACGCTGTCTCACCCGGCATCGGTGGAAACGATTCCCACCTCGGCCAACCAGGAAGACCATGTCAGCATGGCGCCAAATGCCGGATTGAAACTCTTGCAGGTCGTGGAAAATATTCGTCATATTATTTGGATCGAGTTTCTGTCGGCGGCCCAGGGGGTCGATTACCGGAAAAATTTAGCCAGCGGCGACGGTACAAAGATCGCCTACAAAAAAATCCGCTCACTGGTGAAACATCTCGATAAAGATCGGTTGCTTTACAAAGATTTACGAAAAATCGATGATTTTTATAACGACAAGACATTTTTTCAGCAGATTCAAGCCATTGCTAATAAACCAATATAAAAGGTGATGATATGATAAAAAAAGTTACCAGGGAAGGTTTGACATTCGACGACGTACTGTTAGTACCGGCAAAGTCCGATGTCCTGCCCAAGCAGGTATCCCTGAAAGCAAAATTGACCAACAACATTCATCTGAATATTCCATTGATAAGCGCCGCAATGGATACTGTCACCGAAGGCGATATGGCAATTGCCATTGCCCGGGAAGGCGGCATCGGTATTCTGCACAAAAATATGACCATCGCTGAGCAGGTTGCCGAAGTGGACCGGGTAAAACGCTCCGAAAGCGGGATGATTGTCAACCCGGTGACGTTGTCATCGACAAATACGTTGCGGGAAGCTCTGGATATCATGGGCAAATATTCGATTTCCGGAATTCCGGTTGTGGATAACGGACAGCTGACCGGGATTCTGACCAACCGGGATATCCGTTTTGAAACCAATCTTGACCAGCTGATTTCCCAGCGCATGACAAAGGAAAATCTGGTTACTACCCAAGTTGGCACAACACTGGAACAGGCCGAAGAGATACTTCAGCGACATCGCATTGAGAAACTGCTGGTTGTGGATGATAAGGGCCGGTTAAAAGGACTCATCACGGTAAAAGATATTCTGAAAAAGAAAAGATTTCCCAACGCGGTCAAGGATTCCTATGGCCGCCTGAGAGTCGGTGCTGCGGTCGGTGTCTCCGGTGATTTTCTGGAGCGGGCCGAGCGATTGATTGCGGGAGAAGTGGATGTAATTGTCATCGATACCGCCCATGGTCATAACTCTGATGTCATTAATGCCGTGAAGCGAATGAAGCAGTTATATCCCCAGATGGATATCATTGCCGGAAATGTGGCAACAAAAGAAGCCACAAAGGCCCTGATTGATGTTGGTGTCGACGCGGTTAAAGTGGGAATCGGTCCCGGCGCAATCTGTACAACCCGGATTGTGGCGGGAGTGGGTGTTCCGCAATTGACGGCGATTATGGATTGTTGTGAGGCCTCTGATAAGGCCGGAATTCCCATTATTGCGGATGGCGGTATTCGATATTCCGGGGATATTGCCAAAGCCCTGGCCGGTGGTGCCGGCACCGTGATGCTAGGTTCGCTCCTGGCAGGCATGGATGAGAGTCCCGGTGAAACGGTATTATATGAAGGCCGGGTGTACAAAACCTATCGTGGAATGGGTTCCATTGCCGCAATGGCCAAGGGTAGCAAGGACCGCTATTTTCAGGATTCCGCCGAGACGAAAAAACTGGTTCCCGAAGGCATTGAAGGGATTGTATCTTATAAAGGTCCTCTACAGGATACCGTTCATCAGCTGATGGGTGGCTTACGGGCCTCCATGGGCTATTGCGGAGCACGGGATATCAGTGAGATGCAGACGAAAGCAGAATTTATAAGAATAACATCCGCCTCAATTCAGGAGAGCCATCCTCACAATATCAAGATCAGTAAGGAAGCGCCGAATTACAGGACGGATAATTAATAATTGAGAAAAATGGTGTTACGAAAGTTTGGCGATGTGAGCAGCGAGCTTGGATTTTTTATTGGCGGCATTGTTTCTGTGAATAATGCCTTTACCGACGATGGAGTCGATAATTGATGCTGCTTCGCGATACAGGGGTTCCGCTTCTTCTTTGCTACCGGCGGTCTTCACCTTTTTTATCATGGATTTCATTAAAGTCTTATAATGCTTATTCCGCAACCGGGCTTTATCCGCCTGGCGAATTCGTTTTTGAACTGACAAATTCTTGCTCATTAAACTCCTTTCAACAGTTTTCAAACAGGTCGCAAATTTATTTATATCAAACCTGAATATCAAAGGAAAAAACAGATTCCGTGTTTATTTTTATCTTAAAACTGCTGCTGACTGTGTTTTGTGTACTGCTGGGGGTGGCTGTTTTAACGATTGGAATTCCTATCCGCTTTCGTTTTGGCGGGGATTTTACTGACGATGAAAAACAATTTTACGGAGTTATTTCACTTTATTTTGGCCTGGTGCGGTTATTTCTAAAGATGGAACAGGAAACACTTCGCTTATCGTTGGCATTTATTGGCATCAGAATTCCGGTTTATAAAAAATTGCTGAAAGATGTGAGTGAAAAATCTGAAAAGCCGCCGGAAAAGAAACCGAAGAAAAAAACCAAAAAATCCTCCAAATCCAAATTGAATGCGATCGACTGGATTACGATTATTCGAAAGGTGTTTCCCCGCCTGTTGAAACCGATTCAATTTAAAACATTTGAAGGAGATTTAGCGGTTGGTTTGTCCAATCCTGCGGCAACGGGGCTGTTCATTTCCACTTATTATATGTTTAAGTACACGATTAAAAAAATGGAAAACATTACACTGCACGCCGATTTTGAGCGTAAAGGAATTTTTGGGAAAATTAAGGTTGACGGTTTAATTCATTTGGTTCAATACATTGCAATACTTATTTTTGCTTATAAGCAATATAGGCAGCGTTTGCGGAGTAAAAAGGGAGGGTAAAATGGTTGAAAACCTGTTAGATACACTGTTGGGAAAGTTAAAAACACTGGTGGATTCCGAGACGGTCGTCGGAAAGCCGATTTCTGTCGGGAAGGCAACGGTGATTCCGGTGACAAAAATATCCTTTGGTTTCGGGGCCGGCGGCGGTAAATCCAAAGGGGACGGTGATTCCGGAACAGGGACCGGTGGCGGCGCCATCATTGAGCCGGTAGCCATTATCATAATTGAGGACGATTCAGTTCGGGTCCACAGCCTCAAAGATAACACTGTCGCGAAAGTCATTGAAATGGTTCCGGGAATCCTAAAAAAGTTTAGTAAATCCAAAGATTCTGGTAAGGATAAAAGTAAAATTTGATTTATCGTTAATCAATGTAACTTTTCCTTGTATTTTTGGGTGACTCCACCTATTTTCCAGCGAGGGAGAAAAGTATGAACGATACCGTACTAAAAAACATTCCGTTATTTGCCGATTTGCGGGACGAGATTCTTGAAAAGATTTCCGACCTGATGCAAAAACGGATTTACAAGCGCAATAACATGATTCTGATGGAAGAGGATGTAGGCGATTCGCTGTTTATTTTAAACACCGGCAGCGTCAAAATAACCCGCCTCAGTGACGACGGGCGTGAGGTCATTCTGTCCATTTTGGGAGAGGGCGATTTCTTTGGCGAGATGTCCATTTTTGATGGTGAAAGCCGTTCGGCGAATGTCATTGCCCTGGAAGACTCGGAAGTGTTTATTCTGAAACGCGGTGATTTTCTGGACCTGCTGGAAAAACACCCCAAGATTGCCATTACATTGCTGCAGGAAATGGCTATCCGTCTGAGACGTTCCGACCAGCAGATTGAAGGATTATCGCTCAGCGACGCGGAGAGCCGGATTGCCATGAGTATCATTCGCTTTGCCGAAGATCTGGGCATAATTAAATTGGGACAGGTCGTAATTGAAAACCTGCCATTTCAGCAGGATATCGCCAATATGGCCGGGACCTCCCGGGAAACGGTTTCCCGGATGCTGAAAATGCTGGAAGTCAAAGGCTGGATCCAGCGCAAAGGCCGCAGATTGGTTATTACCAACTATGATGTATTTGTAAAAGAGTTCGGTTAGTCGGTAGTTATGCAAAATGCTCACATTAGGACACAGGATATAAAAACAAGCAAATAATAATATTTGAAGGAGGTGCCAAAAAATGGGATTTTTAGAAAACATGAATGAGCGATTGAAAAAGTTTAGTCTTTTAGATATCGGCTTTTTCAAGATGACTGTAATATTTGGGGCTCTTATTGTAGCAAAACTAATACCGCAAATAATGGATATAAACATATGGTGGTTTGCAGCCTTATTAGTGATATGTGTGATAAAACCATTTTATGTGTTTTGGATTAAAAAATAGCGCCCCTTCGTAAGCACTATCGCCTAACAGCGGATAAAAGGCTTAGCCCAAATTGCCTTCGGTAGCTTCCTTTATCCGCAAAACGTTACACGAAAATAATTTGATAACGGGATGGTTTTAGAACTGTCCCATTTTTATTTTGCGAATTATCGTTTTATCGATTCGTTATAGACTTTATGTATAATTGGTGTCAGGACCGAGGCCCACAGTGCATATCCGGTTTGATTCAGATGCAAGCCATCGTCCAGAAACAGATCCTGGCCCGGTTTTTCACCGTTTTTCAGCATCGGTGTGGCCGTGTCAGCAAAAAACAGATATGAATCGGTGGCATTAAATTGTTTAATGCGTTGATTCAGCTGTTCCATCTCCGGCCATTTGTCCCAGCGGCTGATGCTGGTTTTTACGGGAAGATAAATCAGACGGACACCGGGCAAGTCGGCCTTAATTTTGGTAATAAACTCAATGTAGTCAGCCGGCACCTGCAGGACCGGCTTTCCGGCTGCAATATCATTATCTCCACAATAGAAAACGATGATCCGGGGTGTATATTCTTTAACTGTTTCCTGATAATAGTGTAGCATGTCGGAAATATGAGCGCCTCCAAATCCGCGGTTATTAATTGGCAAATCGGGAAAGGCGGTATGAGTTTGCCAAAGCCGGATACTGGAACTGCCGGCAAACAGGATTGCATCCGGAGGGAAACTATTTTTTTAATTCCACTCAGTGAATGTGTTTATCTCTTTGGCAAAGCGTAATGGATCGGGATTGGGTATTTCAGGTTGTTGAGCGAATATCCGAAGTGATAAGACCACTGAAATAGCAAGCAGAACAAGGTTGTTTTTATATCGGGATATTCTGTTCATAAACCACCTGTTTTAGTATTAAATCCGATTTCAATATACATAGAATTTATGAAAATTCAATCTGATTCAATAAAAACTGCTTTTCTGAGATGGGATAATTATATTTAGACGTTATTTTGATTTTAATAGTTTACCCGGTTAATATTCGATGCAGACAGATAAAGCAGACAAAAAAAAAGATGAAATGAAGGAAATGGGTTTTTTAGACCATCTGGAAGAGTTGCGCTGGCGCTTGCTAAAAATATTGTTCAGCGTTATTCTATTTACCATTCTTTGTTTTATAGTGTCTGATTTTTTTGTTGAATTACTGCTAAAACCATCAAAAATGTTTCAGCCTGACATGAAGATACAGGTGCTGAAAGTGCAGGGAATGCTGATGCTGAAATTTGGAGTGGCCCTGGTAATGGGAATAGTCTTTTCCATTCCGGTGATAGCCTATCAGTTTTGGGCGTTTATTGCACCGGGTCTGTATCGCGATGAAAAAAAGTGGGGACCTCTGCTGGTCATCAGTGTGAGCCTGTTTTTTCTGGCGGGTGTGGCGTTCGCCTATTTTATCCTAGCGCCATTTGCGATCAAATTCCTGTCCGCAATCGGTTCGCCGGATGTCGAGAAAAATATCTCGATCAATTACTATGCGAAATTTGTATTGCAATTGCTGATGGCGTCCGGCCTGATTTTTCAGATGCCGGTGGCGTCCTTTATTTTGACCAAAATGGGTTTAATAACACCTGTATTTCTTCGTAAATCCTGGCGCTATGCGATCATTATTATTCTGATTCTGGCGGCCTTTATTACACCGCCTGACCCGGTCAGTATGATACTGATGGGTGTGCCGCTCTTTTTTCTTTATGAATTCAGTATTGTAGTTTCCCGGGTTGCTTCCGGAAAGGAAAAAATCGATTCGGACCAGGAACAATTGGAAGGTTGATGATGACAATTAGTATTGAAGATCTGTCCCGGCCGGTTAGCGATGAATTAGCTCTGTTCCACCGTGAATTTGCTGGATCCTTTCAATCGGACATTGGGATGATAAATGACATCGCCAACTATATTCTGGAGCAGAAAAGCAAACGAATCCGCCCGTTGCTGGTTCTGCTGTCAGCCAAGCTCTGCGGTACCCCTACTGACGCTACGATTGTTTCGGCCAGCCTGGTAGAATTACTCCATACGGCGACGTTAATTCACGATGATATCATTGATGAATCAATAACCCGCCGGGGAGTTCCCTCAGTCAATGCGGTCTGGCAGAATAAAGTGTCGGTTCTGATGGGCGACTTTCTGTTTAGTCGCTCGCTTACCAATATGCTGCGGCTCCGCAATTTCGAAGGGCTGGAACTGCTCTCAAAAACCTCCGAGGCACTGAGCTCCGGAGAAATACTGCAACTGGCCAAGAGCTCCAATAATGGCATGGACGAAGAGAGTTACTTTCGGATGATCTGGTTGAAAACGGCCTCTCTTTTTGCCGGCAGCTGTAAGATGGGGGCGCTGTCCGTTGATTCCAATGCCGAACAGACGGAAGCATTATGGAAGTTTGGCAAATATCTCGGGCTGGCGTTTCAGATAAAAGATGATCTGTTTGATTACACCGCCAGGGAGGATAAGATCGGAAAACCGATTGGCCGGGACCTGAAATCAAATCTGGTAACCTTACCGCTTCTGTATGTATTGAATACCATGACAAAAGCAGAAAGCCGGAAAATCCGCGAGGCCATTCGAAATGGGTTGATGGCCGATGAGGTAAAAAAAATAAATGACCTGGTATTTTCGGATGGGGGCGTCCGTTATACTGAAAATAAGTTAAATGAGATTTCCGATAAAGCAGAGTATGCGCTGGGAATATTTCCGGATACGGAAGTCAAAAAATCCCTGATCGGATTTATCGCCTTTAATCGACAGAGAACAAGTTAAACAGCTTTTGGATAATTAATTAAAAGTAATTTGAGATTATGACGATATTCTGGATTATCATTTATAATATTTTTGTAGTACCGCTGGCATTTATTGGCATGCAGGTACTGGTTTTATTTAATGCTAAAATCAAACGCGGTATCACCGGCCGAAAGGTCAGTTGGCATCATCTGAAACGGTTTCGTCATAAATATCCGGGCAAGGAGGTTTTTCTGATTCATTCGGCCTCGTTGGGTGAATTCGAGCAGGCCAAACCGGTTATCCGGGGACTGAAGGCGATTCGCTCCGATGTCATGATTGTCGCCAGCTTTACATCGCCCAGTGGTTTTGAACATGCCCAGAAAATGTCAGAAGTGGATCTGATGATTTATCTGCCCTTTGATACATACTTCAGAACCCGGCGCTTTATTCAGATTTTAAAACCGCAAAAAATCATTTTTGTCACCTATGAACTGTGGCCGAACCTGATTGTCAATGCGAAACGCTTCCATGTTCCAAGTTACCTGATGTCGGCCCGAATTCGTCAAAACAGTTCAAAATTCTACCCTGTTGTTCGCGGATTTTTCAAGGAATTGTATCGCTCGCTGGACTATATATTTGCCATATCTGAAAAAGACAAAGAATCCGTCAACAAACTGATTGGTAGTGTTCAGATCAAAGTACTGAATCTGGGGGACACCCGCTATGACCAGGTCATCGAACGGGCCCGCAGCCGGATGATGGCCCGTATGCCTCAAGTGTTTGAAAAAAGTTTTGTGTTCATTGTTGGCAGCATCTGGCCGCAGGACGCCAAGCATTTAATGCCCGTTATCCGGAAAATACACAAGCAATATCCCCAATCCAGATGTATTATCGCGCCCCACGAACCGAACGAATTTGCATTGGAAAGTTTTGAGGACCAGTTAAAGGGGAACGGCATTTCCACTTGTCGGTATACCCAGGTAAAGCAATTTCCTGTTAATGAGACGATCGTTTTAATTGATAAAATCGGAATTCTGGCAGAACTTTATCATCAGACAAATCTGGCCTTTGTGGGTGGTGGCTTTCGTGGTTCGGTTCATAATGTCATGGAGCCAGCGGTGGCCGGTATCCCGGTTATATTCGGACCGGATTATCACAATTCCCGTGAAGCGGAACTATTGGTGAAAGCCGGTGGTGGATTTACCTGTGCCGATGAATCGAGCCTCTATCTGCTGATTTCAAAATTGATGGACAACGAGACGTTTTACCGGCAGGCTTCCCAGGCCGCCCGACGGGTAATTCTGGATAATATGGGTGCGTCGGCCAGGACTGTTAAAGAAATACTGGAGAATGATTGAGAATTCGAATTAGTGATTTGGATTTTCAGTATAAAAAATCCTTACGACTATTTAAAGCTATTAATTTGGAAATACCGCTGAATTCGCTGGTCATTGTGACTGGAAACAGCGGATCGGGAAAAACAACGCTGCTGAAGCTTATTGCCGGTTTATTGGAGCCGGTAAGCGGCCGGATCAGTTTTGAGTTAAATGGAAAGAGCTGCGACGATATTCACTTTGGGTATCTGTTCCAGAACCCGGATGATCAGATCGTTCATTTCAATATTGAGCGTGAGCTGGCGTTTAATCTGGAAAACAGGGGTGTGCCCTCTGCAGAAATGCGGTTACTGGTTGAGAATGCTCTGCGGGAATATAAATTAGTGGATCGTCGAGACGACTCACCGAATCATTTATCCGGCGGTGAGAAACAACGCCTGGCCCTGGCCGGAATGATGATCAGTAACCCCGACATATTAATTCTGGATGAACCCTGTTCATTTCTGGATATTAACGCCCAGATACAATTGTACCGACGGATTTTTGAATTGCGTGACCGC
Organism: bacterium; assembly: GCA_018824205.1. Classification (GTDB taxonomy): domain Bacteria; phylum Fidelibacterota; class UBA2242; order UBA2242; family UBA2242; genus B118-G9. The sequence continues at coordinate 91,388 of JAHJGX010000053.1, forward strand.
AACATCAGCATTATCTGGATCAGTCAGGAAGTCCATGAAATCCAAATGGCCGATTATGTCATTGAGTTGGACCAGGGAGCCGTGACCTGGAATGGTAAAAGCGCTGATTACCTGAAAATGATTGAGGACGTTTATGCGGGGTGAATTGTCGGTAAATATTTGCAATCTTGAGTACACGTTTCGCAAAACAGACACGTTTCACTTGCAGATTAACGACCTGGATTATTCATTTAATGGCGTCCTAGGTATGTATGGGCTGTCAGGCTCCGGGAAGACGACATTTAGTAAATTGCTGGCTGGAATTATAGAGCCGGTATCCGGATCGGTTTCTTTTTTCACAAATGGACATTCAGCTGTTCCGAAAATTATTTATTCACCCCAGTTTCCGGAAAGGATTCTGCTTGGGATTCACATCGGTGACACAGTTCAGCAGATTCTCTCTCAGAATGTTAATAAAATTGGGGTTTATGATTCAATCTGCAATCACCTGCAAAAATTTTCCCTGGATTTTAACAATATCAGAGATAAAAGCGGGTTTGAACTGAGTGGCGGCGAGCTGCGGCGGCTGGCTATTGCGCTGAGCCTGGCACTGTCGCCGGAACTATTGATTTTGGACGAGCCGACCATTGGCCTGGGGCGCAGAGGAAAAACACAGTTGTATAGCATACTGGAAGAATTTCGACAACAGCACCATATCATGATCGTATCCCATGATTTTAATCTGATTCGCAGGATTTGCAATCATTATTGGATTTTAGACCGGGGCAAGCTAATTTTCACCGGAGATTTGAATGCCCTGAGACGCCAACAGGATATTATTGAAAAGGTTGGGATTAATTCACTTGAACATTACCTGACAGCAACCGTTAAAACCGAGGAGATGGAAACGCTTTGAAAAACAAATTGTTAAACTTGGAAAGGTTTAAAAATTAATGTAAATTAATTTCGCTATTTTCAATTAATTTTAAGGCAATTAATATCAAAAGAAGTGAAAAAATCGGGTCATTCCTTACATGTTTTGCAAACCTTATTACTATTAGCAGAATATTAGCAATTCCATTTGTTATAGTATTACTAATAAAATCGCAAAACGAAATAAGTTATAAAAAAACTGCAATTATCCTTCTAGTTATTATGCAATTTTCGGATATTCTAGATGGATATTTAGCAAGAATGGCAATAAGGTTTGCAAATACTAATAATCATATTGGTAAATTGTTAGATCCTCTTGCAGACAAGCTATATATTGACTCAACATATATAACACTTTCGTTACTATTTAATTTCCCAATATGGGCTACCTATATCGTTGTAACTAGGGATGTACTACTTATTTTTGGTTGGATTGCGATTGATCCATTTAGATTTCATACAATATCCCCTAATGTTTGGGGAAAGATCACAGATACTCTCCAAGCATTCTTAATATTTGCATTCTTACTTGAAGTTCCGAAAATTGTTTTCTTAACTGGAGTTATTACTATGTTGATGTTTACAATATATTCAGGTATTGTCTATAGTATTGTTGGTATGAAAACGTACATTAATAGTTTTGTCAATTCATAAATGTTTTGATAAACAGGAGGAGGTTTTAAGATGGAAGATGATCAATTAATAAATTTCTTTACAGTACAGCATCACCAAAAACTTAAGCAAATGGAAGACAGTACAAAACTATATTTTCAAGCAATTATTGTATTAGGTGCTGGTGTTATTGGGGCTATTACTGCATTATCAAATAAAGACTCAGTAGCTAATATTTTCTATATAGGTATCCCACTATTTCTCATTTCTTGGTTTGGCTGTTTTCTATGGATTTATTTTGAACATCATATGAGTAGAATTAGTTTTGATTATACAGAAATGAAACTATCAGAATCATTAGGATTATCGACAAATGAGACCTATCTATATCATGAAGATTATCTCGGAGTATTTAATCAAGCAAATTTTTTACATTTGAGAAAAAAACTAAGATTTGTAGGATTCAAGTCGATTCATTTAGTCTTTTTAATAATTGGAGTTCCAGGATTTATTTTATTTTTATATTGCGGCATAAAAGCGTTTAAAATAATTCAGTGTAAGAATCTTTTTTGGTCATATTTCTATGGCATTGGTGTCATTATAATGTTTATTGTATTACTATCAATAAATGTTCAATGTGTTTTTAGAGAAAGAAAGTTTAAAAAACATCTTGGGATAAATACAAAATGGGGAAAAGAAATTTAAAAATATTCATGGTTATTTCGTTATATTTTTATTGGGAATAAAGAATTATTGAACGTATAAATAATTTTAAAATTGCTCTATATCGACTAATTGTCTTTGATAATGGAATATATTTATTAAAGGTTTAATATTTCTTAAATAATACAGTTAATTTTGAATAGAAATGTATGATATTATTATAAAGATAGGCGCAATATTTTTAATAGTGCTAATATGTTTTGTGTTTGTTTATTTCATTCGAAGACGCAAATATAAAATTAAATTATTTAAAACTAAACTTAATAAAGGTCTGAATAAAACTGAAACCGGTATTGCTGCCCGGATTCCGTTGTTAGGCAAATATTTTCGAATTGACACTAGATTGCTGAGTACAATTGAAGATACATTAATTGCCTCAGACCTGGGTGTTGAGCTGACGGATATTCTGATCGACCGTTTGAAGAAAATTGATCGACGGGAGTCGGCGAATCTGGCCGAGATCCTGAAAACCGAAATTAAATCTCTGATTAATTCCGAAATCAGTATCAATGAGACGAAGACGAAACCCAGAGTAATTCTGTGTGTTGGTGTTAATGGAACCGGAAAAACCACCAGTATCGGCAAACTGGCGTACCGGTTTCGGACCCAGGGAAAGAGAGTTATGCTGGTTGCGGGGGACACATTTCGGGCGGCAGCTTATGAGCAGCTCAAGATCTGGGCGGAGCGGTCCGGTGCAGAATTTTTAGGAAATCCGAAAGGTAAGGATCCTTCATCGGTGGCTTTTGATGCTATAAAATCAGCGCTGGTCAAGGGGCATGATACCGTCATGATAGATACCGCAGGAAGACTGCACACCAAATCCAATCTCATGGATGAACTGGCAAAAATCAAACGGGTCATTGCCAAACAAATCCCCGATGCGCCTCATGACATCTGGCTGGTATTGGACGCCAATACCGGGCAAAATGGAATCGTTCAGGCCCAGGAATTTTTGAAAACGGTCGGCGTGACCGGGATAATACTGAGTAAACTGGATGGAACCGCCAAAGGTGGCGCTGTTCTGGCAATTCATCACAAATTGTCTATTCCGATCCGGTACCTGGGAGTTGGCGAACAGATCGATGACCTGGTGGAGTTTGATCCCGGTAACTTTGTGGATGCCCTTCTGAAAGTAATGGAATGAAACCAAAGACATTTTCCATAATATCCCTCGGTTGCCCCAAAAACACGGTAGATTCCGAGGTCCTAAAGGGATACCTTGAATCCTACCGGATGAACTTTGAGCCGGAACCTGAAAACGCTGATGTTGTTATCATAAACACCTGCGGTTTTATCGAATCCTCCCGTGAGGAATCCGTGGGAACGATTCTTGAAACCCTTGAATTAAAAAAAACTGATCCCGGGAAAAAAGTAATCGTTACCGGATGCCTGTCCCAACGCTATCCCGAGCAACTGCGTATCGAATTACCCGAAGTGGATGGAATATTTGGGGTTGATGCCACGGACAGCATCGTTAAAAGTATCCTGAATACATCGGAAAGTTGCGACGACGTCGAACGGATTCGCTCGCTGCTGACTCCCGGATATTCCGCTTACCTGAAAATTGCCGAAGGGTGTGATAACCAATGCAGTTTTTGTTCAATTCCCCTGATCCGGGGCAAGCAACGGAGCCGGTCGATTGACAGCCTTATAAGAGAGGCATCCTATCTGAAAGAAAAGGGTGTCCGGGAATTGGTTCTGATTGCCCAGGATTTGACGCGCTATGGTTCGGACCTGGGGCCCAAAACGGATTTGTACACCCTGCTGGATGAATTGCTGTCGGCGAAACTGTTTCCCTGGGTCCGGTTGCTCTACACAAATCCCGATTTCTGGGACGGTAAAATCAACCGACTTTTCCGAAAATATCCCGAGCTCTGCCCCTATCTCGATATTCCGATTCAACATGCGTCTCCCCGAATTCTGAAATTGATGGAGCGGGGCAATGATATTGAGCGAATCAAACATAAACTGCTGCAATTGCGCAAGGATGTTCCGGAGGTTGCGTTGAGAACCTCCGTTATGGTCGGTTTTCCGTCAGAAAGTCTAGAGGATTTTTACGCGCTTATGGATTTTATTGAAGAGGTTCGTTTCGAACGCCTGGGTGTATTTACTTATTCTCAGGAAGAAAATACACAGGCGGCTGAACTGCCGGATAATGTTTCACCGGATGAAAAGGAAATGCGCAGAGATGTGATTATGCAACTCCAGTGGACCATTGCCCTGGAGTTTGCCGAATCGAAAATCGGGCAAAAAATTACGGTACTAATCGAAAGTGAAGCGGGTGACGATTACTTTGGCCGGAGCGTTTGGGACGCCCCTGAAATTGATGGCTTTGTAAGAGTCCACAGTGAAGAAGCGCTTGAAATTGGCGAGTTTTACACTGTGAAAATTAGTAGAGTTGAAGGAATAGATTTAGTTGGTAAGATTATTTAAACCTGTCAGGTTTACGGGATTGATCTCATCTGCGGGAAAAGAATCTAATAAACCTGACAGGTTTTGAAATATACGCAATGAAGTGATTATACCCATATATTTATATTGCTTGTTTTATTCTTTCTTTATATTTTCAGCCTGTGAGTGATAAGTCTGATTTCGAGTGGAATGAGAAGAAAAATAGCGAGAATCAATCGAAGCACGGGGTGTCTTTCTATGAAGCGCAATTTGCATTTGCCGATGAAAATTGTACTATTCTTGAGGATTTGTCCCACAGCCAGGGTGAAAAGCGATATTACTGTCCTGGCAAAATTGGCGATGGTATTCTTATCCCAACAGGGAATCTTCGATCTGTAAGGTTTACGCATCGTAGTTTTAAAATTGGAATTATTGGCGCCGGCTATTGGCGAAAAGGGCAAAAGATATATGAAGAACGCAATAAATTATACTGATGAAAAGATGGATGATGTGAGAATTATTCCGGATTTTCTGCCATCTCCCGAAGAACTTGCTTTTAGGGAGGAGACTGTGAAAGTGACTATATCCCTGAGTAAATCAAGCATTGATTTCTTTAAAAATCAATCCAAAAAACACCATACATCTTATCAAAAAATGATTCGTAAACTATTAGACAAATATGTTGGAATGCAGAAAAATGCCTGATTAATGATTATACTCTGAAATAATGGTTAAAGAGTTGGAAAATGGGTTCATAATTTTGTTTATGGGGAAAGTTTTTTGTCTATAGAGATAGAGAAAATCCGCAAGGACAATATCGTGCTGGTTAAACAGATGTAGTATAAGAAACAGATGAATATATATATTGATGAATCAGGTACCTTTGCTAATCCACAAAAAAAGGCACATTCAATATCTACAATTGCATCTCTAATAATTCCAGAAATTCAACTACCCGATATAGAAAAGGAGTTTCTATCTTTAAAGAAATTATGGGGAATTCAAGAAATAGAAATTAAAGGAAGTAAGCTAAATGAAAATCAGGTTGCTGATGTAATAAATCTACTTCTCAATTATGATACGATCCTTGAGCTATCAGTAATTGATATAGGTCTACATAATGATGCCGAAATAGATGAACATAAAAACAAGCAAGCGGATAAACTTTTTGAACATATCGATGAAGAACGATCTCCAATATTAGCCGAGAATACTCGATTGTTACAGGAAAAATTGAGAAGCTTATCAAATCAACTTTATGTGGAATCTTGCTTGATTGTTGAATGTATTTGGCGTGCTTTACAGACATCAACTATTTACTATAGTCAGAAAATGCCAAGTGAGCTAAGTAGTTTTAATTGGATTATAGATGCAAAAGATAAAAACCTAACTAAATATGAAGAGTATTGGCTTACCATTATAGCGGCATACATTCAAACCAAATCGATCAGGGATCCATTAATTACCTTAGTAGAAGGTGATTATTCGTACTTCAAGAAATATTATCGTAAAATTCCAGATTATCTACAGGAGCATATACAAAACTCAGACCAAGAACTGCATCTTGATCTAACTAAAATTTTTAGAGAAAGTTTGACTTTTCTAAACTCAAAAGATAATCTTGGTCTTCAAATGGCAGATATTTTAACGAATACAATTCGACGTGCTCTTATAAATAATCTTCAAGAAAGCGGATGGAGAAAATTAGGAGAACTTTTAATCAATTGGAAAAATATATCAATCCATTTTATTGGATTAGTAGAATCAAAAAGGGTAAATATGAGAGAATTACCATATCACAAAATACTCAACTCTATACATCAGAAGTCGAGATATCCATTATGAGAACAAATAATTTCTACATAATGCATGGAAATAAATCGGTGAGCTATTCGATAGATTTGAGATTTTTCGGGGGTTTCAATTGTTTTTAGAAATCAAAAGAATTTCGTGTTTAAAAACCTTGTATCTTATAAGTTGAACTATAATATAGTTGAAAGGATTAACAATGGCCATTCTCAATAAATCGAGTGATTCTCATTTAATTAAAATTAATTCAATATTAGACGAATTTATAAGAATGAATATTGATGAATCACCACCTTCACTTGAAGAAATAATATCAAAAATCAGAATGATATCAAGTAATATTCAACATAAGAATTCAATATTAATTGATACTATAGAAGCCCTAGAAATGGAAAAGACGACTGGAAGTAATGTTTATAGCTCATCTGTTAAAATTTTATTATACTCTTGCGGTGTTTTACTTTTTCAGTTATCCATTACAAGAGAAATTCCAGCAGATAATATTAATTACGCCTTGACAATTCTCGAATGGTCAATAAAAATTGATAAAGGCTATTATCAGGCCTATAATAGACTTGGTGATTGCTGGATGAGAATAAAAGATGGATTTTCTGTAGCAATATCTTGCTTTAAAGCTTCACTTCATTATTCTATTCACGGAACTCGGTCTTCTATTGAAATGTTTTCTGGATCACATTCTGGATCATATTCTGATGCATTCAAAGGCGATAATTATTTAAAGATCGGATTGTGTTTACTAAAGCTTAATAGAAAAAACGATGCAAGATTATTTATCACTGAAGCAAAATCAATTGTTAGCGATGACTACCAAGGTTTTACTGAAATTGGATTTAGCAATTGGGATGAGGTGTTTGAATTATTAGAAGATTATGATTATGAAAAGGACCAAAGTAAAGAAAATCAGAAAGGACAAAACAAAGAAATATTATCAGAAGAAATATCGAAAGCAATTGAGTCAAAGCGCGGTGGTGATTTTGAAAGTGCAAATAAAATTTCAAATATTGAGATTAAAGCATTTACACCAGATTACCGTGATACTATACTCTATAATGGTGCAGATATTTACATCGCAACTGGGAGAATCATAAATGATAAAATCGAATTTCAAAAAGAAAGTAATCAAAATGATTTAATTCTTCTAAATACAAATCTATCGGCAGAAAAATATATTGAATACCATACCCAATATGATATTATTAGAAACAAGGACTGTAAAGACTTTGAACACCAAGAAATATTCATTAATAAAAATGACATACACGGTAGATATGTACCGACTGGTAGAATATTTCACGGAGATGAGAACATAATATCATGGGAAATGATGAAAAAAAATGAGCCAGATGATGTATTCTATACTTTGATTCCTATCTCAGGTGAAGATACAATAGTTGGTTTAGATGCATTAAAACAAAAAGTCATTCCAACAATTAAGATTATTGATTTCAGTGAAGAAGACATAGATGAATGGAATGAAACAGCAAAACTTGCAGTTGCAGCGAAGAGAATCGGTAATTATCATGAATCACTAAAAATTTGGGATGATTTCGAGAAAAAACATCCTGCCATGAATCCGCGTCTTTCGGCGAGTAAAGGGAAAGTTTTAATACTATTAGGTAAGCTTGAAGACGCAAAAAAAGAATTCATGAAATGCATTAGTTATTTTGTGAAATATGAAAAATCTATATTAAACTCTGACGATGAACAAACTAAAAAGAATTGTATAAGTGCAATAAAACATATTGGTTTCTGCGTCGGCAATTGGGATGATGCTAATGAATACCTAAATGATATATCTGGAAAAGGTTATAATCCAGATTTTTATAACACACAACAAAGAATTTTAAGTGGCTTAAAGACAGTTAATAATAATGGTTTCTGGTGTGACCACTTTGATAAAATGAAATCTGTAGCTGAAACCTGTGTAAAATTTTTACGTGCAACCAAGAAAAAAGGTATGCCGATACAATATGAGGATGTAATCAACCTTCAAATGCTACATCTTGCTGTAATGGCAAAGGCTTTATTCAAATGCAATATCTTGCCCCACGAAGTAAAGAATGTTGAGGAGTATAAAACTGATTTAATTTTATCGCTTCTGCTTGATGAACTCCACTTCACTCTTGAGCAGTTACTGAACTCTGGACGAAAAGCTTATATTTGCTGTCTGCCAGTAGAAATCGACCACTGGGATTATCTTGTTACTCCAATGCATAAGACGCTTACAGAAGAAGAAGTGTTCGCTAAAGCGAAGAATAATCCCCATAGAGACTATTTCTCAGATACCGCCGATGAATCTGTGAACAATGTCTCAGACTGGCAATTTGAAGCTTGGCTGGAAGAAATTCTACAAACGGAGGTTCTTTCTATTGGATCCATCAAGCAAGATGGAAAACGCTTTCGTACTTTTAGGTGGATAACTCAATAACCGGAAAAGAAGTGAATGATTGATATAGTCTACATAAATCATCAAAGATAAAATTTTGTGAATGCAACTAATTTTATAAGAAAATTCTTCAAATTAGCATTGCTTAAATGTATAAAATTGCAGTATCATAATTAGAAATGGTAGAGTTTGAGAAACCTTGGTGTCTTATATAAAAATAATCACTGCTAAGATATCCCGATGCTGCATCGGGGAGGTTCATTAATTGTTACTACTCAGCCGCAAACATGTCATATTTTATAGTTTCCTTTTGGCAGCAGGGCCTTACTCTATAGTCCTTCCACATCACAACCCCGAAGCGGAATTATGCCATAGGTCCATGGGACTCCCGGTGGAGCATACCTTTCCAAAGGTCACGTAGGACTCCTCGGAGAATCTCCGATCGGCATAAACATTAACCACTCAATTTATTGAGTGGATTTGATGCTCCCGGCAACACAAACCGCCTGTCCCTCTGGGGAATTTATTCGGTGAGTTCCCCGACTACTCCGAGGAGTCCCTGGTGGGAAAGTCGGGACGGCAGGTAGAAGCCATTCTATCCCATCGAATAAATTCGATGGTTAATGTTTTTCTGCAGCCGAGCTAAGTGCTGTTCCGCAGCACCTGCCTGACCTGACTGCCGACAAGCAGACTGTTCCAGAACTTGAATAAACCTTACACATTTTATATGGCTGAGTAGTTATATAAAATGTTTTCAAGAGGTTATACATAATCATTGTATTTTATTGAAAATAACTTTGCGCCCTTTGCGTCTTTGCGGTTAGATTTTTTACGATTCCATCAATATTGTTTTGCAGTCTCATTCGAAGTTGTTTATCTTTTTATTATAAGTGAAATGTATTGACATAAGGCACACGTTCTTTTAAATTTTACGTCGTGAAAATATTTAATTGGGATAATGACAAAAATGAAAAATTGAAGGTAGAGAGAGGTGTATCTTTTGAGCAAGTTGTACTTTGTATTGAAAACGAACAGCTACTGGATATCATCGAGCATCCCAATAAAGAACAATATAAAAATCAGAAAATGTATGTCGTTGAAATAGATAACTATGCATACATAGTTCCTTTTGTTGATAAAAATAACGAGAGGTTTTTAAAAACCGTATTTCCCAGCCGGAAGTACACAAAACTTTATCTTAAGCAGGAGAATAAAGATGGTTGAATTGGATAAAGAAGAGCAGATGCTTTCCGAATCTGTTGAAAGAGGAGAATGGCAATCCGTCGAAAATCTTGATGCAGAGATAGCAAAGTCGAAAGAGTACGCTAAAAATACTTTTATTAAAAATCAGAGGATGAATATTAGAATATCACAGAAAGATCTGAACGCGCTTAAAATCAGAGCCGCCGAAGAAGGTTTGCCGTATCAAACATTGGTTTCCAGTATCATTCATAAATATCTTGCCAATAATTTATTTGAGAGGAAACCTGTCTATATTGCGCAGGAAGCAAAACCAAAGTTGAGAAAGTCATGAACTACAATGCCACACCCGAAGGATCTCTCCGAGAAAAGACAACAGGACACAAAGTATTAAAAAACAGAGTCTGTAGGACAAATGGTTTCTATGATTAATTTTCTTAGTGACTTAGTGTCTTTGTGGTGAAAAAATATAATTGATAAAATAAGGAATGAAAAATGAAAGCACTAATCACTGCCGGTGGCCATGGAACCCGGCTCAGGCCGATTACCCACACCCAGAACAAACATCTGATCCCGATTGCCAATAAACCGATTTTAAACTACGCTCTGGAATATGTCAAAGAGGCCGGTATTCGCGAGGTGGGAATTATCACTAATAAAGACAGTTCCGAGGTCAGTAGTGTTTATCGGGACGGGCGGCAGATGGGGCTTTCGATCACCTATATTCCCCAGGAGCGACCTTCGGGACTGGCCGATTGTGTCCGCATTGCGGAACCCTTTCTGGGCAGCGAGCCCTTTGTATTTTACCTGGGCGACAACATCATTGTGGGCGGAATAAAACGTTTTATTAGCGAATTCAATACCAATAAATCCAACTGCCACCTGGTACTGGCAAAGGTTCCCGACCCGGAACGCTTTGGGGTGCCGGAAATTAAGGATAACCGGATCGTCCGTATCGATGAAAAACCGAAGAAACCGAGAAGTGATTACGCGGTGACGGGTATCTACATTTATGACAGTTCCATTTTTAAAGCGGTGAACAGTATCAAGCCTAGCGCCCGGGGCGAGCTTGAAATATCCGATGCGCACCAGTATTTGATTGATAAAGGACTGACGATTACCTATTCGGAAATTACGGGATGGTGGAAAGACACGGGAAAACCGAACGATCTACTGGAAGCCAACCGCCTGGTTCTTGATAATATCATTACTAAAATTACCGGAAATGTTGATAAACAGAGTCAGATTTCCGGCCGTGTTATCATTGAAAAAGGGTGTCAAATTCAAAACAGTAATATACGTGGCCCGGTAATTATCGGCGCCGGCACGAAGATAATCAACGCCTATATCGGTCCCTATACATCGATTGAACGAAATTGTACAATCAAGGATTCTGAGATTGAATACAGCATCGTATCGGAAGATTGTGAAATTACAGACCAGAAAATCCGCATAGAAGCCAGTCTTCTTGGAAAAGGTGTGAAAATTATCGAAGCAAAATCAAAACCCTTTACCAACCGGTTTATTATTGGCGACCAAAGTCTCGTAGAAATTCGCTAGCCTTGATAAAGACAATCAATTTTCGTACTCTGGGATGCCGGCTCAACCATGGGGAATCCGATTCGATTCAATACGGACTGCATGAAGCCGGATACCGCGTTGTCGGTGAGAAAACAGCTGCGGATTTAACCATTATCAACTCCTGTGCTGTAACCCAACAGGCGGAAGCCAAAACCCGTGGCGCAATTGCCGCAGCCCGGCGGATTTCACCCTATGGAAAAATTGCCGTCATTGGATGCTATTCTCAGTTATCACCTGAAATATTAGCCGATTTGAAAGGTGTGGACCTTGTCCTGGGAAATTCGGAAAAATACCGGATACAGGAATTGCTGGATGTGCTGGAAAAGGGTCAAAAGGAAATTCATGTTTCCAAACCGGTCAGTGGGGATACGTTTCCGCCGCTTGGATTAATTTCCAAAGGTTCCCGAACCAGAGCCCATGTGAAGGTTCAAGAAGGATGTGATTACCGCTGTGCTTATTGTATTATTCCACTGCTGCGCGGCTCAAGCCGCAGCCGGAGTTTTCGGTCTTGCATTGATGAAGTGTTACTGTTGTCAGAACAGGGCTTTAAAGAAATTGTACTAAGCGGGATTAATATTGGAACCTATCGCGACGGAGACCGGGATTTCAGCGATTTGGTATCTGCGATTCTTTCAAAAAGCGATATTGAACGGCTGCGAATCAGCTCCATTGAACCCGACCTGGTATCGGACCGGTTGATTGAATTAATGCGAAGCGAACCACGGATTTGTCGCCATTTTCACATTCCCCTGCAACATGGTTCAAACGAGGTTTTGGGTTGGATGCGTCGACGATATAAAGCAGAACTGTTTGCCGGTCTGGTTCATAAACTCTCACAAAAAATCCCCGGCGTCTGTATCGGGACCGATGTGCTGGTCGGTTTTCCCGGTGAAACCGAGGAGCATTTCAGGGAAATGACCGACCTTCTTGAGCTGTTACCGCTGGCCTATTTTCATGTTTTCCGATACTCTCCCCGACCGGGTACGGCGGCTGCTGGTTTAGGTGATTCTGTTCCTGTTAAAATAAAAAAAGAACGGTCTCAGGAACTTCGAAAATTGAGTGACCATAAGCGAAATCATTTTCTCCGCCAATTCAAGGGGAAAGATTTAGCCGTATTAATTGAAAAGAAAACGAAATTGGGGCTTTACCGGGGACTTTCTGATAATTATATTACGGTCAATGTCAAATCCGATAAACAGATCGTTAACAGTATCAAAACCATACAAATTACCGATATTGGTATCACGGAAGTTCAGGGAGAATTGATTGGTGGATAAACAGACCTATTTGATAGGAATTGCGGGAAATATTGGGGTTGGTAAAACGACGATGACCGATATTATAGCGGACCGGTTTGGTTGGCGTCCGTTTTACGAATCGGTGATTGACAATCCTTACCTGGAAGATTTTTATGATGATATGAAGCGGTGGAGTTTCAATTTGCAGATATATTTCTTATCTCACCGTTTCCGGACCCATAAAATGATGACGGAGAGTGGCTTTTCGTCCGTTCAGGATCGCACAATTTATGAAGATGTTGAGATATTTGCCCGGAACCTGCATGAAATGGGCGATATGTCAAAGCGGGATTGGGATAATTACTGTGCGCTGTTTGAAATAATGACGTCCTATCTGAAAAAGCCGGACCTGATTCTCTATTTGCGGGCCAGCGTAGACACCCTGCTGACCCGGATAAAAAAACGGTCGAGAGGTTTTGAATCCAATATTTCTCCTGAATACATCTACCGGCTGAATATTTTTTATGAACGCTGGATAAAACGGATACAGGGGCAGTATCCGGTAAAAATTGTTGAAACCGACAATTTTAATATTTTTGAAGATACCGATCAATTGGAAGATCTGTTACTGGACATCCGGCACTACTGTCCGGAATGCGAATAAGGCCGCTATCGTCCTTTTCCAATATACTTGATTGTTTTTACCGAAGGATTTCAATAAATTTAAATGCTTTTTTAGATTTGATCGGGTACCACAGTATTGAAAAAAATTGCCGTATTTGCATCCGGCCGGGGTTCGGATTTTTTCGCGGTTCTGGAACAGGTTAAACAGGGTAAGATTGCCGCTGAAGTGGTGTGTGTCATCAGTGACCATGCTCGGCCGCCGGTATTCGATATTGCCCGGGAAAACAATATCCCGACTCACCGGGTGAACCGGAAACAGTTCTCTGCGGCAGTGGATTATGCGGAATATTTATTGAAATTGCTGAGGTCCTATCAAACGGATATGATTCTTTTAGCCGGGTATTTGAAACTGATTCCCGCGCCGATCGTTGAATATTATCGAAATGCTATTATTAATATTCATCCGGCACTCTTGCC
>JAHJGX010000054.1 GCA_018824205.1 bacterium
TGGGTGGTTAACCTTTGAGCTGAGATAATGAGAAATGCTGCAGATAAAACGTTAACCACCGGCTTTAGCCGGTGGAATAGAGTTAATTCTACCCCAAATCCCGACTTTAGTCGGAGGATAACCCGAATCCGTCAAAAGCCGGACAGGTAAATTCCCCAGAGGGACAGGCGGTTTGTGCTGCCGGGAGCGTCAAATCCATCCGGCAGCTGCCGGATGGTTAATGTTTATGCCGATCACGAAGGATTCTCCGAGGGAGTCCGTTGTGACCTTTGGAAAGGCATGCTCCACCGGGAGTCCCATGGACCTATGGCATAATTTCGCTTCGGGATTGTGGTATGGAAAAGTTACAGAGTAAAGCCCTGTTGCCAAAAGGAAATTATAAAACCTGACATGTTTGAGGCTGAGTTACGAATTTTTCGAGCTATTCTCTCTAATAATCTTTTTTACAATTCCTGATATATCATCGAATTCAAACGGTTTGCATAAAAAGTCATAGAATAATCCTGATTTCAATCCTTCCTGAATTTCCTTATCTTCTCGATCATAGTAACCTGTAAATATAACAATTTGAGTATTGGGACAATTTTTTTTAATAATTTCAGATGTTTTAAATCCATCCATTCCAGGAAGTTTAGAGTCCAAAATAATAATAGGATAATCGTTCTTTTTAATCATTTCTATAGCTTTCTCGCCAGTCCTCACAGTAACCACTTCAAATTCTTCATGTTTAAATCCTGTCTCAAAAGCCCAGCATATATCGTCTTCATCATCCACTACCAGAACTGTTATCCTTTGTTTAGAAAAAGCCATTTTTGCTCCGTTCATTTAAACTATGGTTTTTAATAATTTAAAAGTTAGTGTAATTGTAACATTCAGTTTCATATATATACGGGATCTTCTTGATGTTTAATTTTTTTGACTCTACGTGAAATTCTATGATTATCAAAAAAACCTGATATTTTTGGAAATTTCTATATAGAATATCGAACAAGGAACTCTGATTTTTGAATTATGAACTTGTTGGTTTTTTTGAGTTTTTCTGCGCTGTTTCTATACTTTTAACAAAAATAGAAATCAATTCATTATTTTCTTGTAAAACCGATTGTATCTTATCTTCCGATTTACAGAGTTTCGCTCTATAAACTATTTTTAAGCATATAAATGTTTCTCGCAATTCTTTTAATACTATCTTGATCTTATGAATAAAATCTTTTCTTGATTCCCCACTCTCTGCTTCTCCATAATTCAAAGCAGGCGACGTGCCTGAACGAATTATCTGCCCTGATAAATGATTACCTGCTTTTGTATTTGGCATTTCTTCTGCTATTTTAATGATCATGACTGAAAATTTAATCAATCGTTCTTCAAGATCAAATTTTCTCTTATCTTTATTTTCATTCATTATTCATAATTCCTTGTTCGATGTTCAATATTCAATTTTTGTATGTACGCAACTCTTTATTATATTTTCATGTATAACCAAATATTTTAATTTCTTTCATATTCATAGAATTTCGTGTTGAGCCAATTTTTTATACTTTATCTCTAAATATTTACTTATCACTTGACTTTCTATAGACCGGGAGCTTTATTGAAAAAGTAGCTCCCTTTCCCGGTTCGCTTTCCACTTCTATATTTCCTCCATGTTGCCTGATGATTCCATACGAAATGGATAGTCCCAGACCGGTTCCTTTGCCTACCGGTTGCGTTGTAAAAAATGGATCAAAGATTATTGATAAATTTTTCTCGGGAATACCGATTCCATTATCTGTAAAATTTATACTTATAACTTGATCAATACATTGTGTTTGAATTCGGAGTAGTCCTTGTTCCTTAATTGCATTACAGGTATTCAGAATCAGGTTCATAAAAACCTGCTGAAGTTGATTCATATTACCATGAATCTTAGGCAAATTAAAACCGTAATTTGTCTCAAGCTTAACATGCTGAATGGACAATTGATTTTTCATTAAGCTAAGGGCATTATCAATAACGTGGTGGATATCCAGTAACTCGAGGGCAAACTCAGATTGGCGTGCAAATTTTAAGAGGTTATTCACAATTTCAGTTGCTCGTTTTGTAGCATTTCTAATCTTTTCGACAGCGAGACCTCTAATTTTCTTATCATTTGCCTGTGTATTTAGAATCTGGGCGCATGAATCGATAATAGCCAGAGGATTTCGAATTTCATGAGCTACTCCACCCGCCATTATTCCCAGGGAAGCCATTTTTGCAGACTGAGTTAATTTCGCTTCTAATATTTTTCGCTCAGTAAGGTCTCTCCCTATAATTACTATCCCAATAACATTTCCTTGCTCATCTTTAATCGCTGAAAAACTCCATGATACATCAACTGTTTCCCCATCTTTGTTCAAGATAGAGCTTTCCCAAACGCTAAACTTCTTTTTCTTCAACAACCCTTTTATTTTAGAAGCGAAACTATCGCTATCACTTACAGCTAAAATATTTGATATGAACAGACCCTTAACATCAGCAGATTTGTGACCGGTGATTCTTTCGATAGTACCATTCCAGGAGATGATTTTTCCTTCCGGGTCTATTGAAATGATTATATCATTGGCGCTTTCCACTACTCTTGCAAGATGCTCTTCCGCGCGTCTTACCCGCTCTCCCAGGCGTTTTCGCTCAGAGACATCATCCATCAACAGGATCACATTCTCTACTTTTGATAAGGAATTAATTAAAGGTGTAAGTCGGTAATAATAAACACGGGTCGGGAGGCCTGGAGCTCTATATTCCATCTCACCGCCATCATCAGGTTCTCCAAATTTAAAAACACTCTTTATCTTTTCGGTCATCCCCGTGTATTCTACAAGAACTTTTGGAAATATTTCTGAAATACTTCTGCCGACAGTATTCGATTCACTCCTTTTCGACTTTACATAAAAGTTTCGATTAGCTAAAATTACTTTTAATTGCTCATCAACAATCAGAACTGATGACGGGATACTCGACATAATACCATTGCAGAGTTTTTTATATGCGTCATCGTTTGCTTTGTAATTTTGAAAATTATGCACAATTATACTTTCGATTCATTGCAAGCATCATCAGGTTTAAAATAACCGGTGAAGGTATGGAAATAAACCAATGATTCAGCAAACACAGATTTTTTCTTCATTTAGACAAAGCTTCTCTTATGCAGATGATAATCTTCTACTTTTTCAAATAATAAAAATAAAATTTCATAATGCTATTTGGACAAACATTGTGCCAAAAAATATTTTTACACTCCCGAAGTTTGGCAATTTCTTCAGCCGGATCACTAAAGCAGCGCATGAAATCAACA
>JAHJGX010000005.1 GCA_018824205.1 bacterium
AAGGGACGTAACTTTGTGATTAAACGACTCCTTTTGGAAAAAATATCATTCTGATACTCTTCCAAATCAAATAACGCCACAGTTTATAATAAAAATTTGAACATAGCAAAAGTTTTTTTAAATAATTTTTCCGGGAGTTTCCATAATATCAGCCGGTTAGAAGAAATATATTCAGAATATCCAGCTAAACCCTTGGCTCTGAAATGGAATTCAGTTAGATTTCGGTATCATGGCAAAACTTGATATTGTTTATCATTCTGTATCCGGTCATTTAAACAGGCATATTGCCGAATCGGTTTTTCCTGAGTTGAAAAATGGGAAAAAGATTGATTTTCTGCTGCCGTCGGTGCTTCATATTACCGGATTGAAGGAAACGTTGCTTAGAAATACAGAAATCCGGCAGCTGCCGGATCAGCTGCATTTCGGGACGTATTTCGCCTGGGCGAACCGGATGTTGGATGCTGATCGTCAGGCGTTTCGGATAATTGGCTCCGGTGAAGAATGGCTGCTGTTGTTCAATTATTTGAAAGAAAACCGCGGCTTGTTTCAAAATATACAACCGGGATCGCTGGCGTTAATTCTTAAAATAGTGACCGAACTGCGTGAATCGGGCTGTTCAATTAATCAGTTGAATGATATTGCCAAAACATGCCCTGATATTACTCCGTATGTTGAATGTCTCAATGTTTTAATCAATGTCGCGACCGACCGACGACTGGCATCGTCACCGACAATGCTGACGCTGCTTGCCGAACATCTTCACAATGGTCACTATAATCCACCCGGGGATCGACTGGTAGTAGCAGGATTCTATGAATTTAATCCGATCCAGAAGAAGATCGTGAATCACCTGATTGACCGGTATCCGAATTGCACGCTTTTTTATCCCGAGAAAACCGATCATCCTGCCTTGAAATATATCAAACCAGAACGGGAAATATTTGGGCTCAGAGATTTTTACGGTACTTCAATCCCTAAAATCGAATCGAGCCCAATTTCAAAAATTGGTGATTTATTATTCAGGGGACTTTATCACAATGAC
The DNA here is from genome assembly GCA_018824205.1 of bacterium. Lineage (GTDB taxonomy): Bacteria > Fidelibacterota > UBA2242 > UBA2242 > UBA2242 > B118-G9. The sequence continues at coordinate 1,043 of JAHJGX010000005.1, forward strand.
GATAATAAATCGGACAGGGAACCATTGGAGTTTCGCAACGATTGGCAGCATACTGCACTAAAACTGTTACGCTGCCCAAACCGGCGACATGAGATTGATGCGGCCGCCCGAACTGTAAAGAAATGGATAAATGACGATCTTAAGCCCGAAAAAATCGCAATAGTTTACCGGGGTAGTTACGATTATTCGAAATTGGTTCGTATTTTATTCCCCGCAGCCGGTATCGCTGTTGCCGGGAGTGGACAATTGCTGTCAGAATCAACGTTACTGCGCATCATTCGTAAAGTGTTTGAGGTCAACGAGCGGAATTTCAGCCGGGACAGCATCATCGATCTGACCCGTTTTGCGGAGATTCGCCAATATTACGGCGCCGATATCATTCAGAAGTTTGAATATAAATCGGGAGCCTGGGGATTATCATTCAGCAAAAGGAGCTGGCTTACGCAATTGACCCAGCGGCAGGAATATTTACGAACTGTCATGGTAACTGAGAACGAGGACTCAAAAGACATCTATATTCTTCACAGAGAGCTGGAAGATATTGATGCCTTGTTGCCGGTTCTTCAGCGGTTTTTAGATGATATCAGTTTACCATCGAAGGCCAGCTGGTCTGATTATATTCACATTGTTCAAAATCTTCTGAAAAAATACGGTTTACGGGATCATGCGGAGAATTCGGTTAACGATGTATTTAATGCTATGAAAAGCGTATTCAGGAATCTGCTCAGTCTGGTCGATTCGGATAGCATCGTGGATTTGCGTCATTTTATTATGGCCCTGAATAATCTGATACGCAATATCACATTACCGAAATCCGAGCTTCAGGAGGATACGGGTATTACGGTTGCGAATATCATGGATGTCCGCGGTGAACGGTTTGAGGCGATGGTGTTGCTAGGAATGGTTGATGGCGAATTCCCGGTCAGCCGCCGGGAGAACCCGCTTCTGAACAGCCGTCGGCGATTAAGGATAAATCAAACGGCGGGTATGGATATAATTCGGTCTTCGGGAGCGGATATCTGTGAAGAGAAATTTTTGTTCTATAATCTTGTCGCCGGGGTAAATAAAAATCTGTTGATCACATATCCCCAATTTGACAGTAATGGACGCAGTTTGCCGGCATCGCCGTTCCTGGATGAAATCCACTATCTTTTTGATCATCCGAAACTAAGTAAATCAATCCGGTATGAGACCATTTCTGCTGCTTCCGTAATCCCGGAAATTGGGATGGCGGCGTCTCAACAGGATATACTTTTAAATAAACTGCATTATCAATGGGAAGACCAGGATCTGCAGTTTTTTGATAAAATTTTAAAAACGACACATAGTCCTGATATTAAGCAGCGGATTAATATGGAAAGGCGACGAAAAGACCGTATCGCCGACGGTTGGAGCGGGCGGCTGTCCTCTTTGAAACACCAGAAAAACTGTTTTCGGAAACCGCTTTCCGTGACTCGTCTGCAGCAGTATGCCTGGTGCCCGTTTTTATATATGTGTCAATACGTCTGGAAGATAGATTCGGTTGAAGAACCACTCGCGGAAATATCTCCACTGACTGATGGGTTATTGATTCATGCCCTTTTTGAATCGTTTCTGAAAAAAGCCAGTCCCGGGAATTTTGAAGAATGGAAAACCTATATATCCGGAGATTTGAACACCGTGATAGATGTGGCATTGAAATATATTCATCAAAATTATCGCTCGGTGTTTGCTTATGTTGATGAATCGGTATGGAATAAGAAATTGGCTGACCTTAAACACGGGCTTGAACTCTTGATTAAACGGGAAATAGCAGCGCTGGAAAGTGACTACTATCCGGCTGAATTTGAGCGGAGGCTTTCACTTAGTGTTCCGTTGGCGATGGAAAACGGTGATTTGTCAGTACCCTTTCAGGTGAAAATTGACCGGGTTGATCGTCATCAGGATGATCATGTTACGATTATTGAATATAAGCGCTCGAAGAATTCCGTTCAGGATCCTGTCAAAGGAGTGAGTGAAGGGATCCATTTTCAGATTCCATTTTACATGCTGGCGTACAGGCAGTTGCATAAAGACGTCCGTTTTGCGGGGGCCTATTCCTATGTGTTCAACGAAGGTCGGATTGCTAAAGGGATTTTTACAAAGCCCCTATATAATCGTGTTAAACCGGTTTCTTATTCGGATATTGAAGAATTACTAAATGAAACTGAAGAGAAAGTGATCTCATTACTACAGAGAATCTATGCGGGTGATTTTTTCCTGAATCCTCACGATATTAAGAAGCGCTGTCAGTATGGAAAATGTGCCTATTATAAACTGTGCCGGATTGACACCCGTACTATTGAAATGACGAATGATACGGATGAATGATTTATATAAAAAGATTGCAGAAAAGCAGTACGAACAGTGCGCCGGAGCTGGTGCAGATAAAATTGACAACATCATTGTCAATCCAGCGAATACCGGCAATAAGTGTTGTTTTGTAACTGCCGCAATGGAATAATTTTTCCGTCGTTTTTTGACAATAGGGACATTTGTACTGTGCCTGAACGGTTGCACCGACGATTGAATCAATCAAAGCGCCGATGATTCCGCTGATTGCCACAATGATGAATAAGTGCAGGAAGGAACCGGAAACCGGGAAAATGCCACTGAGTGTCAGAATTCCGGCGCCCATGAAAAATCCCGAAGTGCCCAAAGCGGTCACACCGCCGGAAGTACCGGTCGGCACTTTATTGAATGTCAGGATATGGCGGGGTTCGCTTCTGGAAAAGATTCCGATTTCCGTGCCCCATGTATCGGCTGTCGCAGCGGCAAGCGATCCGAGAAACATCAGGTAAAACAGGTCGTTTCCGGTAAAATAAAAGAGGATAGCCATGATCAGCGAAACACCACCGTTGGCGTAAACCTGCAGAATATCCCGCTGACTGCCCTTTTCCACCATGCCTTTCAGGATCGTGCGCTTCAGTTTGCCGATTTTTGACAGAATTGACGATAGAACGAAGAATGTGGCCATGGGAATTACCCAGAAAACTCCGCCGATTGAAAAGACGAGCGATCCCAGAAGCATGGCCCCGGCAGTGCCGCCAAGGGTAAGTGCTTTTAGGCGATAGGCGAGGTAGGCCAGCAGGAATGAGAAGGCTATCCAGCCCACGACGGTGACCTGTTGAGCAAGGCTGGATTTCAGCATAACATCGAGAATCAAAGCACATAACAGAGGAACCGAGAGATTATCGGAACCGGCAAAAGAGATGGATTCACCGAGTACAGCGATGACAGACACCGCAAAACCGATCAACAGAAGGCTGATGATTGGTAATGACGCTCCGCCTTCCAGTTGCTTGAGAATCGGCAGATTGATAAGGACAATGATAAACGCGCTGATGAAAACTGCTAAGGAACCGGCAATGGATTTAGTGTCTTGCCAGAAAACAAACTGCTTTGGATTTTTGCTGCGGGTTCCGACAATCGAAGCAAGTGGATCGGAAAGCGCCATGATCAGCATTCCGATAATCAGAATCGCCGGGCTGGATTTCCAGTAAAGCAGAATCAGTATCAGAAAGGAGAGTGGGAAGAAAACGGTACCCAGAGAAAAGCGTTCGGTCGTATGCATGCCTTTCATCTGGTCGCCCTTGATGGCAACAGCATTCAGCACGATGAAAATGCCGGCCAGAACGGCCGGTTGAAGTGGCGACGCAAACAGGAATGGACTGCAGGTGACCAGCAGGCCGACGCCCACATGGACAAACTGGCGGGTGTTTTCACCGGACATATTAAAGGATTTGCGCAGGACTTCGCTGAAACCGACAAAACCGAGGATGATGGCAAGAAAAATCCCGAAGCTGATCCACTCATTGCTGAATAATTGATATACCGGCACAATTGCTCCCTACATTGACAAGCGTTATTTTAGAGAATTTAAAGGCATTTTTCAAGTATTAAGGAATTAATTTGGAATCGAAAACGGAAAATTTAAACGACTATCAGATTGCAAAAGATCAAATTGACAGGTCTTTCCTGGTTTCGGCATCTGCCGGAACAGGTAAAACCCGGGTGTTGGTCGATCGTTACATTAATATTCTCCGGCGAACAAATACAAAGATCGATGAACTTGTGGCGATTACATTCACCGAAAAAGCTGCTGCTGAAATGAAGGAGCGTATTCGCCGTTCGCTTCGATCACTGAATCAATCTGAAACGAATATTGATGAAAATCTGCTGGACCAATTGAGTGCAGCCCCAATTTCAACCATTCACAGCTTTTGTGCCAGAGTACTTCAGGAAAATATTGAAGAAGCCGGAATCGATCCGCAATTCAGAATAATCGATGAAGTGGAAGAATCGATCTTACGCAAGGAAACTTTGAACATCTTTATGCACGAGGAACTAAATAAACCGGATTCGCCGGTTGTGGCATTAATTAACTATTTTGACCTGTTTCAGATTCGGGAAATGCTGGATATCGTCTGGCAGAAACAGGTTGATTTTACGGGTCCGCTGGAAAAGACTTCAAAAAAAACTGTATCGGAAATACTTGATCAGACCAGACAACATTACCAGAAATATACACTGACGCTATTTCGGGAGGCATTTTTATCAACAGCCATCGTCGCTGCCTGTGAGTTTCTGAAATCCCATAATGCCAGCGACCCGGAGGACAAGCTCCATAGTGCAAAAACGACTTTATTGAATGCGATTGCACAGATTGAAAATGGACAAATTCCAACAGGCTTAAGTGACGGGGCACTATCCAAAGCATTCAGTCTGAATAATAAAGGACAAAAAGGCAACTGGGGCGATGAACTGGAGGAGATGCGGGTGTCTCACCGTTTTCTTCGATCAGTTTGGGATGGCATTAAAGATCGTTTGTTTGCATTTGATGATGAGCTGGAGCGTAAAAATGCGGGTTTGGTGATTGATTATTCCAGCTTAGCGCTGCTCTGGATTGATTATTACAGACAGGTTCTCAATGAGAAAAGCGCTGTTGATTTCAACGGACTCGAGATTTTAACAGAAA
>JAHJGX010000055.1 GCA_018824205.1 bacterium
ACAAGAATCGTGTCACAACTCTGTGGAATAGAAAACGTAATCTGCGTACTCATACCTGGATTGTTTGCCAGCCGTAATGCCAGAGCCGGCGACGTGACAGCTGATCCGTCAATTGCGTCGTTGCGTTTATCATCAGCAGATACGAAGACCTGGTAGCGGTTCCGGCCCGATCCGCTGATCCCATCGACTACAACCTGGAAAAGTGTGCGGTCGCCTCTCGGCTGGCCCTGAGCCATTGTAAAACTGCCGATTGTTCGCCAGCGATTATCGTAATACTGGTCCGGTCCAAGGGTTAAATTCACGAGAGCAGTTGTAGAATTCAGCGAATCCTTAATTGAGAAAATATTTGGGTTTATCCCGTTTTGCCCGAACACCAGGTAACGGGTCTGGGAATTCTGACCGGGATTATCATAGGTATCGCCCAGATCGGCGTCGAATACCCGGACATAGACTTTACCGGGATAAGCCGATGGAATATCAACATTGATAATCATCCGATACAGGCTGTCCCCTTTATCCAGTCCGGCGTCAATTCCCGATGTTATTAAAAAATTCTGGTCAATTATTTGGGCGTTTACCAGTAACGGAATTAAACACACCAGCAGAATTTTTAAAATTTTCATAAACGTACCTTTAGTTTAACATTCAGTAATTGAAAATGTCTCGACTTAATACTTCCCAATATCCATTACCACCATAGTCAGATCATCTTCAAATGTCTTTTTATCTTCACCGACCCATTTCTTCAACTCAGCGACAACAATATCGATGAATTCTTCCGGTGCTACGTCCTGATGGGTGCTGATCAAATTAATGAGCCGGTCGTCATTAAATAATTCACCTTCCGGATTCGCTGCTTCAACAATCCCGTCAGTATACATGACCAAACGGTCACCATCCTTCAATTTTGTCTCTTCAATCGGGCAATTGATAACGGGCAAAAATCCAATAATCATACCTTTCGGTTTCACCCGAATCATTTCCTTGTCTTTTCTCCGCCAGATATACAGTGGACAGTGCCCCGCATCAGCCGTAATCAGTTTTTTCTTTGCTATATCGACATAAAGATACATTGCCGTTAAAAACTGGTCTTCCATTTTTCCAGATAACAATCGGTTCATTTCGTTAAGAACCTTCGAGGCATCTTCAGCAATACTGCTCTGCTGGGAAAAAGTCACTTTCACCATTGTGCTGATCATGGCCGCCGGAATACCGTGCCCGGAAACATCTGCAACCAGAACTCCGACGCAATTATCTTCCAGGACATGGAAATCATAGAAATCACCGGCAACACCTTCCATTGGAATATATCGGGCACCAAACCCAAGTCCGTCCAGATTTGGTCCGCCAACCGGCAGAATCGATTGCTGAATCCGGCTGGCGATTTTTACCTCCGCCTGAATCGCGAAAAGTTCTTCTTTGACCTTTACAGCCTCACCCAGGCTGATTGCCATCTCCTGCAGCGATTCACCCAGCTGGCCCAGTTCATCCTTTGAATTTACTTTGACTTTCACGTCAAATTCACCGCCACCAATCTTCTTGGCAATGGTCGTCATATACCGCATAGCGCCGGAAAAGGATCGCGCAAATAATATTGAAAAAATCACACACAGTATTATTGCTAAGCCAACCCATTTTACTATGTCCTTCTTAGCTTGCTCAACCATGGCGTACGCTTGGGTTAACTCCTCAGTAACAATAATTCCCCACTGCACATACTGGGAAATGGCGAAGATACTCAAATAATCAATATCATTATAAGAGAAGGGTCCTATTTTGGACATCCGGGATTTGCCACTCAGGCTGCTTTTCACCATTGACATAATCGGGTAAAGCAGAGTGTCCCCAGAAATAAATTTTTCATTATTGCTGAAGACGATCTGTTCCTCATTATTGACGATGTAAAGTTCTTTTGCGCCTATTGATATTTTGGTGGAGACAAAATCAAGGATAGAATTGAGATTGAATACCCCCCGTAATACAGCACTCTGCCCATCCTCCCATACTATAGGTACTTCTATTGGAAGATACAGTTTATCGCTGTTTGGTAGAAAAACTGGCGGACGGATAACATAATTACTTATATTAATATCATCTGTATACTGGGTTAATTTGGAAACCTGTTCAGGATCCTGGTTGTACAGTTCAACAACGGTTTCATTATCCATAGCGGACAGCTGCGCTCCGGAATCTGTCAGTTTTAGAATGAGGATAATTAACTCGTCAATCTGGTTTTGTTTAGCATTCAACAGGGTACTAATTGTTTCTGTTGTTGATTCTATATCATCCTCAATAAACTGGGCAGTACTCTGCAAATTGGACACCCAACTGCCTATATAAACTTCATCGACTGTACGCATAAGTTGATCGATTATAAGATAATACTGATCATTTAACACACTTTTTAATTCATCCTCAACTTTATGTATGGTGAAATATTCGGCAATAATCAAGGGAACCATGGCGACAACAAAGAATGCAATAAGGAATTTTTTCAGAAGTGATGGTCTAAATATTTTTTTGATATTCAAGAGATTTACCCCCCTCTGTACTATTTATTTCGGATAATCTGCCTGATTCCCCAGATAATCCTGAATAACGAGTTCATTAAAAATCAGTTGCCCCTGAACTCCCGGCGGGATCATTAAGGTCCCCGAGTAGTTCCCACCGGAACTCAGGCTCAGCATTCCTGAAAAACTTTGATTCCCACCGCTGATTCCCAGGTTAAATTTCCCATTGCGCGCCAGACCAACACCATCGTCCCGGGCAGCCACTTTAATCTGAATCAGTTCGCCGCCTTTGACCTGTTGGGGAATTACGATTGCACTCAGGATTTTTGGTTTTTCCGTATCACGGAAGATTTCGATCTCAATGACAGCCTGATTCCCGGCCAGATCTTCCGCCATCAGTTCCAGGTAATTATCACCTTCCGCTAATGCAAAACTGTTTGTAAATCGGAGATCGCTAACCGGTATTTTTGCTTCGTTAATAATAATGCTGCATTCCTCATTCAAAGTCCCGGAAATTTCGTATGTTGCATCTTTCGTAAACGAAGGAATGTCCTCTATCTCAACTTCCGGCTCTTCCTGATCAAGCGTCAGGCTCACTGTCAGGGATTGTGTATCGCCTTTGGGTGATTTTGCGTTAATGGTTACTGAATTTATACCATCTTTTAAATAAACGATATGATTGAACTGATAATCCACGAGGTCTACCGCTTGTCCGTTAATGCTGATCTCACACCCCGGTTTCGTCGATCCGGTCAACGCATATTCGCTCATATTTGTTACGACAGTGGTCTTTCCATCAAGATTTATCAAATTATCATCAGCGTTAAAATAGATGATTCGCTCAGTTTTTGAAATATTTCCGGCTTTATCAATGGCCTGAATGAGAATTATATTCTTTCCGGGAACCAGTTTATGCTGATGACTGAATTTCCCGCTTTCATCAACTATTGCCGAGTCGCTGTTTATTAACAGGTCGGCATCTGATTCAGCGTCACCGGAAATAGTGATTACCGGCTGATAAACGCTCTCTTCGTTACCGGGTTTATTGACTAATAAAAACGGCGGCGTTATGTCTTTGTCGATATAAAACTCAACCGGACTGGAGAAGACACCGGTAAAATCTTCTTTATCGATAGACGCCACTCTGATATAGAATACTCCGGTTGTATTTGAGCTCCATTTAAAACCGGGATTTGTGCCAACTTTTTGATCAACAATCCTTTCTGAAAATGAACGGACCGGCGCAATTTGCAAATAATAGCCTTTAGCGGCGCTGTTTCGTTCCCATTGGATGGATACCGTACTGGTATAAAATTTTTCTTTTGGGCCGGGTGAGAGAATTTTCGGCGGATCTAAAAGCTTAAGGGCTTCTTTCGGCTTCTCACCGGGGGCGATCGAGGTTCCTTCGTTTTTCCCAATCGTTACCGCTGCGCCGCCGGCTTTAACGTCGATTTCACCGTCATAATTAGCGAACTTGGTCACGTTGTTTTTATCCCGAGTTGCCCTGAAACTGCGTGAGCGGATTTCGGTTTCCACGCCCGGGACCGACACATTAACCTGATTTTTATTATTCTGACCTGATAAATAGGCCATTATATCGCCCTGTAATACGACAACACTTGATGTGTTTGTATTCTTAATCAGGTCCTGTTTCATGGCTTCGATAACCGCCAGGGAATTTTCATTTATATTAAGTTTACTGCCGTCGACAAATGATATTTCTCCCGACGCACTGCTCAA
>JAHJGX010000056.1 GCA_018824205.1 bacterium
ATTAGTACGTTTTCTTAGAAAAAAAAGAAAAAGAATGCAAAAGCAAAGGGATATTTACATACTGAATTTAAAAAAATGTAAAAAATAACGACTTAGGCCTTGACTTTTAACATAACAGCTACAATATTTTCCATTTGGAGCTGCTATCTGATTACGACGCTCTGTAGTTCCCTAAATCCTTTTTTATTATTAATAGAAATAATGCTATATTCAACAGTTGTCTGTTATTGTTTAAAAGTGAAATAAGTAAAAAGAAAATGTGGGGAAAAAATACATTCTTTCTATTAATGGTTTTTATAAATATCTTAACACTTCATGCCGATACCTTAGTCATTAAAGGAGTGATTATCGACTCTACAAGCCAAATAGGGATTGCCGATGTGAATGTATTTGTTAGGGGAACATCAGTTGGCACGATTACTGATAAATCCGGGAAATTCAATATAATATTGAATGAAATAAATACTGATTCAGAGTTAGTTTTTAGTCATATTGCCTACTCGCTGAGAGTTGTACCGACATCGTATTTTCAGGAAGAAAACAGGATATTATTGCAAAAACGAAATATTCCATTTGGAGAAATAGAGGTTCAAGGTAAGCGAAAGCCATTTAATTATGATCAGGAGATAACTAATATAATTTCGGTTATACCGTCTAAGACTTTTGATTCCAAGGGATATGTTGATGTCGCCGATATACTTGTAGCCGACCAAAGTACTATTATAGATGAGACCATAAATGGCGTCAAAACTGTTTCGATTCGTGGAGCTAATCAGGAAGAAGTGACTGTGCTATATGATGGGGTTCGTCTAAATAGCGGTTATGATAATATATTTGATATATCACTTATTGATCCTTCAAGTTTACAGCAGATAGATGTTATAAAGGGTAGTAATGTTACTGCTTTTAGTTCTATCGGTTCTTCGGCGGCGATTAATTTTGTGCCCAAGCTGGAACAGGATTACCTGGTGAAATTTTACCAGAGAATCGGTACTTATAATTCAGGTGATTGGGGATTGAATGGTTATAAAAATATTTTTGGACTAAAGATTTATGCCGGTATGAAAAAATCGGCTATGAAACAAAGATACATTGGTGATAACTCTTTTAGTGAGAATGTAATTCAGGGGACAGCGAATAAAATACTGAATTTAGCTTATGACTTTGGGCGGATAAAAAATGACAGGAAAAGGCATACACTGCAAGCATTTTATATGAAATCTGAGAGGGAGTATGATAATAAGAGGGATTTAGAAGATTTATCAAAGTCACTCGAGGTTCAAAACCTAAAATATATCGGGGATTTCAGCAAGTATGGAAAAGTTAATTTGAATTTATCGAGCCAGGAATTGAATGAATCCCATTTGTTGAATTCACATGGTACAAATATCGGGAATAAAATTGATGATAAAATGATTCAGTTTAATGCAGAATATATAATAAAATTTAAGGACATCAATTTTTTTACAGCATATAAAATGGAAAACTCATCTCTGGATTATGTCGATAGCGTTGAATATCGCCACGGTCACTCAGAACAACCGTACTATAAATTTAAGAGGAGAAAAGACGGCTATTCTGCGGCGATTAATTTTAAAAATGAAGACACCTCCCATCCTGTAAATTTTGATAATGTACAGTTAAGTGTTTTTTATGAGAGAGTTAAAGACCGCGAGCCATTATCATTTTACTCTAAAATATTCGATAAGAACAGTGATTTAGAATGGCATGAAAATTCATATATGTTTTCAAGTTCATTTATGGGTGGCGATGAAAATTTATTTTTTAAATCACACTTCAATTACAGTATAAATTTTAGAATTCCGACGATGTATCAGCAAATTACTTCAATGCTTTATCCTGTAAATGAAAATTCCGAAAATGGGCTTATGACTGAATATAAAGTAAATCAAGAAGGCGGCGCTTCGATTTTTATCAATTCAGAAAAATCAAAAGGTTTATCTCAAGTAGAGCTATCCTGTGTATTATTCCATAGCTCGTATAAGAATAAGTTCAGAATGATTCATTTGGGTGGGACTCCATTAACATTTATGGATAATTATAAGGATGCACGTATTTTTGGAGCCGAGACCCATGCTTTAGTTTGGCTAAAAGAGTCATGTTCTTTTCACCTTTCATATATAAAATATATTATACATGATAAAGCCGCATTTCCATTTAAACCGGACGGTAAATTGACAACAAGTATTTTACTTGATTTGAAATGGATAGATATTGACTTGATTTACTATAAAGAATCGCAGCGCGCCGGGTGGATTATTGACCATTTTGATTATAATGGTGAAATGAAACTGCAAGAAATAATCTTGCCAAAATACAGCAATATTGACGTTCATATTAAGCAATCTTTTAATATTTGGCGTTTAAAATGTATTTTATCGGCAAGTGGAAGAAATCTCATAAATAAATCTCAGGTTTTAAAAGGTATTGCCATCCGTGACAGGCGATTCTATTTGACCTTCGGATTAGAGTTTTAAACAGTGAAGAAATGAAGAAAGAAGCAGACCGCGAATGAACGCCAATATACGCTAATGATAAATTCCTGATTGGGTAATCCATGTCACATAATGTTATACAGGACAGGTATGTAAAAGGTAATCAAGGTATAAGAAAATATCGTGTCAAGAGTATCGCAAAAAGAAAATGAAATAATTCAACGATTTTAGGTGTTCTCGTGTGGCGTGAAAGAATATTTAACAACTGTTAGGTATGTAATATGAAATTTCTAATGGCAATATGCAAGAAGCACTCGGGATTTATTTTTTTAATTTTTATAGTATACCTACTATCATCCTGTACTTCCAATCCATTTTTCAGTGATGAGAAAATTACAACCGTAAAACTAAAGGGTCAAATAGAGCTCGACGACAAAACAAAACCTGATGGAGTATATGTCTGGCTTGCAATCTATGACATCGGAACGTTTACAGATAGTGATGGAAAATTTTCGATTACACTTCCCAGTCCAGAAACCCATGGGCTTGGCAATGATTTTAGTGGTGATGTCTCCATTTATTTCTATCTGGCTAATTATAGACTGGACTCATCCAGTATAGTAATTGCAAACGGGAAACTTTTAGAGGATCAAGGTAATATAGACGATAATGGTAATTTTATAGAAAAAATAAGTCTTTCCAAGTTTGTAGATATTGAAGCATTTGTAGAGCCTGAAGTAGTTGATTTTAACAAAACCAATACATTTCGTGTTACTATTAAATTAATGGCTTTACATGAAACCATAAAAGTCAAATCGCTTCGGGAAATTATAACACCGGGCGGTGGATTTTTGCGGACAGGATTGATTATTGAGTCTGTTGAAGATTCCGGAGAAAATATAATATTTATTGATTTGCCGGTAAGTTTTTTATGGGGCGATGTACTTTTTGCAGATCAGGAACAATTATTGACAATATACGTTTCCAATAATCAGAATATATTTTCAGAAGGTCAATATAGAGTCATTCCTTATCTGCTACCTGTTCAAAAAGGCGTCCCGGATGGTTTGATAACCAGTCTTTCTCCGCATGTTGAGGAATTTTGTAAAGATTATTTAAAGCTTCCGATCAAACGGATAGATGGATCATTTGAAGTATTAGCCGCCGGAAAATAACGACTTATCGCCTGTGTCTGTTATAAAACAGCACATAGAAATATTTTCTTGCTGAAGTCGGAAAGGATGTCTTTGTGATTTTAAATCCTATCGAATAAATTCTCCAAAGGGACAGGCAATTGTTAACATCTTAAATTAGGAATCTTTACGATAAATCGAACCAGGTTGTTGCTACTTAATGTCGAATTTTCTCTATTAATTATGATGATCGCAGCAGGGTAAAATCGGTGAGAATGCCAATCGCATTTATTTTTTCACATGATTGGCAGCGTAAGAAAATGGTATTATGGACGAGGCACCAATCAGACACTTAAAAAATTTAAGTGCTTCGACGTAAATAAAGCTTGACAAAGGAAAACCAAATTCTTTACATTAACTTGTAATGTGGGTCTGTAATTAGTTGAATTTAGATATAATCCTCGTCAATGTAACACCAGTTTATTGGAGCGCACTGTTTTTCTCTTACTATCACGGAGGCTAATGTGTTTTTCGTAAATGAAAAAGGCAGGCAGACAGGTTCTCTTTTAACCCGGTGTTGAATGGCCGCTTCTTCAAATTTGGAAAGATAAAAAAGTAAAGATGCGAAAAAGAAATGGGAGACATATAAAGGAGTTAGCAATGAAAAAGGTGCTGTTAATTGTTGTATGTGCGTTGGTTGCACTAAGCAGTATTGCATTTGCTGCCAGTACGGGAAAAATCTCCGGTAAAGTTACGGATCAAAGTACCGGTGAGCCTATTGTGGGTGCAAATGTGCTTGTAGAAGGTACATATTTCGGATCAGCTTCAGATGTTGATGGAAATTATTTCATTCTGAATGTACCTCCGGGAACGTACACGGTAAAGTGTCAGGTGATTGGTTATAAGACCTATATTAAGCAGAATCTTGGTGTAAATGCTGATCTTACAGCCAGGTGTGATTTCCCGATTGAAGTGGAAGTTATCGAAGGCGAAACTGTTATTGTACAGGCAACCCGTCCGCTAATTCAGAATGATATGACTTCAAGCCGAAATATTAAAACCGCCGAAGAAATTCAGACGATTCCGGTTGATGACATTGAAGATATTGTCGGAATGACCGCTGGTTTTGTCGATGGTCATGCCCGGGGCGGTCGTATGGATGAAGTTAAATACCTGGTGAATGGTATGCCCGTTACCGATCCTATGGGACAGGGTGATTTAGGCTCTTCAGAGGTCGAAATTAACATTCCGGAGCTCTCAATTGCCGAGGTTAATGTTACGACCGGTGGTTTCAGCGCCGAATATGGAAACGCTCAGTCCGGTGTTGTTGATGTCATTACCAAAGAGGGTGGTTCAAATTATTCAGGCCAGCTTCGGTACAGAACCAGTAATCTGGGTTTTGAACCCTTTCAGGATCATCATGAACTGCAGAATGTGGAATTTTCGCTTGGTGGTCCCGTACCGGGAAATCTCTGGGGCTCCCGCTTTTTCGTTGCCGGTGAATACACCAATGACATGGGCCGGTTTGACAATGGCACTAACGATGAGTTCTCCATCAGCACCAGTTTGTCTTTTCGTCCAACAAAAAGTGATAAAATAACCTTCAACTATATGGGCAGCCAGGCCGATCAGGGTGAATATCGCCATAACTATTCGAGAATTACCTACGAAAATGAAGATTCCGACAACGATGGTTTGCTGGATCGCAATATAAGTTTGCTAAGCAGTAATGTCCACCAGTATGCGAACGATAACGGATATGACTGGAATGAATTTCTGGATCAGATGGGCGGGGATAGCACAACAAAGCGTTGGATGCTGGTTGACCTTGATGGCGACCGTGATTACCGGAATGAAGACAGGAATTCCAATAGGGAATGGGATATTTCAGACTTGAATTACGATGGTGATGCCACCGATGCTTTTAATATGCTGGACCATGTTCGTGAATTTAATAATGGTCAAAACCAATTTCAGTTGAAATGGACCCATAATATTAATACCAAGTCCTATTTTGAGGTCCAAGCCAGTCAGTTTAGAACATATATGAAATACAATATCAACGAGGCTATCAACGAAGATGTGAACATGAATGGTGTCCTCGATTATGGTGAAGACTTAAACGGAAATAATAAACTTGACAAATACGGTACCGACCTTTTCGTCGATGAAAACAACAACGACTACATCGATGCCTCTGAAATCGGTGACGACCCTGAAGAGTGGATGAAATGGTTAGATGTACCCTTTGGGAATGCCCAGGATGGTGATAAGTACATGTTGTATGGTCAGGGATTTACCTACTGGCGTCTGCGCTGGAATGAGGACGAAAAAATAACCCGTACATTTAAAACCACTTATACAAACCAGGTTGATAATTACAATAAAATGCGGGCCGGTTTTGAATACGAGTGGTATAATATATTCGATCATGATGTTGATTTAGCATCCGGTGGTAATGTTTATGGCCAGAACCTCGGTAAGAGTGACCTCGGCGGTCAACCGGGTCAGGATGCAATTCGGCCGTATATTTTTGCGGCGTTTGCCGAGGACAAAATGGAATACCAGGGTATGATTGTGAACTTTGGGTTGCGGTTCGATTACTTCGATCCGAACTGGGACAATATCCCAAGTGATCTGGATAACCCGGTTACTAATGTTACTTCCGGCGGTGAAGTGCTTAATCCGGTGAGCGCTGAAAGTAAATTTTACTGGAGTCCGCGTCTCGGTATTGCCCATCCGATCACAGACCGGGACGTCATGTATTTCAACTACGGGCGTTACTTTCAGATTCCGTCATTCTTCAAATTATTCCGCAATGTCAACTGGGATTTCTCGGGCGCCTTCCCCATGGTTGGAAATGCAAACCTGGAACCGGAAATCACAACCTCCTTTGAGCTGGGATTACGGCACCAAATCGGCATGGATATGCGGATTGAATTCAAAGGGTTCCAGAAGGATATTCAGGGTCTGACGGATATGCGCCAGGTATTCTATTCAGCATCGAACTACTATTCATATTATTACAATATTGATTACGGTAATGTTCGCGGTTTTGAAGTGGACTTTTACAAACGAACCGGTAAATATTTTGGCGGCAGCGTCAACTATACCTACAGTATTGCCAAAGGTAAAAGCTCTTCATCCCGGCAGAACTATGATATAACCTGGGCCGGTCAGATTATCCCGCACCATGAAAGCTACCTTGACTGGGATCAGCGTCATACGGTTAACGCCACGTTTAAAGCTATCGTACCGTACATTGATACTCATGTGGACTGGACAATGACTTATGGGTCTGGCTTGCCCTATACTCCGGCTTCCAGAACACTGGAAGTGCTGATCAATACCGAAAGATTACCGTCGATATTAACTTCAAACCTGATGGTTAACAAACGGTTCAAGATCAATGATCACACCTATGCTTCGGCATTCATCTGGATCAACAACCTGTTTGATGGTCATAACATTAATAAAATTAACATGGATGCTTTTGGTGATGTGCAGTGGTATCATCTTTACACTCAGATTCAGGAAATGTATGATGATGGCGATGCCAGGTATTTTGGCGCCGAATCGGGAGATCTTGGAAATGATAATATTGACAACGACGGTGACGGATTTGTCGATGAATCAATTAAAGACGAGTATATGGTTCTGATGGATACTGATGGAGACGGTAAAATCGACTGGAACAAGAAAAATCCGGCCGGTGGTTCTCTGGGAATCCCATACTGCTATACTGAAGGCAGAACGATTCGTCTCGGAGTATCCATTGAATTTTAATGATATACAGAATTTGAGATTTTAATGTTAGTATTTTTTAAGGAGTTGGAGATGCCTAATCGATTGAGTAAGTATGTAATCGTTTATTTTGTACTGGCTTTATCTTCCGTATTCCTTTTCGCTCGCAACAAACAAGACGTTGCGGAAATGAGATTGGGGAAAACGGCGGTGCGACCACTCGAAGAGTATAAGGTCCACAAGGTCGGCAAAGTCTGGACGGCTACCAGTAATTTTGGAAATTACGGAGATCCGAATGTTCCGGCCGGTCTGCCCTCTTATGAATGGCCGGGTGGTAGTGGTACTCACTACAACTGGGAAGGACGCTTCTGGTTTGGTGGTCTGGTGGACGGAGAAAAGCGCATTAGTCATGCTGATTTCGGGAATTATGAATTGAAACCCAGTGAAGGTTCAAGTTTTTTTATGGGAACCGGAAAATCAGTGGAAGACAGCTATGTAATTTTCGATGATTTTCAAGTCGATCTGCATGACACCGATCCGGTTGGAGTAAAAGTATTCCAGCGGGGATTAACCTGGAGTACCGCCGATTACGATGACTTCGTCATGTATGAATATGAAGTAGTTAAGGAATTGGGTGGCGATCCGTACGGAGATGTCGTCAGCAATTTTATTGTCAGCTGGGTTTTCGATGCAGATGTTGGAACCGGTACCGATCCCACGAGTGCAAATATCGACGATCTGGTCGCTTTCGACGGCTGGGACGGCACTAACCCGGCGTCCAATATTAAGTACCGTACCGACATTGTCCAGAATATTGACTGGGATGGCGATGGGGAAATACTTGGATATGATGAAATGGGTATGCCGTATGGTTGGCAGAAAGTCGGGAGTCCATCATATAATCAGCCAAACTGGGATCCTACGGCAATTTCTCCGGATGGTTTTTTCGATTGCTACACAGTCTGGCTGGATGACGATGGCCCCGTAATTCACTGGCAAACGACGAACACTGTAACAATCGCTGGTCTAGATTATAGTGCAGTTGCCGGCGAAGTTGCAGTCGTTGGCGGTGAAGAACTGCATGGCTGGGTGATTCCCCGTAACATGTCCTATATGTATGATGGGGACGACCCGACTACTCCGGAAGATGATACCAATGAACGGGGACGGGTTCCGGGGTTTATCGGCGGACGTATAATCTATACGGATTTCTTTAAGAAGTATGGAGCATATAACAGTGCTGCCGATGACACTATGATGCGGGCCTATTCCCATCAATGGTGGAACTGGGAATCCGATCCGGGCAGCGATCGTGACAAATATGATTATGCTATGGGAGAGAACTCCTCGAGTATGGGAAATATGTTTATGCCTCATCCATTCGATATCGGAGCGCCGACATTTGATTACCGGTTTATGTTAACCACCGGACCTTATCCCGAATTCTCCGTTGGTGATACGCTGCGGTTTGTTTACGCTGCGGTTCTAGGACACGGCTTGGAAGGTGTCCGGTTGAACTCGGACAATGCTTTAAAGGCCTATTATGCAGGCAGTACCGGCGATCCTTATAATCCAACCGGACCCTTTGAAGATGTGCATTATCTGTTGCCTGCGCCTCCGCCTGTTCCGGTTCTGAAATACAGTCCGGTAAATCAGGGTGTAAAATTGGCATGGGATAACAGTGCCGAACAGTCGGTTGATCCATTAATCGGAGTCATCGATTTTGAAGGCTATAGGGTTTATCGCTCTATGTATAATCCTTCGGAATGGACACTGATAGCGGCCTTTGATAATGTATCCGGATCGGTGTATATCATTGATTTTGAAACCGGCGACACACTGACGGACGCCAGCGGCGCTATGATATATGCTGATCTGCCTGACCTGGTTCACAGTTATGTGGATACCGGCGCTACATTTATGTCGGCTGATGGTGTCGCTCTGTTTGAGACAGACAGACCGGTTAACAACCTGCCATATTATTATGTTTTAACTGCCTATGATAATCCGGCAGTTCACGGAAGACCTGAATTTCCACCAATTGAGAGTGCGAAAGTAAACTTTATGGTTGATCCGGAATCTGGTTCACCGACCGGTGTTATGCCGCGGTTGGTATACGCAAAGGATGCAGTGATCGGAGAATTGGATGTGAAGGTGTATCCAAATCCCTATAAAGGAGGTTCACCTCTTGAAGTTCAATACGAGGATAAAATATCCTTTACAAACTTACCGCCGTCCTGTAAAATTACGATTCTGACACTTTACGGAGATATTATCGATGTGATTTACCATACCGATGGTACTTCCGACGAGAGTTGGGACCAGCTTTCACGGAATGAACAGGATGTCGTCTCGGGTATGTATATCTTCATTGTCGAAGCACCCGGGGGGAAGAAGCAAGTTGGAAAATTTGTCATTTTACGTGGTGAATAAAAGTTAGGAGCGTTTCTATGAAGCGGTATTATACACTATTATTGATAACTTGCCTGCTGTTTTCAGTAGGCACCTATGGTCAGACCGCGAAAGTAGGTTTGGTTGGCGCCCAGTTTCTGAAAATTGATGTCGGCGCCCGCGGAATGGCACTCGGCGATGCGGTTCTTCCATTGGTTGATGATGCATCCGCCTCATTCTGGAATCCCGCTAATCTTTCTTTGATTAAGCGGGGAAGTGTGTTTTTCTCGAATGTCAGCTGGATTGCAGGTGTACAATATAATGCAGCATCGGCAGCCTGGAACCTGGGGACAGCTGGTGTCGTGGGAGCATTTTTCTCGCACATGAATTCCGGGGAAATTGAAGAAACAACCTTTAATGAACAGCAGGGGACCGGCAATACATTTACGTCGACGGGAACCGTCTTCGGTGTCAGTTATGCCCGGTGGTTGACAACTCAATTCTCCTTTGGAGTAAATGCAAAATATGTTGCTGAGGACCTGGTTTCAGGATTAGCCGGTATGCCGTCGGATTATGCTCAGGGCGGTTCCTGGGCTGTTGACCTGGGTACCTATTATGATACAGGAATCAAATCCATACGTTTTGGAATCATGATTAAGAACTTTGGTTCTGAAATTCAGCCCGGTGGCAGCTATGTTGATTGGGAGTTAGGTGACACTATTCTGACTGAAGTTCAGATACCTGATCCCGATGATCCGACGAGTTATATGATCGTAGAAATTCCGGAACAGCGTGATTTCCGGGCCTACCATATGCCCCTGTCGTTCCAGTTTGGAATTGCCTTCGATCCAATTGATACTGAAATGCACAAACTAAGTATTTCGACGGTTATCACCCAACCGAATGATAACATTCAAAGGTTTAATGTGGCTGCGGAATACTGGTTTATGAATATTCTGGCGCTGAGAGCCGGATATTCACTGGGACAGTATGATAAGTTAACCGGATTTGAAGATGACGGGTCGGCGATTTATGAACCGACATTCCAGGGTCAGGATCTGCGAAGGCTGTCCTTTGGGGCGGGTGTTAACTGGAAAGGTTTACGCCTGAATGTCGCCATGACGGAGTTTGACCTTCTGGATCCTGTGACAAACATTTCAGTAGCGTTTAATCTTTAAGGGTTGAGGAGGATACAAATGAAAAAATATACACTACTCTTACTGGTATGTATCTGGCTGATGGTTCCTCTCCATTCGGAAATAGTAGCTCCGAATGTAGGTCATACTCAGGTATTTAACGTCCTGGGCCAGGGCTTTTTTGTGGGATATTACCCCATTACCGCAACGTGCCAGAAAATTGGAAACTCTTATTACATATTTACAGAAGACGTTCGGGTAAATGATATTGCCATTTCTCCTGTCAGTCCGGATACTATGTTAATCTCGACCACCTCCGGATTGTATATTACATACGATGGCGGTTCTTCATGGCGGTTTGCCAGTGGTAGCGGCACGAATATTATCGCCCCTGACTATAATGGTGCGGGTTATGATGAAGCAGAAATCGTTCTTGCTCACCGTACCACGGTTGAAGAGGCATTTATCATGAAAGATGGCGAGTGGTGGTGCGGATATCTGGATGGTGTATTTCAATCCGTAGACGGTGGTGTAAAATGGACCAGTAAAACCAGAGGGATACCGAGTTATTACAGTACCGCTGATGAAGAAACAGTCTATCCGCCGTTTTATAAAATAGTATGGGACAGCCAGGTGGCTGACTATGCTGCCAACACGGATTTTTATGCCTGTTCACAGGCCGGATTATTCTACTGGTCAAAATCGAAATTTATCAATCTTGGCGGCGGATTGCCAAAAACCTCAGGCGACTGGAATCATTTCTCAGTGTTTGATTTCGCTAATACCGCCGATGCAGCCTATATTGGAACTGAATTGGGCGTTTACAAAGCTACCGTGGATATTGCCAAGGCACAGGCAAACTGGATGCCTCTGGGCGGTGCCTCCGTGAGTATTGATTCAAGCGAATATGACACCAAAGCAAGCGAACTGTTGCTTTATGTCTCGGGAGTTGATCAGAATACATATGTTAACATAGTCGACAGTGTCAAATCTGTTTACTGGTCGGCGAAAGTTAAAAAATTCAATGATCTGCTATGTGTCGCAATCAGCGTTGAAAACCTCTACTTTAGCGATGCTGCAGTTTTTGATCCGGGCACCCTTGACTATGCAAATTATGCAGTGACGGATGTAACCGTTAAGCAGCCTTCAAATATCAGTGTTTCCCGTATTTATATTGACGCAAATGATGCGGTATATTATCAATCGGAAAACGGGATATACAGGATCAGCGGGACCGACGCTGCAGAACTCGTGTATGAATTCAGCGCCGATATCCACGATTTTACTGTGCACGACGGAACAATGTATGCGGGCACCGGAGCCGGCTTGTACAGCTCAGACATGACCGATTTGATGAACTGGACCAAAGAGACCGGCTACCTGTCAGAGGGAAGCACCGATGGTGACACGCTTGATTATGACGTTCGCAGTATTGCCTTCAATCCCGACGGCGATATGTTTCTTGGATGTCACACAGGTGGTTTAATTAAGAGAGATGCTTCCGGGAACTGGAGCAACCTGAATATTGGCCTTAGTTATAGAAATATAACGCCGGAGAAGGTTAATTACGTTGCTGCTGCTTTTGACAGCCTGGATTTGCATACGACTGTTTCAGAATGGTTTGGGGATTATCCGGATATGGACGGCGATGCCAAACAGTATTGTCTGCTTGTTGATTTACAGGATCTTTATTACCTGGATGCCGGTGACGGCGTCACTTTTCTGGATGCTGTCTTCGATCCGAATGATCAACTGAGTAAAAGTGTCAGCAGCAGCTCGAACGAAATGGACCTTATCTATATCGATACTGATCCGCTCAACCTGACGTCTGCGGACACTTATGCCGGGATTGCAAACGCCCTGACCACGGAAATTATTCAGACTCAGGAAGCGCCTGAGGAAGAATGGGTCGTAAAAGGTCTGGGAGAACTGGGGGAGTGGATTGCCGGGTTGAAAAATGCGACCCAGACCTATACAATGGGGTCGAATAATAATTTGCTCCTGATCGGTGATTTATCGCCGGAGGTCAATGATTACAGATATAATTTTGTCTTTTTTGACTATCTCTACAGTCATTATCTGAATACAGAGGAAAAAATGAAGGCCTATATCGCTCTGGCGGAAACCGGCATGGAAGGAATTGAAGCGGCACTGGCGGAGCTCGGCGGACCAACATTTAAGGAATTGTATAATGATTTCTCAAAGGCAATTCACTTTGATATGCTCACTCTGTCGAACATCGATGCCAAATATATATTCCCGGATATCAATGTGACTCACGGATCCCGAATTTTCGACTGGGGCTTTGGCTCTTCAAATTCACCGTATATCACTCCCCAAACGGCATGGAGTACGATTTATTATGTTACCACAGGCTGGGACAACGCCGGATATTTCTGGTGTCCTGATTTCAGCGGCACCGTTACCTTTAATGGTGAAGATGGGACTTCCTATGAATTTTCGACAATCAAACAGAGCGGCACTTCATTTGATTACGCGCTGGTTGATTTGGATGACACACAGTATGGGGCCAACAGTGATATGATTGATTTTGGCCGCGCCGATACAAATGATCACAGTCGTCCGTATCAATTACTCTATTTTATTGTAAATGTACATGAAACGCCGGATCCGGCGGGAACGGCGCATGTCATTCATGACGAGGTCATTGATACCGATGAATTTTCCATTGGTTTTAATCACAACACTGGAGCGCCGGATTATCTGAATATGTTCTGCTATACGAGCACCCGGATTTATGATGATGCGGGGAAAGCCGGACTATATGATTTGGACGGAGATGCGGTTCCCGATATTGAAGGTCCCGCCGGATACTTGATTCTGGATGGCGACACAACGGATATCAGTCTGGCGCAATTTTATATAAACGCCGCGGAATCTGACTATGTGTATTCAAGAACCATTGATCTGTCGGCGATTGACACCGATATATCAAGTGTCCGGATTGATCTGTTCGGCGAAAACCTGAGCAGCGCCGGGGTCGCGGTCTCCACCAGCGGAACTCTTGCCAAAATAAACAGCGCTAAAAGAGACATAACGGTAAGCGAAAACGCAACGGTTACATTTCCCGAGTCGGCAGTTACCGGGCAGAAGCAGATATCGGTATTCTTATCAAAAGGCGATTTGGTCAAGCAGTTCCGGATTGAATCTGAACTGGATGCGCCGATTTCCGATATTCTGTTTATCGGTCCTGAGGATCTTAAAATTCATAAACCGGTAAAAATCAGAATGCCCCTAAATTCCGGGAAGAGCGCGCCGGAAGCCGATATTATACCCATTGTTTTCCGGCGGGAGAAAAATCGGCTGGTTCCGCTGACCCAGGCCGAGATTATGGCGGACGGATCAGTTCTGTTTGAAGCCGGACAACTGGGCAGCTATCAGGTCTATTTGGCCAAAGAGTCGGTATTGTCAGAAGAGACCCGGATTCCAATGGCCTATGCTCTGCGCCAGAATTACCCCAATCCGTTTAATTCATCTACTGCAATTCGCTATCAGTTACCCCGTTCCGGGGACCTGCGGATTGATATTTACAATCTGACGGGTCAAAAAGTGCGGACCTTGTACAGCGGTGCTCAGGTCGCCGGGTATCACACGATAGAATGGAATGGACTTTCAGATGCTAATCGCCTCTTACCCTCCGGTGTCTATATTTACCGGATGAAGTCCAGCGAATTTACGGCAACCGAAAAAATGATGTACCTTAAATAGGAAGGAGGCAGATGATGATAAAGCATAAAAATACAATATGGAAAGTCCTTTTGATTGTGCTGACGGCTTCATTGTTCTATTATTGCGGTGAAGACTCAAGCACCGATATTCCAAGCACATTTACGAACGTAACCGACGAACTGGCCTACGGCTGGGCGGAATACCAGGACGGTAATTACCGTGCGGCAATTGATCATTTTACCACGGTCGCCGAACGGGATGCGGAAGTCGCCGATGCTTATAACGGCCTGGCCTGGAGCTATATGCGTTCAAAGGATTTGCCAAGTGCGTCTTCCCAGTTCAGTTTTGTACTCAGCCTGGCTAAACTCCAGGGGAATGCGGAGCTGCAAGCCGACGCCTACGCCGGGATGTTTCTGATGAAATATGTCAACAGTGTCAGCGGCACACTAAGCGGCGAACTGAGCGTGGACAATGCGGAAGCATTGCTGGTAACGGGTTTGCAATATGCGGATTCGACCTTAAAACTCCAGAGTGATTACAGCAATTTTCACGATCCCGATTTTGATGCAGCCGCGCTGAAAAAACTGATGGCTTACAGCTACTATTCGCTACACCGTTTCAGTGAATCACTTAGTTTTATCGATGAAGATGTGCTGAACAGTATTACTGTTGATACTCTTACCGAAGAAGTCAATCTGCAATCCGATGACGACGGCAATGTTTTCGGTATTTTTACCGGTGGCGGCGTGATCAAGGTTCTTGATATAAAAGATAAAAGTGTTGTGGTGATATCGGGTGACGCAGCCACGACAGACTATACTCCAACGGACGAAGAGGAGTATTTTGATTATTATCTTCAAGAGCACGACAGAATGGTCTTTAAATCCGTGAGTGAGTACAGCTATCCTCAAAGAACCGACACACTGACCAGTTTCGAACTGCCCTCATTCTACAATGGCGGCGGAACGATGCTGCCGACCCCCCGTGCAGGAGTATTCCAGGTATATTCAGTTCATCTGGTTGGCGATGATACCGAGTTAAGATACTGGATTTTTGAACCGACAACGCTGATTCCACCCAGTTTTGCATCGAATTATGTGAAGCTTCTGAAAGATTATCCCTATATTACAACAGGAAAAGATTTTGTTTTGACATATTCTTTTCGAAATTATGAAGTGACGTATCAAAGAACAGACGATTTTCTAGAACTAATAAAAGTGATGGAAGCGTATCTCTAAGAAGAACAGTAAAAAAAAGGAGGCCTTTATGGTAAGGTTGTTAAGTCGTAGTGTAGCTGTGTTGATCATCGTTGCGCTCTCAGTCAATTTTGCCTTTGCATGGGTTGAGACTATCGGTCCGAAGAATGCGGAGATAGCCAAGTGGAAAGAATCCATGCGGGGTGTAAAAGCGACCGAGCGAATCGTTGCTCCCACAGTTAACAAAATGAGCAAGTATGAACTCAACGATCCTGAATTAGTTCCGTTTAAGAACATTCAGACCTATGATTATGAGTTCAATATTGCTGAAAACTTCGAGGCGTATATTGACTATACGCGTCCAGGTTATGGTGGATTTATTTTCGAAGGGACAGACAGTTTGGGTGTCTGGTTTCGTCCGGCCACGGACTGTAATCTCTTGAAGATTCAGGTGCTTTTTCATGCTGAAAGCGGTATGCTGGGTGATGCGCTCACGGTTAATGTGAACGATGTCAAGGATGAGTTGCCTACTCCGGTAGCACCGCAGGTATCTATCGATGGTAATGGACTGTATGGTTTTACGGAATATATGAAGTGTATTCCCAGCCCGAGAGGCACGTTGTTGGGTTCCTACCCGATGAACGTTACCCAGGTTGGCTTTAACCTGGAAACCGGCTGGTCGGAAGCTAATCTGACGGCCCTGGGCGGCGCGATTGACATTGGCAAAAGAGATTTCTTTGTCTCTCTTGCGTTCCCGGTAGGCAACGATGGTAGTGCCGATGTATATTACGGTCCCGGTGAAGAACAGCACGCTGAAGGCGATTATCACAGTTTCAAATGGTATCATACCGGTGGCACCTATTCACCCGGCACCCCGAACTGGGTCAGCCGTTTGAATTTCACCATGCGTGTTGTCGTAGACTATTACGGTGACCCGCCGCCGTTTATCGAAGATGTGACGGCGCTATCTTCGGTATATGCATCCTGCGATCCCGGCCCCTATGAAGTATCGGCTAAAGTTTATGACCTTGGCACTGCGACATTTACCGGCGCTGTGACCAAAGTCAACCTGATCTATTTTACCGAAGCTATTTCAGACGCGGACACAGTGGATATCACCGCCAATGTAGTCGGTGATATTTATACCGGTGAGATTCCCGGTCATGCGGTTGGAACCAACATTTGGTATTACATTTATGCCGAAGACAATGGTCTTGACGGCGAAGGCGTCACGCACTGGTCCAGAACCGCTCCGAAATCATTCCAGGTAATTGAGGGTAATCCTGATGCCACTATCTTAGTGATTGGCGATGGCGCCAATGATGTCCCGGCAATGTTTACGGATATTATGGACGAAGGCGGCTGGATATACGACTTATGGGACACCGGTGTATACGGATATCCGACTCAATGCGTTATTGACAATTACAGCTCTCTGTTCTGGCTGCAGGGCCAGGGTTCCGGCGGATTGTTAAGTGACGGATTGGATAACGACATTGTAGCTCCGTACCTTGACGCAGGCGGAAACCTTTTCCTGGTGAGCGCCGACTACATCGGTATTGTTGAAGAAAACTTCGATGGCAACTGGGTAGCAGCTACCTATGGATTTCTCATAAATTACTTGAAAGTTGCTGATTTTGCCAGTGATGTTAACGTCGCCGATCCCAATGTTGGCAACAGCACCGATTCGCTTTACATGGGTGTTGCCGCTAATGTGATTTCCGGTTTCATGGGTGAGGATACTTTAATGTTAGCACCAATAACCTTTATGGGCGCTGGTGGTTATAATTATGCCGATGAAGTTACGCCAACCACAGATGCAAGCTATCCGTTTGTTGCCTGGAGCGAAGGCGACAATGACTGGGTCGAAGCCGCTACTATGTTCGACGGTACTTTTAAGATGGTCTTCATCCCGTGGTATCTCGAAGCAGCCACCGACATGGATATGTTTGGGACGATCGTGAAAAACGTACTGGGCTTCTTCGGTGAGAAAGCGGCTCCGTTGGCCGGTATCGAATCCGGTCCCCGCTATTGTGTTGCTGCCAACAGCGGCCCCTATGCTGTTGTTGCTACAGCCAGTGACGGCGACGGAACCGTTGCCGGCGTAGAACTGGGAACCTCAACTGATGGTGTTTCCTTTACCTATACTGCCATGACCGCCGGTGCCGGCGTTTATGAAGGTTCTATCCCGGCCCTGAGTGTTGATGACACCCTGTTCTATAAGGTCAAAGCCACCGATAATGACGGCTTGAATGGCTATGCCGGACCGTGGGCGTTCAATATGATTGACTTCACTCCGGTCAACACAGGTCTGCTCTATTGTGGCGATGATCCTTACGATTGGTACTATGGTGGCAATGTTGATTCTATCGTTATTGCATCCTTAGATAGAATCGGTGCTTCCTATGATATGTACGATGTGGACGCCAATGGTTACATTGCACCTTCGTATATCGGATTCCTCGATCAGTATACATCAGTGATCTGGCACGGCTATGCGGACTGGGAAATGTCATTTCCCTATGCTACTGCGGACAATCCGTTTATGCCGTTTATCGAGGCTGGTGGAAACCTGCTTTTCTCCTCTGAGGAAATGATTGGGACACATCTTGGTTGGAGCGGTTATGTAACCACTCATCCCGGACAGGCAGTCTATGATGTGCTGGGTGTATCCTGGTACGCACCGGATATGGCATATGATTCATTGCGGATTTATCCTGGATCAGCAGGTGTAGGTATGGATGCTATTCTCTCTCTGGCTGAATTACCATTCGGTCATATGGAAGACATCGTTGATCCGGTAGACTGGGATGCCATACCACTTCTGGATGCTTTTGTTCCTGGTTGGGGTGTCTGGTACAGTGCCTGGGATTGCTACACCGCCTGGTGGGAAAAGGATGCATATCCTGGTTCACAGCGTGTCATTGTACCATTCTGTCTGGCTGCGATGAATGATTTCAACCGCGATGCATTTCTGACAAATGTTATTGCCGGATTTGTTTCAGGTGTTGCCATTGATGACGCTGTCGAAACTCTGCCGAAAGCCTTCGCTTTGAAGCAGAATTTCCCGAATCCGTTCAACCCGGTTACTTCGATTGCTTTCGAAATGCCGTCGGATCAGAACGTTCGGTTGACTGTCTACAACATGCTGGGTCAGAATGTCAGAACCCTGGTCAATGATCAACGTTCCGCCGGTCGTTACACTATCCTTTGGGATGGTCGTGACAACAGCGGCCACATGGTTGGATCAGGTGTTTATTTCTACCAGATTCAGGCCGGTTCTTTCACCAAGACCGCCAAGATGGTATTCCTGAAATAGTACCCGAATAATCGGATATTATAAAAAAGAGGCTGGCCGTTAGGTCAGCCTCTTTTGTTTTATAGAAACGGTTGCGGAGCAAAGCCCCGTAGCCAGAATGTACTTTTCTCACGTTCCGTGGCTATGCTGCGGAACGAGAAAATATCCATTGCATCGAAAAGAATAAATTCGTATACTAAAAATGTAAGCACTATAGGAGGAACAGATGAAAGGAATTCGCCTGGTTTTGTTTTCGGTCTTGATGCTGTCAGTTATGGTGGTAGCGAAGGATATAAACAAGCATCCTACAGCAAGCAGTACTTCAGACAAAAAATATTCGTTATTACCGAATGAAGCGATCCTGGGTCCGACGGATGAACAGGTAAGGCAATTCCGGGAATCGGTGCAACGAAAAATATTCAATGTGAAAAGACGGCCTTCAACGGAAAATAATTATCGCGTAGTGCATGATGCGGAATTACTTCCAATAAAAAATATATCTGATGTTGAGAATGAATTACAATCAAACTCGGATACCGATGATTTCTACCTGTATTATGTATGGAGTGTCAGCGGTAGTTTTATTGCGGAAGAGTATGACAGTCTGGGGGTCTGGTTCAGACCGAGAACGCCATGTCGAATTAAACAAGTACAGCTTCTGTTATGTGATGAGTCAGAATTATTGAATCAGGAGATTGAAATCTGCATTTACGATGTGCCGGATACATTATATCCGACGGATGGTTATCAGACTCTATTACCTGGGAATGGTGACTATGATTTTTTCTATTATAAAGTAGTGACTCCAAGTCCTCAGGGTAACTTACTGGGGAAATATCCGATGCTTGTTACAAATTATGGGTTTAGTGATACTGATTGGAATATTCTGAACCTATCTGATTTTGGTGGGTCTTTGGAGGTCGGCATGCGTGATTTTTTCGTAGCGTTCCAGCTACCTCCCGGAAATGATAATGGAGCGGATATATATTATATGGATGACAATTTTGGATATGGTCCTTATCATGGTTTCAAATATTATTATGATGGAGGTACCTACTCTCCCGGCACCCCCAATTGGGTATCCCGCTTAAACTTTACGATGAGGGTAAAAATAGAGAATGATGTTCCCTGGCCGCAAATTATTTCTTATTTACAACACAACAGCGTTTATTATTCCTGTAATCCGGGGCCTTATCCGGTATCAGTTGACATTATCAATGTTGGGGATACTCTATCACAATATACTCCGATAGTAAAACTCATTTATTTTACAGATGATATTTCCAATGTTGATACGGTTGATATTACGTATAGTCAACAGCAGGGATCATTGGAAAAAACATTTACCTATTCCGGTGCAATTCCATCACATTCGGTTGGCTCTGAGATATCCTACTTTTTCAGAGTGGAATTTCTATCGATTGGTGACCAGGGTGAGGAAATTATTGGCTACGATGAATCTCCGGTTTATAAATTTCAAATTTTGGAAGCGTCGGAATCAGCCGGTATTCTGGTTATCGATGATGGATATTATGTAATCCCGGAACGCTATACCGATGTGCTGGATGCCAATGGCTGGAAATATGATCTATGGAAAATGGATGAATATGGTTCGCCGGGACTTTGTGAACTCCAACATTATTCGACGCTGTTCTGGTTGCAGGGGCAAGGAACCGGTGGAAATCTTGCTCAGGGTCTGGATACCGGTATTGTCGCTCAGTATCTCGATGAAGGCGGAAATCTGTTTCTGGTCAGTGCGGATTATATCGGTGTTGTTCAACCCGGAAGTTTTGGTATCCCTTGGAGTAATGCTACTTATCCGTTCCTAAGGGATTATTTAAAGATTCAAAGCTTCATCAGTGACGCAAATCAGGACGTTGAGGGAAATAGTACCGATTCCCTTTACCAAGGTGTTGAAGAAAATATTATTTCCGGCTTCTTAGCCACAGATACACTTCGCTTAAATCCGATTTCTGTTTGCGGGTATAACTGGGCGGATGAAGTGTCACCGGCGGAGGATGCCGAAGCGCCGTTCCGGGTTTACAGTGAAAGTGAAAATGACTGGGTAGCTGCCTCAACCATGAATGATGGCAGTTTTAAAATGGTCTTTCTGCCCTGGTTACTGGAATCCGCCGCAGATCAGTCTCAATTCGAACAAATTATAAAAAATGTACTCTGGTTGTTCAATGAAAAAACCGCACCGCTGGTAACAATCGAATCCGGTCCCCGTTATGTTGTTGCTGCTGACAGTGGCCCTTATGACGTGACTGCATCGGCATTTGATGGTGACGGAATTGTGATGGATGTGAAGTTGGGAACTTCAACCGATGGTGAGAATTTTACATATACCACATCGAAAAAGGTTGGAGATATTTATGTAGCGAACTTCCTGTCAATTGAAATTGGCGATACACTTTATTATCATATTCGGGCCGAGGATAATGAAGGACTCTACAGATATTCCGACACATACAGGATCAATAAGATCGATCTTACCCCTTCGAGACAGCTGCTGTACTGTGGTGACGATCCCTATGACTGGTATTACAAATCGTCGGTTGATTCAATTGTGGTGTCGTCACTGGACAGGATCGGAGTCCATTACGATTACTACGATGTTGATCGATACGGGCCACCGTCTTATCAGGGATTTTTGGACCGGTACCCGGCCGTGATCTGGCACGGCTATGCGGACTTGCATGAGTCATTTCCATATTATACTAAGGACAATCCCTTTGCTCCATTTATAAATAATGGCGGTCATCTGCTTTTCTCTTCTGAGGAAATGCTGGGGACACTCTTAGGTTGGGACGGTTTTATTGTGACTGAACTCGGTCAGTCTGTCTATGATGTACTGGGCATCTCCTGGTATGCTCCGGATATGGCGTATGATACGCTTAGAATTTTTCCCGGATTGGAACAGGATGGATTGGTATGCGGTATGGATACAAAATTAATCCTGAATGAATTACCCTTTGGATTACTGGCAGACATCGTCGATCCGGTTAACTGGGGCAGCGCGACGCCAATCCTGGATGCCTGGGTACCTGGGTGGGGGCTTTGGTACAGTTCCTATGCTTGCTACACAGCCTGGCATGAAGATTCGACATACAGACGAATTGTACTGCCCTTTTCGCTGGCCTCGCTGGACGATAAAAACCGTGACGCCTTTTTAGCCAATGTCATTGATTATTTTGGGATTGTTGATGCAGTCGATGATGTTGTTGAAGCTCTGCCGACAAAGTTTGCTCTGAAACAGAATTTCCCCAATCCCTTTAACCCGCTGACCTCGATTGCCTTCGAATTACCGGTTGGTAATGATATCCATTTGGCTGTTTACAATATGCTGGGACAAGAGGTTCGGACGTTGGTCAATGAACACCGTCCGGCGGGATATCATTCGGTTCAGTGGGATGGCCGGGATGATTTCGGCAAATCGCTTAGTTCGGGAATTTATTTTTACCGGATTGAAGCTGGGACTTTTCATCAAACTAATAAGATGATTTTATTGAAATAAACGATCATTACTTATTTTTTATAACGGGTTTAAAGGAGAAGTTATTATGACGGCTAAATTATCGAAAAATGTGACGATTATTTTCTTAGCGTTGTTGATTTTTACTTGCGCATTTGCCGAAGAAAAGACCGTTCCGCAAGTAGGTGAAAACTATGTCTTTTCGGCAAAAAACCAGAGTTTTTACAGCGGCTATTACAATCTAAGCGCTAGCTGCCGGAAAGAAGGTGCGGGCTATCGGATTTTTACGGAAGATGTTCGGGTAAACGACATAAATATATCGCCGATAAATCCCGATTACATGCTATTAGCTACTTCATCCGGGTCGTATGTCAGTTATGATGCCGGCATCAATTGGCAAGCGGTCAACGGGAATGGTAATTATATGCTTCCGCCGGGTAATAACACAGCCAATTTTCCCGAATATTCTTTACCGGCTGTTCACAGGGCTTCCATAAATACTACAATGTATATGAATGAAGGCGCATGGTGGTGTGGGGGTCAATTTGGTGCGTTTCGTTCCAGTGATAATGGATTAAACTGGTCGATAAAAACGCGTGGATTACCAAGTTATTTTGAGGAAAATGAATACAACCAAGTTTATCCTGAAATACATAATTTTAAAATGGATTCAAGAATAGTTGATTTTGAAAATAACCGGGATTTTTTCACATGTTCGGACGCTGGATTATTATATTGGGCGAGTTCAAAATTTGTAGACTT
Organism: bacterium; assembly: GCA_018824205.1. Taxonomy (GTDB): domain Bacteria; phylum Fidelibacterota; class UBA2242; order UBA2242; family UBA2242; genus B118-G9. The sequence continues at coordinate 23,282 of JAHJGX010000056.1, forward strand.
AAGTAAAGGTCTTCCGAAAACGGCTAATGGTTGGGACCATCTAAGCGTTTATGATTTTATTAATTTTGCCGATACAGCGTTTATTGCGACTGAAAAGGGGATATACAAAGGAGTATTTGATTTGGATAACAAATGCGTGTCGTGGATACCCCTTGGAGGTGAAACGGTTATTATCGATAGTAGCGTCTATGATAGGAATAGCGGACATGTAAAACTTTATCTGGGCGGTGCAGAATCAAATGTGTATGTGAATATAATGGATGCCGCAAAATCACTCTATTGGATTGATAAGATAAAAACTGAGGAAAATGTGTTCTTTATCGAACTATATTCTGACAGGCTCTATTACAGTGATGCAACTGTTTTCGATCCAACCGGTCTGGATTATAGTACGTATGACGGCAGTGGTTTAATCGTTTATCTTCCACCAAATGAGAAAGTGACGAGAATTTTGAATATCGATAGTGAGATGTTCTTCTTAAGTCAAACGTTGCTTTACAGTATCAATTCATCAAATAACGTGGCGCTTGTCCGCAATTTTGGAACTGATGTATATGATCTGGCAGCCACAGACGGTAAAATGTATGTAGCGACGGCAAGTGGTCTATATTCTTCCGATTTGGGTAGTCTTCAGTCATGGATAAAAGAGACATCTTACATTTCTTCATTTAATGGACAAACAGAACATGAATATGACGTGAGAAGTATTGAAATCAATCCATTCGGAGACATTTATATTGGTTGCTATAACGGCGGATTAATGGTGAAAAAGGCTTCTTCCGGAGAATGGATCAATCTGAATGCCGGTTTGGGACATCGTGACCTGAACCTGAGCAAAGTGGAATTCATCTCAAAAGCATTTGACAGTTTATCTGTTCACATGACAATCAGGGATTATTTTGGTGAATTGCCGGATATTGATGTTGATGGGAAAATGAATTTTCTGCTGATGGATATTCAGGATTACTATTATCTGGATGCCGGTGATGGTGTGACGTTTATTGATGGCTATTACGATCCGATTAATCAGCTGGATCCGCAAATGGAATCACGCTCAAATAGCAGTGATATCATCTATATAGACTCCGATCCGCTGGATTTGCTGACTACAGATGGGTATGCTGCTACGGTTCATCATTTGGCGGAAAGCGTTCTATTAAGCCAAGAAGTCCAGGAAGAACTCTGGGTTTTTAAAGGACTTGGAGAACTTGCTGAATTTATATGCGGATTTAAAGACATTAACAAAGAATATCGAATGGCTTTAAATAACTCTTTAACGACCTGGAATAATGTAAGACCAGAGCTGAAAGATTATGAATTTAGTTACCTGGTGTTTTTGTATTTGTATGAACATTATTTTACATCAAAACCGGGTGAAGACTTTAATAAATCAATCAAAGCGATTGTGGATTGTTCCGGGACAGGAGTGAATGGAATTAATACCTGTCTTTCGAATGCCGGTTATTCAGCGGATTTTGGCGAAATATTTACCGATATAGCCATTTCAACAATCCTTGACCAGGTTGAAACGGATAATGTCTTTTTCAAAAAATATCAATGGGAAAATGCAAAAGTAATCCTAAGTAATCGTTATTTAGGATGGGGTTTTTCTGGAAACGATAACTCCCCATATTATTCATCAATAAAGAATTGGGCTTCTATTGTTTACAAGACGACTGGAATGAGCAGTGGTTTCAATTGGTCGCCGGAGTTAGAAGATCTGCTCACTTTTCAGGGAAGTTCTGATCATAGATATAAAGTTTATACTATTTTCAGTGCACAGAGTACACCGGATGAGAATGTATCGCTGGCAGAGATGAACCTCGATAATAAAAACTGGGGAAGTGAAGATATTGCTCAATTTGGCGATCCGGATGATTTATATCAGACCTTATATACGATAGTCGTTCAGTGCACTGATTCTGATCAATTCACCGGTGATGGACATTTCATACTTTCGGATAATTTTGACGATTATTATTCAAATCCCTGGACTTATTACAATACCCAACCTTTAGCAGGATACTTTCGATATGCTCCCACGGGGATTCAATTGAAATGGGATGATGTTTATCTTGGAAGTGATGATGCAAAACAGGATGTTACATCAGTCGAAGTTGATAAGATGGATGCCCAATCATTTAAAGAGTATAATTATTCGAAAGCGGCTTCTAAAGAAATTAATGGAGTAAAAATATCGAGTCTGGATGGATTTGAGGGATTTAATGTTTACAAAACCGATGTTATTGAGTATCAAAACTACCAGGAGTTATCTGATGGTCCTGATTCAACATTTCATCACTTTTCTGAATTGCCCGATCGTGATAGGATCTATAAAGGTGAAATAGAATTAAGAATAAAAAGCTTGTCGTATAGTCTCTATATTGTTACGGTTTATATTGATGGTCTGGAATTAAATTCCTTTTCTCTAGCTACTAATAATTGTTATGAACAAATAGAGACTGTTGAAATTCCTAATGACGTGTTATATGAGGTATTGGCGGACCGGAATGTTGAAATTAAAGTAATAACATATAAATCCGGTGGATGCGATGAAAATTATGTCAACGCTTGTTTGCGATTGTATATAGATAAACGGGTAATTTCTACACTTCAAAAAAATAAAGAATATTTTGATCCGGATGTAGTTGAGGAAAAACAATATGGGTATATGGTAACCGCACAATTTAATGGAGTTGACAGCGCTCCGACAAATGTTGTTAAAGTCCAGGTGCCGGATGCTGATTCAACATCGGTTTTGTGGACGGCAAGTTCAAATTTTGGAAATATTGGAGATCCCAATGTTCCAAGCGGCCTTCCGTCGATGGAGTGGCCGGGTGGCAGTGGAGTTCACTACCTGTGGGAAGGACGGTTCTGGGTCGGTGCGATCGTGGATGGTGAAAAGCGGGTCAGTCACGCTGATTATGGTAATTATGAATGGAAACCAACCAGATTAGGAGGAGAAACTATACGGCCACTTGAATCATATTCTTTGTTGGGATTGGGTGTTCTGGAGCATACTACCGAATATGACGATCTTGATAGTTCCCCTCACGATACCGGCCCGTTAAATTTGAAAGTCCATCAGCACTCTAAACTTTGGCCGTACAGTTCATTAGATACCGCATTGACGAATACTATGTTAATGGAACAGGATGTGGTTAATGTTGGCAATGATGTTTTAAATGATGTTCTGGTATCCTGGGTTTTTGATTGTGATGTTGGCACCGGATATGATCCGACAAGTCCTAATATAGATGACTTAGTAGATTATGAAGGCTGGGACGGATCCGATTCGGATTCCGATGAAGAGGATATTGTTGAAAATTATGACGGGAACGGTAATGGTAAGTTGGATGGTTATGATGAAAATGGAATTCCCTATGGTTGGGAATATGTTGGCAGCCTGGAAATCAGGAATCCGAATTATGATATAAATAAAATATTCCCGGATGGATTTTCCGATGAGTTCCAGGTTATTATTTCAGATTCCGATACCATGATCGTGAGTCGAATGATGTCTTATATGTACGATGCTGATGATCCTACAACATCGAAAGACGACACGGGTGAAGACGGCAATGTTTCCGGATTTATCGGGGTGCGCCTGCTATACTCGCCCTCTGCCGGAGTTCATTCGCATCAGTGGTGGAACTGGGAAAACGATCCAGGTTCGGATATGGAAAAATATGATTTTATGGCTGCCACACATCCTGCATGCCTTGGATACAAACGCTTTCCACATCCCTTTAAAGTAGGTGCCCCGGTGTTTGATTACCGGTTTATGCTGACGACCGGGCCCTTTTACAATTTCCAACCAAATGATACACTTCATTTCCAGGCAGGAGTAGTTTTAGGAAAGGGAATCGAGGGATTGCGTCGGAATTCAGATGCACTGGCGATAGCCATCGGCAAGCTTGATACAATGCTTCCAATTGAACAGGAAATTTCATACAGACCGGTTCAATACTCTTTAAGCCAAAATTATCCCAATCCCTTCAATCCAGTTACTTCGATTGCCTTTGAGCTTCCCGTTGATAATTATGTCCATCTGGCTGTTTACAATATGCTGGGACAAAAGGTTCGGACTTTGGTAAATGAACACCGTCCGGCGGGATATCATTCGGTTCAGTGGGACGGTCGTGACGATGTTGGAAAATCGCTGAGCTCGGGAATTTATTTCTACCGGATTGAAGCAGGGACATTTCAGAAAACAAATAAAATGATTTTGTTGAAATAGATTATCGTCTGTCTGTTTTCTGTAACTATTTTGATACATTGATGCTTAACTCGAAAGAGGATTGCAATATTCTATTCTCGTTATTTAAGCAGCATCATCGAGCGTGTGAAACTTTGCTTGTTTTGCCGCAGCTGGTAGTAATAAACGCCACTGGCCAGGGAAGATGCGTCGAGAGGAAGATGATAAACGCCTGCCGTTTGATAATCATCGACCAGATGAAGTACTACAGCCCCGTTCAGATTATATAGCGCCAGGATCGTTTGGCCGGAATTGTTCAGAACATAGGAGATGATTGTGTGGTGGTTGAACGGGTTCGGATAGTTCTGGTTCAGAATAATTTCAGAAGCAACAAGACTTGCTTGGGGGTAAACTTCCGATTCGGAGGATGTGGCAAGATGGGTAATGCTCGCTAAAACAAGCTTAGTCATATCGTGGAAAAACGGAAGATTCAATTTATCATAAGTATCATTTGCGGTATGATAATAGGGATAGTCGACGGTTCTGAATGCCTCACCGATGAAGATCGCACTAAAACCGTATTCCCAGAATCGACGATGATCGCTGCCAAGCAGGCCAGGATTGTACACTATCGGATACAGACTGTCAAAATAACTGGTCGATAAAGAGTAGACTAGATCAGACATCTCGATTGAGTTGGCGGTATCTCTGGTGTTGATTGAGTACTGCCAGAGTGAGTCTGTGGTATAGGCGATCATATCAAGGTTTACTACGCCCAATAAATTACTCTCCTCAAGACGGGATTCTTTGAATGCGTAATTTTCGCTGCCAAGCAGACCTAATTCTTCGGCATCCCAGAAGGCAAATTTTACTGTATAGTCGGTTTCAAAATTATACAAAATTCGGGCCGTTTCCAGCACAGCCGCAACACCACCAGCATTATCTTCAGCGCCAGGCGCAGGATCGGCCGTATTGCGGTTGTAAGTGTCATAATGTGCTGATAGAATATAGTAATGATCAGGGTCCGTGACTCCTGGGTGTGATGCAAACAGATTTTGCACGTGTGTTTCACCACGATAAAAAGAGGTTTGATCGGTAGAATAACCATATTCCTTTAACTTCATGACCAGGTATTCAATAGCGTCCGCATGCCCCTGCTCGCCTACCCGGCGGGAAGTAATGACCGTATTGATCCGGTTTACTCTTATTGTATCAACACCGGACAGGGCGCGCACATGGCTGCTTAGACGATCCAGATCAACCTGATTAATAAGTGAAGCTATTGTTGAATCAGATAATTGAGCAGTGAGTTTAGAAGCGGTCAGACAAAGAATCGTAAAAATTCGAATAGTTGTATAAAATCGGTTTTTTACGGATGGATTTAAATTCATTTGGAAACTTTAGCTTGTGAATGGTTGAAAGGAAGCTTCCCCGGAGCGAAGACCACAGGTTTATGGATTTGAATTGCTGTTCCTGATTAAGATAACGCCCGAATATACAATTAACTTTTTAAAGGATGCAAGTGATTTCCCCGGACCGGTGTTGCAAGCAAAATTCCTTGTCTGAATGTTTGTTTCCATATGAATTTTCCTTATATTTCGCGAGATGCAATACGTGTAAGTGAACTAAGTCATATTTTCAATATTAGTTAATTCATATATTTACCCGAAGAAAAAGGAGAGATGAACATGAGAAAAGTGGTTATAATTTTAGTATGCGTATTCATGACACAATTTTTAATAGCTGCCCCTCAGCACAATCCCGGTTATAAATATCTGCCGGACCAGCTTGTTGTAAAACTGGCAAAGCAGGTTAGCGATGTCTATTCAATTTTAGCGCTTTCGGTTAGAATCAGCCTGACCAAAGGTATTGGCAATGCTGTCAAGCCTTTAGTCGAAACAGAAAAACTAAAATCTCCCGATAAAGCCCGAAAAATCGGTCTGGATCGGATTTATACGGTTCAGGTGACTCCGCAGGGAGATGTTGAGGAATTTTGCAGGCAGTTACAGATGGACCCGAATGTTGAATGGGCGGAACCGGTGTACCTGATTCCTTATGACGTGGAGCCCAACGATCAGTATTATATTTTTCAGGAGCATCTTCCGCAGATCAGCATGTCGGCTGCCTGGGATATCGGCAAGGGTGATACAACGGTAGTGATTGGTATTATAGATACGGGAGTGGATTATTTGCATATTGACCTGGCCGACCGGATTTGGATCAATCCCGGCGAAGATATTGATAATGACGGATTAATAACTGCAGCAGATTCCAATGGTGTTGACGATGATGGAAACGGATTTCCTGATGATTTTATGGGTTGGGACTGGGTAACCGGCGTCAGCGGGGAAGAACCGGGCGATGCAGATCCCGATGAAGATGGTGAAGACCCCGATAATAATCCCATGGATTTTGATGGGCATGGTACCCACTGCTCCGGATTGGCTGCGGCGGTAACTAATAACGAAAAAGGCATTGCCGGGGCATCCTGGGGCTGTAGTATAATGCCGCTACGGATTGGCTGGCATTCGAATGATGATAATGGTTATGGCTATTCGACCTGGATGTCTGCGGCATTTATCTACGCTGCGGATAATGGCGCCAAGGTTGTCAATCTGAGTTATGGCACTAGTCAGGCGGTTTTAGCGGGCGCATTATATGCCTTCGAACATGATGTGGCAATTGCAACATCTGCCGGAAATTCATCATCCATAATTGGTGATGCCCTTGGAACCAAATCATGGGCATTGACAGTGACTGCTGTTCGGCCGAACAATGTAAAAAGTGGCTATTCCAACTATGGTCTGGATGCCAATATTGCGGCGCCCGGTGGAAACGCCACTCTTGAAGAGGCTGGCCCGTTAAGCACAATTCCCGGCGGGCGCTATGCCCGGTATTCAGGAACATCGATGGCTTCGCCGATTGTTGCCGGTGTTGTCGGCCTGGTTCGTTCCTATTTTCCCGAATTCACCGCCAGCGATGCCTATTATCAGGTAGTCGGAACCGCAGATGATATTGATGATCTGAATCCCGGCTACGAAGGGATGATTGGCGGATTAATCAACGGGTACAGAGCATTAACCGAAACTGTTACACCAGCCTCTAAGATTTCACTGGACAAAGTGGATTTTATTGATGCAAGCGGTAATAATAATGGTATAGCCGATCCCGGTGAAACCGTTGATATTGTTTTTCATATTAAAAACCGCTGGGCGCCGGCCAGTGGCGTTACCGTAAAGCTCCTTACTGAAGAAGGTGAAGACCGACTGACTATCAATACATCTCAGATTTCTCTGGATACTTTATATGGAATCCAGAATGCAAATTTTGATCACACAAATGACACGGCGCCATTCCAGGTATCTATGAACAGTGCGCTGCCGCCATCAATGATTCCGATGTACATTGTTGTGGAAAATTCTGTTGTTTCAGATACGTTCAAGTTTGAAATTGCCGTTCATCCGCTGATGCTTTTTGTCGATGATCATATCGGTGGAGGTGATGGCAGCGACGTAAAAATACGGCATTATTACGAAGAGTTGTTTACTGATTTGGGAATTGTTTACAGCTACTGGCTGAATAACGATACGATCAGTGCGGACTATTTGTCGAAGTTTCCGATTGTTTTCTGGGCTTGCGAATGGGCATTCCCGTCACTGGCTCCCGAAGATCGTTTGGCGCTTTCCGACTTCCTGGATAATGGCGGACATCTGTTTGTTTCCGGTCAGGATGCGGCCTGGGATTTAGCCGATCCGAACAGCACCTCAAATGAATATCATGATTCCGGCGGCGAGTCCAAAACCTGGCTGGAAGACTATATGTACGTGGATTACATTTCCGACGCCGGTGGTGTTGGCCCATTAACAGTAGCAGATGAAGAAGGTTTCCTTGACCTTCCCAGTTTTGAATTTTACCTGCTGGATAGAGGGGCTGACAATCAGTATCCCGATGAAATCGCACCGCGGACAGGCGCCTATGCCCTGTTAAATTATAGTAATGGTACTGCGGCGGCTGTGGGTAATGACGATCACTATTCCACGGTTTACTTTGCTTTTGGTGGTCTCGAAGCAATCACTGATTACGATATTCGCCGAGAAACGGCCAAGCAGATTGTGAATCATTTTGCCAAACTTGATGTGAACTTGGCACGGTTGAAAAATACCGAATCCACCGGCCCGTTTACCGTTGCAGCAAAAGTACAAACTGATAAACCCCTGGGAATTGCTGAACTGTGGTACCGGGTAAACGAAGGTTCCTGGCAGAATCTGACTATGACCGATCAGAGCTGCGGAAATTACACTGTCGATATTCCGGCAGTCACCGGGGAATCCGATATTGAATATTTTGCATTTTTCAAGACCTCTGAAGGTCTCTACAACACAAAGTCCGTGTTTAAGTTTCATTCGGGAGCCGACAATGAAGCACCAGCTGCCAATGCACTATATAACCAGGATCAGTCAATCGATCTATCCGGTGTTTACATGGTAGCATTTGCCCTGGATGACTTTGTCAGCGTCGATACAAATAACGTCATAGTCCATTACAGCGCCTCAACGGGCGTTCAGGATTCTGTTATTATTGATCACTTTGTAAAAAATATCTGGAAAGGTAATATTGATCTGGCGACTACTGTTACTTCAGGCACGACGATTGACTACCATGTTACTTACAGCGATTTGGCTACCGCGAAGAATTCCGGTCGCTATCCGGAAGCCGGCGAACTGACGATCACGGTTGGTGACAGCGCGATGATCGATAATTTCGAAACCGATATTGATCGTTGGATCAACGATGATAATGTGTGGTCCCATATTTCCGATTCATTGATGGTATACCATGGTTTTGGCAGTCTTGTGACTGGTAATGGTGATGAATATCCGCAGAATCGTAATACCAGTCTTGAACTGCACTATCCGATTGATCTTTCCGGTCGATCAGCAGCATGGCTTTCGTACTTTGCTACTCTGAAGTTCCAGTCCAGCAGCGACAGCGCCTTTTTTGAAGTGAAGGAAGGCGAAGGTGAATGGAAATCACTGGTTATTATGGCGGCCCGATCGAAAAGCTGGGCCCGTTACGATATTAATCTGACGCCTTATTGTGGCTCTGAACATGAACCGCTTTATGTGCGATTCCGGTTTTTAACAGATGGAAATCCGGGTAGTCTGAACCGCTGGGGACTTATTGTCGATGATATTTATATCATTGCAGACCGGGATTTTCTTGCCGTGGATGATGCTTTACCCGTACCGGATAAATTTAAGTTGCTGTCTGCCTATCCGAATCCGTTCAACTCGTCGGTGAATATTCCTTATGCTTTGCCTCAGAACGGAGAAGTTATACTGCGGATTTATAATATGCTGGGTCAGGAGGTATATAAAACCACTGCCAGACATACGGTTCCGGGATATTATAGTTTGCATTGGAATGGTAAATCTGCTTATGGAAATATACTGACATCAGGTATTTATTTTATTCAGATGGAGCACGGACGCAAACTCGAGACCAGCAAAATACTATTTCTGAAGTAATCTATGAGTTCACTCTAAAAAGGTCTGCTTATATTTAAAGAAAATAGTTGCATAATATATTGATATTACATATATTTACAGGTGATTATAACTCAGAAATAGGACAGCGGATGTTTAAAGAAAACAAAGGTCACCTGCAGCGCGATATATTTGGTATTTCCAACCGAGTATCTGCATCTCTTTTGAATAAGATGTCCGGTTCAGGCGAATATCTGTTTTATCAGTTAATATTCTCTAAAATTGACGAGACGTTGTTTGAACGTCTCTATTCTGATGAAGCCAGTCGCCCCAATGCGGCTATCAATACCATGGTCTCTGCTCTTATTCTGATGAAACACCACGACTGGACTTACGAGGAATTGTTTAAGAATATGCAGTTTCACTTATTGGTACGCCTGGCGCTTGGGTTAGATGATCTGGAACAGATGCCCTTCTGCATGGCGACATTGTTTAATTTTCAGAACAGGGTGATTAACCATTTTATTAAGACCGGTGAGAATTTGTTTGAGCAGGTCTTTGACCGTTTGACGGAACAGCAGTTAAAGCAGTTAAAAATCAAGGCAAATATCTGTCGTACGGATTCGGTGATGGTAGCCAGTAATATTCGCAGTTACAGTCGCTTGCAGTTGCTGGTTGAGATGATATTACGAATATACCGGGTATTGAGCGAAGGTGATCAGGCACGTTATAAAGAGCGCTTTGAGAGATATTTGGGTAAGAGTTCTCCGAAGGAGTTCCTCACGGAACAGGACAGTACATCTATACGCTCAAGTCCGGCGATCTTAGCGCTGAGTTGCTTATGATTGGTGAGTCGTATCAATGGATAGATCGGCATTTAAGGCCTCATTATCAGGATGAGCAGATATTCAAAATCTTTGAACGGGTATATCAGGAACATTTTACTGTAGTTGCCGAAAAGATTGTCGTCAGACCATCTGAGGAGATGGGCAGTGGTTTTGTACAGTCACCGGATGATCTCGATGCGGCCTATCGGGAAAAGAATGGACATCGGATTAAGGGTCATGTTATTAGTATTGTCGAGACAGCGACGCCGGAGAACGGAGTAAATTTAATCACGGATGTGGTGGTTAAACCGGTCAATACAGATGACAGCACAATACTAAATGAGCGTCTGGATATTATCAAGGACAAGACCCCTGAGATTGAGGAGTTACATTTTGATGGTGGCTATGGTAGTGAGACCAACGACCAGAAAATGCTGGTACATGAGATTACGCCTGTCCAGACGGCAATTCGCGGCAGAAGCGCTGGGGTAGAAATTGTAATAGAAGTTCATCAGGAGAACGGCTATCAGGTAAGTTGTCCTTTACAAAGCGTCGTTGCAACAGCGACACGCAAAAGGCTGAAGGCCTGTTTTAATAAGTCTGTTTGTAAGATTTGTCCCCATAATCAAGACTGTCGTCTGATTGAACAAAAGAATTGTTGGGTCTATTATTTTCGGCCGGAGGATTATTTAAAACAGCAGCGCCAACGAATGATAAAGAATATACCGGTGGAACGTCGCATGCTGCGCAATAATGTGGAGGCTAGCATCAAGGAGTTCACCTGTCGAATGCGTGGACGAAAAGTCAGAGTGCGAGGAAACTTTAAGACGTCTCTCTTTGCGTATGGCGTTGCCATTGGTGTCAATTTTGGGAGGATTCGCCGCTTCATCCAGAAAAATGGGGAGCGGGAATTATTAATTGTGTCAATTCTTATGCGCTTTTTTACCTGGATTTCTGGTTTATGGAAAGAATTTAGAAATCTGATCGAATATTTGGCCAAGTCGCGGATTTTACAAAGAAAATGTCCCTTTGAGATCAAATGTAGTTTTTAGAACGGACTCATCTATAGAATAAGATTTCTATACTACTAAAAGCCCGGTGATCAACACCGGGCTTTTCTTTGTAATATTAAGGCAAGCATTCTGATCAGATTTTACATCAACGTCAATGTATAGAACCGGACAATAAAACTGAAGACAAAATTATAATATTTGGTCAGATACTTGACAAACCTTCCCAAAATAGCTACATTAAATTAAAATAAACTGTCAGAGAGTAATTCTCTGGAAAGGTAGTTGAGAAAATGAGGTTAATATGAAAAGGAAATCCTTGATTTTTCTTGCTGCAATTATCTGCTTTGTCGGATTAATTGCAAAGCCGTCTTATCGCAAAGGTGAGTTAATACTACACTTAGATTTTCCTATAGAAATCGAATCCAACAGGAATGGTATTCCCAGAACGAATAATGATCAGATCAATGAAATTGCTGAAAGATACGGATTTAGAAAAATGAACAGAATCCCGTTGAGGAATGTTTCAGGATCGGATTATTTTTACCATATTGATTTTGATACAACTCAAGATTTAAGGGAAATAATCAATAAACTCAAACAACTGCCGGATGTTCTGTCTGTTGAACCGAATTATTTATTTGAACTTCACGCGTTTGATCCATATTTTCCTTTGCAATGGGCGTTAACAAAAATTCAGGTAACATCAGCATGGAATATTGAAAGTGGTGATGAAGCAATAAAGATTGCTGTATTGGATGGAGGCGTTGACTATTATAATTCAAATCCGCATCCAGACTTGAAGAACAATTTGATAAATTATAGCGGAAATTGGGGGATAAACCTGGTAAATCCCGGGGACCAACCAATAGACGTACTAGGTCATGGTACCCATGTATTAGGGATAATTGGCGCTGTAAGGGGTAACAATATTGGAATTGCTGGGATGGCAAATATTTCACTATTAAATATTAAAGTGACTGATTATGGTACAATACCGATGGAAATCGCGGCGATAGGAATTGATACTGCTGTTGCTTTGGGTGCAAGTGTAATAAATATGAGTTTCGGTTACATGTATAATGATGAAACCCCCGGTGTTTTTGATGATTTTGATCTATTGTGTTCAGCAATACAGAATGCCTATAGTGAAGATGTTGTTTTAGTCGCATCAGTAGGAAATAATGGAGAGGACCTTACTGGATTAGCAGATTCTCTACAAATGTATCCGGCTTTTTTCCCTGAAGTAATCTCGGTTTGTGCGACCGACCAAAATGATATTAAAGGTGGATATTCAAATTATGCTGACTGGATTGATGTGGCAGCCCCGGGAGGATATGGATATACTTTAAATAGTGATGATATATATTTAACAATCCCAAGATATTATGTTGATTATGAAAGGATACATCCTAATGATTGGTCGAGAGAATATGGTTATCTATGGGGAACTTCAATGGCTGCACCTCATGTTTCCGGTTTAGCTGGGTTAATTTTATCTTATGAACCCAATATACCGCCAGATGCAGTTAAAGAAATTATTAAGCAGACAGCAGATGATATCAGTAACCAAAATTCAGGACAGTTATGGTTTGGTAAAATTGGTGCAGGTAGAATAAACGCATATTCTGCTCTTCAGTTATTACAAAACCCACCATCGACACCAACAGGCTTCACCAGTTCAAATTCAGGGGGTCATCCCCGTATATATTGGAATAAAAATACTGAGGCGGATGTAAAAGAATATAAAGTAAAACGAGTTCTTTATAACTGGATCGGACTGCCTTTTAAATGGGAGACATTGACATCTTATTTTACAACTTCCGATACATTTTACCAGGATAATTCGTTTACGATAGGATCGGATAATGATAAAGTATATTATAGCGTATGTGCCGTTGATTATTGCGGTAATTCATCAAGTTATACATCGAGTATTATGTATCAAGGTACGCCTCCTTTGTGGAAAACATCAATAGTTGAAAATGATACAATTATTTATTGTGAACCTGATTTAGATGGTACTATTTTTTCATACGAATATGATCCAGATACTTTTTTTGTTAGTGTTAATAATTTATATCTCCTTGCTGGAGATGATGATAATAATCAGACAGCATCTATTTCTTTTCATTCTTATGTATCTTTTGATATTTCAGTATTTAAACTAAATAGGGTCTCCTGAAAAAGTATCTAATATATTGTAAATACAGTTATTTATATCTTGATTATTTGGGAATAAATGCATAGATTTAGGGCGATTTTTATCAAAACCCTTGCATCTGTTAAATCAATCAGGAGCCCTAAATGATCAATTTTGACGATCCCAATCAAACCGAGATAGTTGATTTTGTACTGCCCTTTTCCGGACGTCTGAATCCCAAAAACAAATGGGTCCGTCTGGCCAGGATGATTCCCTGGGAAGAACTGGCTGGTAGATATACCAGGAAAATGTGTAAAGATTTCGGACGTCTGTCGATCAAACCCAGGGTAGCGATTGGCGCTTTGATTATCAAGCATTACAAGCAAATGAGTGATGAAGACACGATTCAGGACATTCAGGAAAACCCTTATCTCCCCCAAAGGGATCCCTTCGGGACAATACTTTTTAGGTTATACCAGTTATCAGTTGAAGCCCTGCTTTGATCCTTCGCTATTTGTGACCATCCGAAAACGGATATCTGCCCGGGCAATTGAAGCAATTAACGAGGTATTCGTCCTAAAGGTTAAAGAATTGATGACAATTGAAACCAAGAAAAAGCGTTCCCGAAAGCCCCCGAAGTCCAAAACGGGCGATGGTCATCAAACAACACTACCAGGAATTACCGAGACAACGAATAAAGGTAAACTGATTGTTGATGCCACGATTGCTCCGTCAAACATCAAATATCCGACGGATTTGGATTTACTCAATGATTCTCGTGAGATCAGCGAGCAATTGATAGACAAGTTGTATTCGAATGGTCAATATGGACAGAAGCCAAGGACTTATCGTCGCTTAGCGCGCAGGGATTATCTGCATATTATCAAGAAGAAACGTAAGAGTAAAAAGTGTCTTCGTAACGGGATACGGAAGCAGATCCAATATTTGCGGCGGAATTTATTGCATATTGATACAATGTTGGCAAAAGTCAGGGAACATCCGGAAACGCTCAGCCGTCGTGAACTGGATTTACTCAATGTCATTCGTAAAATCCACCTTCAGCAGCAGGAGATGTACGCTAATAAAAGTCATACTGTCAAGGATCGGATCGTGAGTATTCATCAGCCTTACATTCGCCCGATGGTTAGAGGGAAGGCCAACGCCGATGTGGAGTTTGGCGCCAAAACATCATTGAGCGTAGTAGATAAATTTCTCTTTTTGGATCATCTGAGATGGGATGCGTATAATGAGAATATTGATTTGATAACCCAGGTCAACAAATACAGACAACGATTTGGATATTTTCCGGCGGTTGTGATTGCGGATGGCATATACGGGACTCATGCTAATCGTCAATACCTGAAAGAGCATGGCATTCGATTTTTTCCATCGGGAACTCCTGTTGGAGCCGGGAAAAAGTTAGGTCGTCCTCCAAAGGAGGTTGATGATGTGTTCAGAGAGATGGAACGATTGAGAAAACTGGAGCAAGGTGAAAGAAACGAGGTTGAGGGAAAGATCGGAACAGCCAAGACTCGCTATGGATTAGGGAAAGTGATGACAAAGACTGAAATAACGAGCGAAAACTGGATCGCGATGGCGATTTTCTCGATGAATATGGCGACCGCATTGCGCTTGTCCGCCAAACAGGCGGGGCGGCTTTTACTGTCTCTATTATATTGGCTGAAAAGTTGGACGAAAATCGTAATAAATTTGAGTATGATAAATTGTAATCCGAAAACAGTACCGGTTATCAGCGGATAATGACTTTTTCAGGAAGCCCTAAATAGTAATATTATTTCAGCAGTTTTAAAAATATGTCAAGAACAATCTTTTGGAGATGGCGTTCTGGGTGAATACCCGGTGCTCATGGTTGACGGTGATACGACTTACTGTACCGTTTCTCATATTATCTATGGTGACAGTCTTCAGGGATTTCACTGGTTCGTCGGCGATGAGGGTGATTCACTGACCCTGGAATCCAATATCGGTTATATATCTACAACGCCGGAAGTCGGATTTCGCGAATTGGATGTGGCCCAACAGGTAATCGATGATATTTCGAATAATCGGCAACACAGCCAGTATCGACTGGCTTTTCCGATTCGAGCCGACCATGACTATCGTTTCGATCGTCTTAGTTTTTATTCCTCCAATTCAGACAGTCAGCAGTACTGGCCGCGGCTGGAGATCAGTTATCAGACGATAGCGGTGCATCAGGAGCCGGTTGAGGAACTTCCCACAGAATTTTATCTTTTTACGAATTACCCCAATCCCTTTAATGCTGCAACGACGATCAGATATGAAATACCCGAAACCTGCCCTGTAATATTATCAATCTATGATATTAGAGGACGATTGGTAGAGATACTGGAAAACACAACCCGACAACCGGGTAAATATTCCGTGACCTGGAATGCTTCGAATGTCAGTTCGGGAGTATATCTCTGTCGGATTCAATCGGGGGATTTTCAGCAGATCCGGAAATGCTTGTTTGTGAAGTAATGAAAGGGAATTATAAAACGGGCCGACCCGGCTCTACTTCGTCCCGCCAGGCATGTGATGGTCGGGACGAACACTATTTTTTATGACGGTGAAACCGGAGGCATTGTTCTGTCGCTTGACAAAGTTTTCCTCAATTACTATATTGAATTAACATAAGCTGTTAGAGAGTAATTCTCTGGAAATGTAGTTGAGAAAACGAGGTTAATATGAAAAGGAAATCCTTGATTTTTCTTGCTGCAATTATCGGCTCTGTCGGACTGTTTGCAAAACCATTCTCTCAGGATAATTCGGTTACGATAGGATCGGATAATGACAAAGTATATTATAGTATTTGCGCTCTTGATTATTGCGGTAATTCATCAAGTTATACATCGAGTATTATGTATCAAGGTACGTCTCCTTTGTGGAAAACATCAATCGTTGAAAATGATACAATTATATATAGTGAATCTGATTTAGATGGAGATATTCAAACATTACACACTGAAAGTGATGATTATTGGGTAAGAATAAGCGGTCAAAGAATACTTGTTGGAGATGATGAAACAAATCAACATATAGATCAACATGCATACCGCTCTTATCTTTCTTTTAATATTTCGTCATTTGAATCTGACAATAAAATAATATCTGCTGTATTAAAAATATGGCACTTCCGGTTTTAGTGTGGAATCATATCCAAGCCACCTAAGTGAAACAGGATTGCAATTCGGTAATTATTGAAATCCCGAAAACCTCTGGCGATGGATTTGATTTGTTGTATCTTTGAGTTCAAACCTTCTGCA
>JAHJGX010000057.1 GCA_018824205.1 bacterium
CAGGCTGTCGGGTAATTCAATATCTTTCGAAACCGTTGAGATAATATACTGATGATCAAGATTATGATTGTGGTATGCTTTTTTGAAAAGCTCTCTGGCGCGATTGTGCCGAATATAGCCGTATCCTTCAGAAGACCGGGCTTCATAGGCGAAATTGGCCCGGATCAGGTACGGAGTTTCTTTTGATGTTTTTGTGTCAAACCGGATGTATTCATGATTGCCGGTCTCGAAAAAGACGGCGTTTCCCAGAGCATCAATAACACCGAAATTACTGGTGACTTTTCGGCCCTCTGTGTTGGACGACCTGAGCATTTCTTCGAAATTTGCAACATTTTTACACTGCTGCAGGGCCGCCTTCATCAGGTAGCCTTCATCGTCGTAACCTGTACCTTCACCGGGAACGGCCATGTCCCGGGACTCTGCGTTCATGATAGCAAAACCGTAATTATTCACACCGGCCCAGATCTGGGAGGTGTCGTTGGTATTGATAATCCCCATATAGCAGACATCGCCTTTTCTGAAGAATGCGAGCTCGTTGTTAATAAAGCCGGAGTCGCGATTTTTCCAGAGAAGTACGTGACCGTTTGATGTCGCCTCCGGGCCGGCCAGGCCGGTTGTGCAGGCGGTGAGATCGTGTGCATTCAAGCAAAAGAGCAGTGTCATCGACAACGAGAAAAACAGGCGCTTCATAGTCATATCCGTATTGTGTGATAGATTTATTGCATTTCGCTAATATATTCGGACACCGCCAGCGCCCCGACAGTAGCATCGCCAACCGCTTCGGCGATCTGGCGGAATTTTTTGGAACGAACATCGCCTACGGCAAAAACACCCTTGATGTTTGTATTCATATAGCAATCGGTGATAATATGGCCCTCGCTATCCAGCTCAAGGAGATCTTTGACAAATGCGGTGTTGGGAAACCAGCCAACGAAGATAAACACACCATCAGTTTTCTTTATGCTTAATTCACCGGTTTTGACGTTCTTGATTTCAACGGTCTCAACCAGGTTTTGGCCGGACACTTTCGTGACCACAGAGTCCCAGATAAAGTCGATTTGCTTGTGGTCAAAGGCGCGTTGCTGAAGAGTCGGGCTGGCCCGTAATTGATCCCGGCGATGAACGACCGTGACGTTGCCGGCAAATTTTGTCAGGAAAAGAGCTTCCTGAATTGCCGCGTCGCCCCCGCCCACGACTACAATATCAGCATCTTTGTAAAAAGGTCCGTCGCATGTAGCGCAATAGGAGACACCACGGCCGGTGAATTCTTTTTCTCCGGGTACATTTAACAAGCGGGGCAAGCCACCGGACGCAATGATAACGGCCTTGCTATGGTACTCTTTCTTTTCGGTTTTGACCGTGTGATATTCGTTTCCGGGAATAATTTCACCGGCCTCGTCGTATTCCTTAATAGCCACATTGAACCGTTCGGCCTGACGACGGAATTTTTGCATCAGTTCCGGTCCGGCAATGCCTTCCGGAAATCCGGGATAGTTTTCGATCAGATCGGTCACATTGGGCAGGCCGCCCGTCATTGATTTTTCCAGCAGAACCGTATCCAGTTTTTCCCGGGCTGTATAGATTCCCGAAGTAAATCCGGCCGGACCGCCGCCGATAATCACTACGTCATATACTTTGTCTGTCATGTGTTGCCTCTATCGTTTTTCAATTACGTTACCTGTCTCAACAGGTTGATTCAGAAATCACTATTAAGTTACGCAAATATAGTATACGAGTTTTCAAAAAAAGTTCCTAATGGGAATAAGCGCGGATCCGGGAGTATTCACTTTCAAACCGTGATGATATTGATGCGAGCCACACACACCCGAAAAGCCACATTACCCGCCATGCTTTATGAGTTTTTGTTATCCTGAATTATTCATTACCACAAAGGCACCAAGACACAAAGTGATGTTTAATATAAAAATAAAGATAAAAAGGTAAGGTATAAATTTTGAATTGTTTCGTATATTTCAATATCTACATTTTATTAATTCTTAGAGCCTTAGTGTCTTTGTGGCAAGATTTATGAATTAAACAGGTTATGGCTTGTAATTTCTTATCCAATACTGATATTCAATGGTTTACCTAATCCAAATTCTATCAATTTGTAAAAGGTTGATAATTGAATGTCACTTTTCCCATTTTCAATTCTTGAAATATAACTCTTTTTCGTCCCTGTCTTTATTGCTAATTCTTCTTGTGTTAAATTAGCTTCTTTTCTAGCTTCTTGTAACATCACACCAAGTCTAAATGCCAACGATTTAGTATCGAATTTCACACGACTTTCCGTCCCTTGTTTTCCGTGATATTTGTCTAAATGTTCTTCAAATGTTGTTATAGAATTCATCGTTAAACTCCCTTCTTTTTAGTTTCAAAAAATTCCCGCTTTAATTTTTTTGCTAGTTCCAATTCTTTTTTTGGTGTTTTCTGTGTTTTTTTTTACAAAACAATTTGTTAATACAACAACCTGTCCTTCATCGAAAAAACAAAATATTCTAATTTGTTTAAACGTCGTTGATACCCGAATTTCATATAAACCTTCTGTTCCTTCTATATGTTTCAAGAATTGGATTGGTACCCGATCAAAATATTTAATGACGTCAATTGCATAATCTATCTTATCTCTCGTTTTGTTTTTCATAGAACTTTGAGAAATAATTTCCGTAAAAAGCAATTTTTCTTTCCATGCTGTAAGGTTAACTAATTAGTGAATTTCATTCAAGAAAATTATCATTTTTTTTCAATAGACCGTTATTGCGCTAAATATTAATAGTAAGAAAAATCGGGGAGCGTGAAATGAAAATAAAAATTATTTTAGAACTAAGCGACGAAGACAGCTATACTGTAATTCTTATGTCGAACTCACGTTAAATATTTTTCTTGACTATGTGATAATAACATATAAAATTCGGTGTGAGATAAGTACCAGAAGTCGCTTCAAGACAGGTTTTATTTTATAGCTCTTTGACATCCCGAAAACATTGATTCCATCGGATTTTATTCTCAGCACAGCAAACGCCTGCGCACAACCGCCACAAATGAGCGCAAAGCGGCGCTTGAGGCTCTTAACAAAATTATGTTTCGTGTTCGCAAGAAAGCGGAGATACGCTTTGCCGGCGATGTGAATATTCTCAATGAATTTCGAACTATCATTGTTCATTGATAAGGCGGAATGATTTATCACCAACAATCGGATGACAGGGAATGGTAAATGGTGAGTGCTGATTTGATCGGTGGAATAAGTCTGAGGGCTATCGGGAGTTGCCCTATCGTGAGCTTGTTTCATTGGGTCTTGACAAAAGGATAATGAATGACTAAAATAGAAACGCGATGAGCAGAAGTCGGCAAGATTGGTTTAAAACTTTGTCTATGAAGAAATTTAAATATTTCTCTATAGAAAAACTTTTTTTTGAGAATATGTGAAGGTTAAACATATGTTATGTGTTATTAATTTAAAGAAAATAATAATAGGTATTTAATCCGTATCATTAAAGGCATATTATTATGACTTATATAAATAGTACACATGATTCAATTGATTTAGGCGGATTTACAGTTGGACAGTGGAAGGAAAAAAGAAGAAAATTAATATCTGATCTAAATTACAATAGTGAATGGGAAGAAGTAGTTGACTGGTACATTAAACGGCTTAAAATAAGATATTTTGACCCAATGAGAAGAATTGAAAAAAATAATATTGGAGAAGGCTTTTCATTGGTAACTGTACACTGTGTACTAATTGAGCATTTTGCTTCAATAACTCAAGGAAAAATTTTTAATCATAATAAAAACAAGAAATCGCCAAAATATGAGTATTCACTATGTTCAAAACACTTTCAAGAATTCTTAAAATCATCAAGTTTATTTTCAGAATATTTTAATACATCAACAATCACAAAGCCTGAGTTTGATACAAAAGATTTTTATTCAAATGTCAGATGTGCATTATTGCATGAAGCCTGTACAAAAAATAACTGGAGAATAAATACTCTTTCATGTGGATATTACAATCCTAATAGTAAACTATTAATTAAAGAAGATGATGGAATAAAAAGATTATATAGAGATGTATTAACTGTAAAATTAAGTGAATTCCTTGTGAATTATAATGAAGACTTAAAGAAAGATGAGAAACTAAGATTGTATTTCGCAAGAAAAATGGATCATTTATGTGAAATTGAACCTGATAAACAGAGATATATTTGGTGGAGAAAAATTTGATAATTAATAAATAAAAATGGAATAAATGATGAAGAAATATTTTCTATTTTTCTTTTTACTATTTTTTATAGTTTGTGATTCATCTGATCCGGAAAACCTAGAACTGATAAATGGATTGGTTGCTCACTACCCATTCAACGGAAACGCAAACGATGAAAGTGGTAAAGAAAATCATGGAATTGTATCAGGTGCGATACTTTGCATAGATCGTTTTAGTAATTTAGATGAGGCTTATCAATTTGATGGGATAAATGACTATATAAAAATTCATTCAAGTGATATTTTGAATCTTGTTGATGATTTTTCTATTTCTTTATGGATATATCCCGAAGAAAATATGCTATTCTCTAAATCACAAGGTATCATCGGAAAAATTGAAACTGATGCTGAGGGAAAGAATGGATATGTTTTAGGACATCAACACAAATTACCTGATAACATAATTAGTTTTTTTACTAGATATGATTCTGTAAGTGTCGCTACTTTCCCATTATCTATAAATGAATGGTACAATATTGTTATGACATATGGATCAAATATTCTGTCTATTTATGTTAATAAAACATTAGTCTCTAAAGTAAACAATTGTCCACCTCCAATTAATACAAATGTCCAACTTGTCATAGGGCGTTGGTACAGTAATTATGACGATTATTATTTTAAAGGTAAAATAGATGATATAAGGATTTATGATAGAAATTTAGATCTATCTGAAATAAAATATCTTTATAATGAGAATGGTTGGTAGAAAACACATAACCATGGTGGAGATAACGGCTAGCTCTGGGACGAATTTGAAGTTTGATGATTTTCAAAAAGATTGTCGAAAATTATAAGCGAATCGCTTGTAATCCGCCGTATCTCATACCTCGTCTGTTAGATTTATAAATGAAAAAGAAAAAAGTAAAGATATTAAAAATATTCAGGAGATTTAAATTGTTAGAGGAACAAATTCTATTTAACGATGATCTTTCGATTCTATTATCGGAAGAGGGCGAAGATAAAGATATTTGTATCGGAGTACCACATCATGCTCCTTTAGGTATAAGTATTTTACCATGTTCCACTCATAATGAATCGGATGAAAATACTGGTTTAATTGGGTTTAAAGTTGCCCAGGAACTACATTGTTCATATGTGGTCGCATGTAATTATTTTATAGACTCAAATAAATGTTTGTGTAGCGATTATAGTAAACGAATAAATAATTTTAAACCTAAATTAGTAATTGAAATTCATGGTCACGGTGGGAAAAATGCAAAATATGATATTGAAATATCATGTGGTAGTAAAGAAAAAAACGATAAATCAAAATTGTTTGCAGAAATTCTATCCTCTCATTATGCGAAACATAGTATTTGTGGTGATTTTGAGCAAATTAAATTAAAAGCATCAAACACTGCGACGATTAATACCAAACAATGGCTGGGGATCCATATAGAAATATTGAAAGAAATACGGAAAAATTGTGATCATGAATTTATTAATGCATTAGTGAAAACAATTATTGAATTTAAAAATAAAATCTAACTTTCATTTGAACAAACATTGTAGTAAATAATAAGGAGGAGTAGAACAGTGAAAATAAGTATTAGGTTAACATTATTGTCTTTTGTCCTATTTTTTACTTCTTGTTCGATTTTTGGACCTGAATATGATGCAGATATTCAAGTTACTAGCTATAATTATAATTCAAGCAATAACGAGGTTAAGGTAAACTTGAAGATTACAAATATTGGTAGAAAGAAAATTGATTATGTAAAAATGCTTATTGGGGTTACAGACAGTCAGAATAATACATATGAGGGATGGAGGAATTGGCTGATATATATAGAACCTAATGAAAGTACAACAAGATATACATACATTGATGTAGGTTCAAACAGCACAAAAAAAGTTTGGATAAAAGAGTATCAAGTAGAATAAATATTGGCAATAAGTGAATAAAATTACTTCTATTTTTTCTTTATCAAAAAAATCTAACAAATAAAAATTGATACAACAAGACGTTGTCATCAATCCAGGGTTCAAGAAATTATAACAGGAGACCATTCATGCGCACCCGAACTTATACGAAGAAAGATGTCGTAAAAATTACGGCAGAGCGCTCAGGCCATACGTTTTCCACAACTTTTAAGATCGTCGATGAGGCTTTTATCACATTGCGTGAAATGCTTTGTGAAGATAAAAAGAATTTACGTATCGAGATCCGTGGTTTTGGTGTCTTTGAAGTTAAACCCACTAAGGCGAAACCTAAAGCCCGCAACCCGCGGACAAATGAGATTGTTTACGTCCCTCCCCGGAGGAAGACCCATTTCAAACCGGGAATAATTATTAAAGCCGCCTTGAAAAAATAAGCCATATAGAGTTGCAGCCTGTTTTCGTTTAAAATTGAAAATTCACTTTCCAATTCGGACACCGTGGAGTAATTTTAAAAGGTGAAAACAGAACAATCACAAACTGTCCGAATAATTCCGAAACAGGTGTCCGGTTTGACCGAAATTAGCACACAGTATAAATATTAATAAATTGTTTGCAATTATCGTTTGTATATATAGATTTCTACTAGTTATGATGAAATGTAATTCATGTCAAGCACCTTTATCAAATAGTAGATATAAATTTTGTCCATATTGTGGTGTGAAATTAATTGAAAAAGGGGTTTGCCCTTTCTGTGAACATAAAAATAGCATAAATGCAAAATTCTGTTCTGAATGTGGTAAATGGATAGATGTTGATCATGAAGTGACAAAACAATTCAATACTAGTTCTACAAACGATGATAGAGATGTAACACATACAATTGTGCCACCTATACCTTCAGATGGTATCACATTAGAATTCGGACAATCAACTTCAGCCAATTACGAAAATGCTGTATTAATTGCTAAAACATTAAGCCCTATTATCTTTAAATATGGTAAAAAAAAATCAATTCGTGTAAATATTGAAAAATCAGATATATTGAAAATTATTGATTTAGCACAAATCGTTTGTGGGTGGAATTATTCAAAATTGTACTTAGATGGCCAACAAGTCACTTACGATTCTATTTTTGGTTTCAGATGGTGTCATAAAAAAAAATTATGTTCATATAAACCTGATTTATATTGTTATGGATATGATAAATCTAATTTTAACATCTGGGGATGTACTGCATTAAACTTACCATTTTCACCGTATTCAGAATTTTGGAAATGGGGTAAATTTATAAACGCAGATAAAGATTGGGCTATTGATAAAGATCGAATTAAGTTTGAAATAGAAAAAAAAATATATAATTATAGGTTTTGTCCTGCAGTTAAATTGGAGTATATATATAATGTTATCTCCGCTTTACCGGATATAGTCAATCCAGATAAGAATAATAATTGGAAGTTTATAACTAGCGGCGTATATGACCAAGATAGTGAATTACTATCTGGATTAATATGTACTGAAAAAAATCAATGGGGAGATGTTTATAAAGTTAGATATTATGGTGTTGCTCCTAGAAAAAAGGATGTATTGATAGAAATACTAAAAAAAATAAAACATAGAATTCCAACTCCTAATTTTGATTTTCAAGAATAATTAAAATGTTGTTGCATGTAAGTTGATTAATTACTTCATCAAAATGCATTTGTATAATAAGAAAAATAAAGTAGCAATAAAGCCTTTATAGAGTTAATAATTAGTTTTATCAATTTATTATCAATAACGTTCCTTTTAATGGGTATCGTATATCATATTTCATCTAATTATTAATTGAAACTTACCTTGCCGGAGTTGCCAGTATAAATCACGAAAACGTAAGTTTCAGAGAGATTATCACTATCCCGGAGTAATTAGCGGTCCCCCCGACCTTAGTAAATGAAAATTCATGTTTTGGATTAATCGTATGATTGGTATATTTGCACATGATAAAAAGTGATAAAGAAATTATTCTGGTTGGCGATCGGGTTCTGATAGATCCCGACACCGATCATTCCAAAACACCCTCCGGCCTCTATCTCCCGCCCGGCGTGAAAGAGAAGGAAAATGTACAGGGCGGCTATGTAGTGAAAGTGGGTCCGGGTTTTCCGCTCCCCATCATTGATGAATCATCGGATGAGCCCTGGGTTCCGGACTATAAGGAGCCGCAGTATCTGCCGCTGCAGGCCGAAGAAGGTGATTATGCCATATTTTTACGGAGGTATGCAATAGAAATCGAACTGGAAGGCAAGAAATATATCATTGTGCCCCACTCCTATATTCTCGTGCTGATCCGGGAAGATTTTTTGGATGAATAAAAAACGCGGTTAGTATAATACCAACCGCGTCTGAAAATCTACAAATATTTCGGTCACTCAATCCACTCAATATCCACGCTTCCCAGGCCAATTTCAACAACAATATAGATGCGCCGATCGGCGTTTTTCCAGTTTTTACTGCGGTAAATATTTTCTTCAACTTCCCGGAACCCATCAAAATTCAGAGATGAAAGGAAGGAACTTTCCGCTTCAATCTGGACGGCGTAGTCTTCCGAAATTTGAACCGCTACCGAACCAAGACCGATTGTGATCCGACCTTTGATATCGCGATTCAGATCACCGTCAAACCGTAATTTTGTGGAACCCAAACCACACTCAACTTCAAACCGGTCCATGTTGGCATTACAGAGGCCGGTCGCCTCAACATTTCCAAGCCCGCTCTGAATGACCAGCGTTCGGATCCGTTCTTTGTTGCTTTTGGTAAATTCCACAAGCACATCACTCAGCCCGCATTCAAGGTTCAGGTCGTTTACTTTAATGTTGGTAAAATCCAGAATGCCTTTGCCAAGCCCCAGTTCAATATCATAAGCCGTTGGAATCTGATCGGTCATGGCCACGCGCCAGTGATTTTTCTTTATATCCGATGATGAACTCTTCTTGGAATGTCCCCAGAATCCACCGCTCTCGTTTTGGCGGGACGCCAATCGTAGTTTGCCGCGATTGCCCACGGTTTTATAATCAATTTCCGGTCTGTACAGGTCTTTGGAGTAGGTGATTTCGGCCTGCATGATATATTTTTTATTATCAGTGCTTCGAAGTTCAAGCTTGCCCAGTCCAAACTCAATGCCCACACTCAACTCTTCTTCGCCTTTATATG
>JAHJGX010000058.1 GCA_018824205.1 bacterium
AGCCTGTTGTGGTTTGTTGACAAGATTGGGTTTCTTAAATTATTCTCTGCCGTCATATCCCTTCCCTGGGCGTTGTGGTTTGTTGACAAGATTGGGTTTCTTAAATTATTCTCTGCCGTCATATCCCTTCCCTGGGCGTTGTGGTTTGTTGACAAGATTGGGTTTCTTAAATTATCCAGCCCCGTACCTGTCCCCGCCATACGTTGTGGTTTGTTGACAAGATTGGGTTTCTTAAATTAATCGATGTGTGGAGTATGTTGGGCTGCACGTTGTGGTTTGTTGACAAGATTGGGTTTCTTAAATTGGAGAACCTGGAAACGAAGATGATCACGGAGTTGTGGTTTGTTGACAAGATTGGGTTTCTTAAATTTGCCACAGTACCAAGTCGTGAGTCAGGTGTGTTGTGGTTTGTTGACAAGATTGGGTTTCTTAAATTTTGTTCAGTTGGTCTACACGACGACTGCAAGTTGTGGTTTGTTGACAAGATTGGGTTTCTTAAATTAAAATAATCCTGTTTTAGTGATGCTGTGTTGTTGTGGTTTGTTGACAAGATTGGGTTTCTTAAATTTTGTTTCATGCCGGATACCGCAGAAGCATTGTTGTGGTTTGTTGACAAGATTGGGTTTCTTAAATTATACTCTTTGTCCTAATTGTTCATCAGGTAGTTGTGGTTTGTTGACAAGATTGGGTTTCTTAAATTCTCGACATTCTCCCGGAAGATATTGATTGGGTTGTGGTTTGTTGACAAGATTGGGTTTCTTAAATTCTATACACCGAATTGGTGAATGGAAATATGGTTGTGGTTTGTTGACAAGATTGGGTTTCTTAAATTACTTGTTCTGAAACTTCCAGCAGTTCAGGTAGTTAGGACAAATTAGCAGGGCGGAAAATGCCCTGCTTTTGTTTTTTCTTTTGGCAATTGGTGCATTTTTTGTAGATAAGTTCAGCATATTAGAACATTTCCAATTGTTGGGGCTCTAACGGCGGAGGAATTGATCTCCTTCCAGCAAACGTCTCGATCAATTCAAACTGCTTATCGGTAATTCTCAATATGTTGACCTGTCCTCTGGGCGGCAGGAATGACTTCACTCTTTTGGCATGAATTTCTGCATTTTCACGGCTGGCGCAGTGTCGTAAATATACCGAATATTGCATCATTGAAAAACCATCCTTCATGAGGTTTTTTCTGAAGCGGGTATAATCCTTGATCTCCTTTTTACCGGTAGTAGGAAGATCAAAAAAAACCATTAGCCACATAATACGGTAGGGGTTTAGCCGCATATTTCGGGGTAAATTATTTTAGTGGAATTTCCGCTAAAACATCTTGACAGACTGGCGCTGGTTCTGGAAGCGGCTAACATCAGCGGTAATTTTTCATTTCCTAATTTTACCGCGGTAACCGGTATTTCCAATAAAGGTTTTTTCATTTCCGGTGTTAATCGAGTCAGATCAAATTCTTCATCGACCATATCTCTGACAATTTCATCCACAAAAGGGCGATAGGGTTCCATAATATCGTCAGCCAGCGGAAACGGATCATAGCGATTATGGTGATGAATACCCAGCATTGGAAGCATCCCGGATGCTACCAAAGATCTGGCAATTACAGCCCTGAGAATCGCATAACCGTAATTGAGCAGGTTATTAGGAGGTTTACCCTCTCTGTTTCTTCTGAATGGCAGTGGTTCAAACAGTATTTTCCAGTAGTATTTAGAAGCTACGGCCTCTCTATTACTTTTATCTCCCGACAAGACTTTAGGAATCAGGTTTTTCAGGTATTGATCGGGTAATTTTTTTGATTTTAATAAAGCGGCTTGATTTTTAATCTTCGCTTTGACGGTTTGTTGCCATAGCTGTTTTTTTAACGGAAGACCGCTTCCGACTTGCTGACGGAATCTTTCACACTGTTCCGAATTTCCGGAAAGAGGTAAAAACATTCCAACCGGTAAATGAGAATCATCTGTTGTGACCAGACAAACATTAGTATCAAGAAACTGTTGCAAAACACCGTGAGAAATAGATATGCCGTAATGATCGATAATGACATACCCGATATCTTCAATGGGAATACATCTTTCTGCTTCACCATTCTGAATTATTCGAAGCTGGTTAAGTTTAATTCTCAGTTTTACCGGCTTTGAAAAATAGAGTGTCTTTTTAATCATTGTATTTTCGGATATTGCCTAAAGAATCAACTCTTACTTTAATTGTGTTCAATGCTCCTATTCGTTTTATGATTCTTCCCGGCTCATTCTCACTTTCACTTTTTATAACAGATACTATATGGTGTCTAAATGTTAAGATATTGTTGATGTCCATTTTTTGGACCCGGTAAAGATGCGAACTTATTACCGTGCTGTCAGGAGGATTGTTCCAGTCTATATCATTTTCATTAAAACCTATTAAGACCAGTTCGTTAATAGATAGAGACATTAGGAAGCTATAGCCTTCCGCGGGGGGAGTTTTATCAATTATCGGCTTGTGGTTTTTTAATCTTTGAGTGGCTTCAAACAGACTGACAACGCGCCCGGTTTGTTTGCCGGTTTTATCATTTCTGAATATTTCGATGTGATTATTTTTCCCGGGTTCTACGTACAATTCCCTGTCATCATAGAGTTTGATCATATTTTGGGTAGGAATTAAAACCCGCACCGATTTAATCTTAGTATTACCGGTCGGCATGGTCAATGGTTCAACAAAGGCTTCTTTGGGTATTTTGAATTTAGTTTCGGTATTAACTCCGTATTCTCTTAATCTTTTAAGGACTGTTTTCCGTATTACAGGATCAACAATATTTTCTACATTTTTCGGGGTCAATGACGTTAGCGGTTTTCTAACGACAAAATGTTCTTTACCGTCTTTAGTCTTTATTTTTCCATAGAAAGTATCTTCGTGTAGTTTTCCGCGGACTCTTTTATTTACTTTGTGAGATACCAGAATATTATTAACAGAATCTAAAGCATCTGTGCGGAAGTCGGTCCAGGGTATCGGGAATTTATCGATCACTGCCGTTTTACCGGATTTATGATAGTTACTAAGATTTTTTAGAGATGTCGGGCTTATATTAGCGATTACCAATGCGTCTATGGCATGGTGACGGTGATCTTCACGATTTTTTATATTTTCGGCTCCCGATAATATTTTATCCAGTCCCCACAGGTGCCTGAGCTGGGCGGTTGCCAGACCTTTGGAGACCTGGACTTTTTTACAGATCATCTTCAGATAATTAAAGACTTCTCTGGCGATATAAGCCGAGTCTGTAAACTGATGTTCGAAAAAATCTTCATTGATCTCTTTTGCGGCGTCTTCGATTGTAAATCTCGAATATTTTCTTTTTAAATTTTTATATACTCGCTGACACATTTCATCCCAGCGTTTCTGATTGCCTGAAAAGGCTTCGAAAGGAGTTTTATTTCCTTTTTCGAGATTAACTCCTTTATAACAAAGTGTTTTATTACCCATTGAGTTATCCAGACTTCTGCTGTAGGGGATAATATGCTCGATTTCAAATTCACCGTTGTATAATGCCGCAAGTGATATGTATTTCCCGGTATAGGGACAAATTTTATTACATTCTTCCCATAGGAGATATTTTTGAATATCCTCACGTGAAGGAATAAAGGGAAATTCCTCAGCTATTCTGTTTCTGATTTCTTCATTTTTTCTTTTTTTCTTTAAGTTATCAAGATGTATCGATTCACGTCTTTTTTTTGAAAGTTTTAATTGACGAAGCAGTTCGACTCTGGTAATGTCTGGTTTTCCATGCTTTTGAATAATGTCATTTACCACTTTTCTTAACTCATAGATCGTCTGTTGTACTATAGGATTACGAATATTTTCCGGCTCCGGTAAAAAATCTCTTAAAGTGTCGCTTAAATTAATTTTGCTATGATGGAAGCCGGCTTTTAAGGCTGCCTGATCATAGGTTAAACCTTCTTCAAGGTATGGAATCATTTTATTGATCGCTTTATGACTTAATCTGGCGTATCCCTTTTCAAGAGAGATTTTTGAGAGATTTTCGATCGCTTTTTCATCCAGATTCCATTTTTCACGGGCATATTTTTCTAACCATTCATCATCATCGGAAAAATGAAGTGTATGCCAGAATTCATATTTTTTCTCAGGACTTAATTGAGACCAGCCTGATTTAGTGAAGACTCTTGATAAATCGCTGGATGTTCGGTCGCCAAATAATTTATTTTGATGCTCCAGATTGAAATAGCAGTCTGTCGCTAAATTCAATTTCTTTTTTATCTGATCGAAAGTCCGGTCTTTGTATATCTCAAGATATTTTATTAAAACGAATCTTTCATCTTCCGTTAAGGGATCATTGGTTCTGTTTTCAGTTGTTACTTTTAGTCGTGAAACTTGCTCCAATATTCTAAAATACTGAAATACCGGTGAACTTTTTGGAATACAACGTTTTTTAGGTTCAAGGGTACAATATCCGACTGTATGTTTTTGAGATTTCAATTTTCTTTGAAAAAAGATAGTATCGTAAATGTCATTTTTTATTTCGTCGGTGAACAATCCCGGATAAAATTCCTTTTGCTTATTCCATAGTAATTCAAATTCTTCCTGGTACATCCTTCTCAGAGTATAGCGATTTCTGATGCGTTGCTCGTGTGGATTTAATGAGGCGAGATATTCGCCTAATGTTCTAAATTTTCCACTCTTAATGGCATTTTCAGTATCAGTAATTCCAGCCGTGTTATCTTTGCCGCTGTAAATTTTACTGTCATCCTTTGTATTTGTTTTTCGATTGGATTTAAAGCCTCTTCGTTCATTTAAATGGTATAACACGCGTCCAAATTCTAATAGATTTATTTTTTCGTCTATTCCTTTCGCTCTGAGTTTATATGGATCATCTTTAAAATATTCTTCAATTGAATCGTCACTTTCAGGGTACATCCCATATTGTATTAGTTTTTCTATAAGTTCGTCCCTCCTTCTTTTAAATCTAAAATTCTGACGTCTTATCCCCCGGGCAAGTCTTCTGTCGGCATTTTTTGATATTTCACTTCCGGTAGCTGAACGATTGACGCCTTCCTGAAAAATTCTAACGCCTGTATGAACTATTTCTTCTTTTTTATCATCAATGATAGTCCAGCCAATGGAGTTTGTACCCAAGTCAAGACCTAATATTTTACTCATGGTGATCCCTCCCACTTGAATTTATTGTTTGCATAAATTAAAGATATTGATATATTAAGACAAGACTTTAACCCAGTCTTGTCTGCGCACTTATCACAATAAGGATTTGTCCGCAGGTAAAACCTTCCCCCGGCTTCTGTCGGGGGATTTTTTTAGGGGAAAAGTGATTTGCTATAGGCAGTGTTGAATTTAAATCAAGAATCTTGGTATTTTCACAGCAAAATATTTCTTTTATAATAATGATTCTTTTCTACTTAATTTGATTTATAAATTTCATCTTTGTCAAGCTTCTTTAAAGTATTTTCAAGATATGACAATAATTGTGCCATTTGCCTGCTTTGCTTGCTTTAGGATAGCAAAAATTGTAAATTGCCCGGCGTAGTGATAGGAGTGATAAGCGGTTATTTTTATGAATGAAGGTGATGTTAGAAGGGTTGCTGATTTTGTCCGGCTCAACCCTGAGGACGATGAAATTGCAGAATACGGTGAAAAGATGGATGAAATAATCCTGAATTTACCCGCAGTAATCAACAGGTCGGGGAAATGAAGGCGGTTGGCATTATTCCTGCGCGATTTCACTCCACTCGTCTTCCGGGAAAGCCGCTTGTACCGATTGCCGGGAAATCCCTGATTCAGCGGGTCTATGAGAATGCCTCCCAATGTCAGCGTCTGGCTGAACTGATCGTAGCGACCGACGATGAACGCATTCAGAAGGAAGTACAGAATTTTGGTGGTCAGGCTGTCATGACGCCAAGCGCCTTGCCTTCCGGTACCGATCGCTGTGCGTTTGTGGCAAAAACTCTGGATGCGGACATTATTGCCAATATCCAGGGAGATGAACCGTTTCTGGATGTCCGGGTACTGGACCGGGCGATAAAATTGCTCTCCGATGTTCCGGATATAAATGTCATCACGGCCGCCAAAGTGGGAATTAGCGCAGCGGAATTAAATAATCCGAATGTCGTCAAAGTTCTGATTGACAGGAATCAGGATGCACTGCTTTTCAGTCGTCAGAGCATTCCCTATATTCGAAACCATGCAGCATTGTCGGCTCATCCAGCCATGCAGCATATTGGTATATATGTGTTCAGGCAGTCGTATTTACAGAAATTTGTGGAAATGCCACAAACCCTGCTGGAACAACTGGAACAGCTGGAACAATTGCGGATTCTCGAGAACGGGGATAAAATCCGGGTAGTTCTGACCGACAAATTTTCGCTGGGGATTGACACTTTGGATGATGTAAAACATGCGGAAAGGATATTAAAGTCGAATGAAGCCTGAGACTCCGACAAAATATATATTTGTTACCGGCGGTGTAATTTCCGGGTTAGGTAAGGGAATTACCAGCGCCTCGGTCGGTTACCTGTTAAAATCCCGGGGTTACCGGGTTACGATCCAGAAATTTGATCCCTATATTAATGTCGATCCCGGTACCATGAGTCCCTATCAGCACGGTGAAGTGTTTGTGCTTGAAGACGGCGCCGAAACCGACCTCGATCTGGGTCATTATGAACGCTTCATCGATGAAAATATGAGTGCCTGGAATAATACAACCACGGGAAAAGTCTACAATACCGTCATTACCCGGGAACGCCGGGGCGATTATCTTGGAGCAACTGTTCAGGTGATTCCCCATATTACAGATGAAATTAAGCGCCGGTTTGTTGCGGTGAACCGTGATAAACGATACGATATTGTCATTACCGAAGTCGGTGGGACAGTCGGCGATATCGAAAGCCAGCCTTTTCTGGAAGCGATTCGGCAATTCCGCATTGATGTCGGTTCCGAAAATTGTATCAGCATGCATCTGACACTGGTTCCTTATATTGAAACCAGTGGTGAAATTAAAACCAAACCGACTCAGCACAGCGTTCAGCGCTTGAGAGAGATTGGTGTCCAGCCGGACTTTCTGCTGTGCCGGACCAAACACCATCTTGATGAATCCGTAAAAAAGAAGATTGCGTTGTTCTGTAATGTGTCGCCAAGAGATGTTATTGAAGCATTCGATGTGGAAACGATTTATGAAATTCCCCTGGTTTACGAAGCCCAGCAACTCGGCGATCTGGTTTTGGATGATCTTGGTCTTCCGAGACGAAAATCTGATTTACGGTCACTGGAAAAATTCGTCGAGAAGATAAAAAATCCTTCAAAAGAGGTGACCATTGCCGTCTGTGGTAAATATACCCAGTTGCACGATGCCTATAAATCGATAATCGAATCCTTTATTCATGCCGGTGTTGAAAATGACTGCCGGGTGAATGTACGCTGGGTTGAAGCTGAAGACATCAAAAATGAAAACTTGGAACAAATGTTGGGAAATATTGATGGAATTTTAATTCCCGGCGGGTTTGGTGATCGTGGAATTGAGGGTAAAATTCTGGCGGCTCAAACAGCCCGTGAACGCAGAATTCCGTTTTTTGGGATTTGTCTCGGTCTGCAGTGTGCGGTGATTGAATTTGCCCGCAATAAATGTGGAATGGGTGATGCCAACAGTACGGAATTTGACGAGGACACAAAATATCCGGTCATCAATCTTATGGAAGAGCAGAAAAGTATCTCCAACAAAGGCGGTACAATGCGCCTAGGTGCTTATCCGGCTCAGATTCAACAGAACACAAAAGCCCGGAAAATATACGGGGAATCCGACATATCTGAACGGCATCGCCATCGGTACGAGGTTAATAATAATTTTCTGCCGCAATTGACTGAAAACGGTATGGTTCTGGGTGCCATGAACCGGGAATTGGATCTGGTGGAGATGATTGAATTACCGGATCATCCCTGGTTTGTGGGCTGTCAATTTCACCCGGAACTGAAATCCCGGATTAACAAGGCTCACCCGCTGTTTCGCGAATTTGTCCGGGCAGCTGTGAATTACCACAAAGGACAGACCAAAAATGCCTGATGTTGTATTGGACACAATTATAATCGGTAATAACCATCCTTTGGTCTTTATATTAGGCCCGTGTGTGATTGAGAGCTATGACCACACAATGTTTATGGCGGAACAGCTGCGCAAATTAACAGACCGGTTAAAAATACCATTCATATTTAAATCCTCATTTGATAAAGCCAACCGCAGTTCCATTGATTCCTATCGCGGTCCCGGTCTGGAGGAAGGCCTGAAAATACTTGCTGCAGTGAAAGATACTTTTAATGTTCCAATACTGACGGATGTCCATGAAACCTGCCAGGTATTGCCGGTGTCGGAAGTAGTGGACGTGATTCAGATTCCGGCGTTTTTATGCCGTCAGACCGATCTCTTGGTTGCTGCCGGGAAAACCGGTAAGCTTATCAATGTAAAAAAAGGACAGTTTGTGGCCCCGCAGGACATGCAACATATCGTTAAAAAAATCGAAAGCACCGGAAATACCCGCATCCTTCTGACCGATCGGGGATCGAGTTTTGGCTATGGTGCGCTGGTTTCCGACGTCATGGCAATTCCGGTCATGCAGCAAACCGGGTATCCGGTGATTTTTGACGCCACTCATTCTGCTCAGATTCCCGGAGGTAAAACCACGGGAGGAAATCGACAGATGATTCCCTATACAACCCGTGCAATGGTTGCGGCCGGAGCTGATGGTATTTTTATGGAAGTTCATGATAATATTAATCAGGCCAAAAGTGACCGGGACACTCAATATCAGCTGGATCGTCTATCCGAATTACTTTCACAGTTAATAACACTTCGATCTGTAATCAGGGATTTTAATGGATAAAAATGCGTTGATAGAGCGCCTTTCGAAAATAAAATTGGTTATCTCCGATGTTGACGGTGTTTTTACCGACGGTTCACTTTTTATTGGTCAAAAAGGGGAAGAATTTAAACGCTTTAATGTTCTGGATGGCGCCGGAGTTGCGTTGCTGAAAGCGGCTGAAATACCCATGGCTATTGTTTCCGGCCGGAAATCCGGGGCCACCCTGCACAGGATGAAGGAACTGGGACTGGATGAACATCTCTATCAGGGGAATCTGGCCAAGATTGAACCTTATCAGAAAATCAAGGCAGATTTTCACCTGAATGATGCTGAGATTTTGTATATTGGGGATGATCTGGTGGATATTCCGCTGATTCGCCGGTCGGGCGTTGGGGTCGTTGTTGCAAATGCTCCTCAAATTGTCAAGAATGCAGCAGATTATACCACTAAGGTCCCCGGTGGACACGGAGCCGTCCGGGAAGTAATTGAACTGCTTCTGAATGCCCAGGACAAATTTACGATGGCCCTTGAAAAACTAAGCAAGCATACCTATAAGGACAGTTAATATGCCGCGATCCTATCTCGATATCGCAAAAGAGCTGATTCGAGCCGAATCCGTTGCGATTGCCAGTCTGGAAAACCGAATTGATGAGAATTTTGAAAATGCAGTCGAACTTCTGTATCGGACCAGTGGCAAAGTAGTCGTTACCGGTGTTGGGAAATCCGGATTGATCGGTCAGAAAATTGCAGCAACATTGTCATCCACCGGCACTCCCAGTTTTTTTCTGCATTCCTATGAAGCCGGGCATGGTGATCTGGGAAGCGTCAGCAAACACGATGCACTTATCCTGATTTCCAATAGCGGTGAAACCAACGAAATCATTTATATGTTACCCTATCTGAAAAAAATCAAAGTGCCGGTCATCGGTTTTATCGGAAACAGTAAATCGTCTTTGGCTAAGAAGTGTAATATTGTTATTGATACCGGTGTGTCCACGGAAGCCTGTCCACTCGGGATTGTTCCAACGGCAAGTACGATTGTAACGCTGGCAATGGGCGATGCCTTAGCGATTGCTCTGATGAATAAACGCAAATTCAAAGAGATCGATTTTGCGGGACTGCACCCGGGTGGCTCATTGGGAAGACGGCTGCTGACAACGGTTCAGGATCTGATGCACACCGGTGACGCAATCCCGCTGGCCTCAATCAATGACAACATGCAGCAGGTACTTTTTACCATGACCAAAAAAGGTTTGGGAGTTGTCGGTATCCTGGATTCCGAAGAGAATTTGGCAGGTGTAATAACCGATGGTGATTTGAGACGGGGGCTGGAACACACCGAAACCTTTCTGAATGTATTGCCCACAGACATCATGACAAAAAATCCCAAGCATCTGATATCATCGACCCTGGCGATCGACGCCCTCTATCAGATGGAAAAATTTGCGGTTACGAACCTCTTTGTTTTTAATGAGGATAAAATCGGTAAACCCACCGGTATCATCCACATTCATGACATTTTACGTTACGGAATAATGGTTTGAAGAAATTTTCCGTTTATCTGTTCATGGTGATATTGATCCTTGGCTGTAGCCCGGCTGAGGATGAAGTCATTGAGATAAAGGAAAAAAAGTATCCCGACCAGGAGAGCTGGAATACCGAAATTATACTGACAAAAAACGGTCAGAAACGGGCGGTTGTTCTGGCCGGCCATTTAACAAAAAACAATGATGAGTCGACGATGGTGCTGGATGAAAGTGTGGATGTTGACTTTTATGATGCCGAACAATCGCACCTCTCCCATTTGAAATCCCACCAGGCCCGGGTGAACGAAAATACGAACGATCTGCTGGCCAGCGGCAATGTAGTTGTCGTTTCGGACAGCGGCGTGACTTTATATACCGAAGAGCTGCGCTGGGACCATCGGCGTGAACGAATCATATCGGATGTGTTTATCACTTTCATCAGTGATCAGGATACATTGACGGGAATCGGGTTTGAATCGGACTCTGATCTGGAAAACTGGGTAATTGATAAACCCGCCGGTGTGACCGGTCGGACAATGGAATAACAGGAAGGCAATCGTGCAGGAAACCATGGTTTCGGAAAAAATATTACGTGGTGAAAATCTGTGTAAAATATACGGGAAACGCATGGTTGTGGACCATAGTTCTATCAATGTTCACAAAGGGGAAGTTGTTGGCCTGCTGGGACCGAACGGTGCCGGTAAAACAACCACCTTTCATATGTTTACCGGAATGGTCAGGCCATCTTCGGGTCAGGTATTTATTAATGATTTTGAAGTGACCAATCTGCCCATGTATAAGCGGGCCCAACTGGGAGTCGGCTACCTTTCTCAGGAACCTTCGGTTTTTCGTAAATTGACTGTCGAACAAAACCTGCTGCTGGTACTACAAACACTTGGAATCAGTAAAAAAGAGCAGATGGAACGCCTTGAAATACTACTTGACGAACTGAATATCCGGAAATACCGTAAGAGTAAGGCTTATACACTTTCCGGAGGGGAACGCCGCCGGACGGAAATTACCCGCGCACTGGTAACAAATCCGGATTTTATCCTGCTGGACGAACCGTTTGTAGGTGTTGACCCCATCGCTGTGGAAGATATTCAGAAAATTGTGGTGGGACTGAAGGATAAAAACATTGGAGTCCTAATCACCGATCACAATGTTCATGAAACCCTGTCTATTACAGATCGGTCTTACCTGATGTTTGAAGGGAAAATCCTAAAATCGGGTACTTCGGAAATACTGGCCAATGATGAAGATGCCAAACGCTTATATTTAGGAGACAGCTTCCGGCTGGACAGATGATGCAGCTAGCCCAGTCTCAGGTTCAGAAATTGTCACAGGAACTGCGCCTGACGCCCCAGCAGATTCTTCAGTCTACAATTCTGCAGCTGACAACCCTCGCGCTCGAGGCACGGGTTAATCAGGAGCTCGAACAGAACCCGGTGCTCGAAGATTTGCCGCCTGAAGAAAACGAAACCGATGAGCCCCAGGATCCTGAACAGAAAGAGGAAGATACCATTGACTGGGAAGAAATTCTTCCGCAGAATGATGATTATGAACCCAAAGTAGAGTATGATCGCAGTAAAGAGAATTTCTCACCGGTTCAGATATCTCCGAAGGGGATGGTGGATTATCTTTTTGACCAGCTAAAGCTGCTGAATCTGACAGCGGCGGAAGTTCTGATTGCCAATGAAATCATCTGGAATCTGGATAACCGCGGTTATCTGGGTACACCCATTGAAAATATTGCCTATAGTCAGTCCGTCAGTGTGGAGCAGGCTGAGAGAATCCTGAGGCAACTGCAACAGGTGGATCCGCCAGGTATTGCGGCCCGAAATTTACAGGAATGTTTACTGATTCAGCTACAACAGATGGAGAACACCGGGGACTCCAAATTAATTATTCGGGAATATTTTGATGATTTTGCTAATCGCCGGTTTCAGCAGATAATAAAAAGCCTTGGCTGGAGTAAGGATCGAATTCAGGCAGTTCAGGACACTGTTCAGAAACTTAATCCGAAACCCGGCGTTTCATTGCTAGGAGCCGATCCACAGTACATTATTCCTGATTTGATTGTTGAAAAAATAGGCGATGAATTTATTATCGAAGTTAATGACTCGCGGGTTCCCGAGTTACGAATCAGTTCCGGCTATTTGAATATGATATCCAATGGTGAGAAACTCTCGACAGATACCAAGCAGTACATCAAGAAAAAAATCGATATGGCCAAGTGGTTTATCCAGTCCATTTATCAGCGTCGGTTGACGATGATCAAAGTGATGAAAGCCATTATTCAGCACCAGCAGGATTTTTTCGAGGACTACCGCAATCCGCTGAAACCCATGATTCTCAAGGATATTGCTGAAGATGTGAACATGGATATATCAACCATCAGCCGGGTAAGCAACGGTAAGTATGTGCAGTTGAGTTCTGGAATTTACGAATTAAAATTCTTTTTTAATGAAGGTATGATGGACGATAGCGGCGAAGAGATTTCAACCCGCATCATCAAAGATAAATTGAGAACAATCATTGAATCTGAGAATAAACAAAAACCCTTCAGCGACGACCATCTTGCACTATTGTTGAAAAAAGAGGGTTACCCGATAGCCCGCCGGACGGTGGCAAAATATCGGGAGCAACTGAAAATTCCCGTAGCGCGTCTGCGGCGAAGCATATAAAAAGGAGACTAAAATGGCTATGAAAAAGGTAAAAATCGGAGATAATGAGTTTGAAGTGTCCTCTTCGCAGGCATTTCTACTCATTGTGGTAGCCCTGCTGCTTGTGGTGGGTGTTACTCTGGCGATGTCTTTTTACACGATTGATGCCAATGAAAATGGTGTCATCTTGCGATTTGGAAAGTATTACACGACCACCTATCCGGGACTTCATCTGAAATTCCCCTGGGGTATAGATAAACTTTATACCGTGCGGGTGGATTACCAGTGGAAAGAGGAATTTGGATTCCGGACGGCCCGGGCGGGTGTGAAAACTATTTACTCGAAAACTCAGTACACCGATGAATCCTGGATGCTGACCGGCGATCTGAATATTGCCGATGTGCAATGGATTGTGCAGTACAAGATCAGGGACCCGCTGAAATTTCTGTTCCGGGTACGTGAACAGAGCGGTACTATCCGGGCTGTGGCCGAATCGGCGATGCGGTTTGTTGTTGGCGATCGCTCGTTTCAGGAAGTATTGCAGTCTGACCGCCGGAAAGTAGCGTTGCTGGCTCAGGATTATATGCAACAGGCTTTGGATAAATATGATCTGGGTGTGAATATTCAACTGGTGCAGCTGATTACTGTCCAGCCGCCGGGACCGGTGTTTGATTCCTATAACGAAGTCAACCGGGCTAAACAAGAACAGGAGACTGCGATTAACGAGGCAAGTCAGATTTACAATAAGGAAATCTTCCGGGTTGAAGGTGAGTCGAAACGTGTCGTTCAGGAAGCCCGCGGATATGCCATTGACCGGACCAACCGGGCCAGAGGTGATGCGGAACTGTTTACATCCGTATTTGCTGAATATCAGAAAGCTAAAGAGGTTACCCGGCAGCGACTTTATCTGGAAACCATGGAAAAGGTGATGCGGAATGTGGGTGATAAGATATTGGTTGATAAAGAGATAAAAAGCCTCGTTCCATTTCTGAATCTCAACAAAAAGGAGGTGGCAAAATGAAAACCGGAAGAATTATTTTATTGCTGCTGTTAGTAATTGTAATTGTCTTTTTAGGTACTTCTCTGTTTATTCTGGATGAAACCCAGCAGGCCATTATTACCCAGTTTGGTAAACCTGTAGGCCAGCCGATTACATCCGCCGGGATTCATTTTAAAATGCCTTTTATTCAAAAAGTCCTGGCATTTGATAAGCGCATTCTTGAATGGGACGGAAATCCCCAGGAAATTCCGACGAAGGATAATAAATTCATCTATATTGATACCTTTGCCCGGTGGCGGATTTCCGATGCGCTGGCATTTTATAAAAGTAATCGTAGCGAAATGGTTGGTTATTCACGCCTTGACGATTTGCTGGACGGCGCTGTCCGGGATGAAATCGCCAATCATACTTTGCCTGAAATAATCCGCAGTTCGGACCGGCCGATGATTATTCAGGAAATCGAATCCGCGGATATGTCTACGGTAATAGATTCATCTCAATTTGAAGAACTGGACATTCCCGGCGCCCGGGCGATAATTACGGAAACAATTATCGAAAATGTAAAATCCAAAATGATAGAATTGAACCTTGGCATTGAAGTGATTGATCTTAAGATCAAGCGGATTGATTACAATACTGAAGTTCAGAAAAAGGTGTTTGACCGAATGATATCAGGTCAGCGCCGGATTGCGGAAAAATATCGGGCTATCGGCCAGGGAGAAAAAGAACGGATTCTTGGAAAACAGTCACAGAAGAAAAAAGAGATTCTATCCCAGGCTTATCTGGAAGCCCAGCAGATCCACGGAAAAGCCGATGCTGAGGCGGTCAGAATTTATGGTGACGCCTATAATCGCTCGACGGATTCCCGTGATTTTTACAAGTTTCTGCGAACTCTGGAAACCTATCAAACCGCGCTTGACAGCTCGACGACATTAATCATGTCGACGGACAATGAGTTTTTGCAGTATCTTGGATCAACAAAATAAAACGGTTTGGAATGATGAGTATCAGCAGGAATGATTTGGACAGCAAGCCCTTGATTCGCTCAACGACAGTCATCGGCGTCCGCCGTGATGGAAAAGCGGCCATGGGCAGCGACGGGCAGGTGACAAACGGTAACACCGTCATGAAGCATAACGCCCGGAAAATCCGGAAATTATTTAACGACTCGATCATTATCGGATTCGCCGGTTCCACTGCCGACGCATTTACGCTATTCGAGAAATTTGAAAGCGAGCTGGAAAAATATAAGGGTAATGTCAACCGGGCCGCTGTTGAATTGGCAAAGGCTTGGCGCACCGATAAATATTTACGCCGGCTGGAAGCTTTACTGACAGTGATGAGTCAAGAGACCTCATTGATTATTTCCGGAACCGGTGATGTGATTGAACCGGACGATGATATTGTGGCGATTGGTTCAGGCGGTCCTTACGCTCTGGCTGCCGCCCGGGCATTGATGAAACACAGTCAGTTGTCTGCCCTTGAAATTGTGGAAGAATCTCTGCACATTGCCGCCCAAATCTGTATTTACACCAATGATAATTTGACGATTATGGAATTATGACACGAAAAGACTTAACCCCCCGTGAAATTGTAAAAGAACTTGACGCCTATATCATCGGCCAGGACAATGCCAAAAAAGCGGTGGCGATCGCATTGCGAAACCGCTGGCGCCGGCAACATGTCAAAGGCCCCATTAAAGAAGATATAATGCCGAACAACATTATTCTGATTGGGCCCACCGGCGTCGGTAAAACCGAAATTGCCCGGCGTTTGTCGAACCTGGCCCACGCTCCGTTTATGAAGGTTGAAGCGTCTAAATTTACCGAGGTCGGCTATGTCGGCCGGGATGTGGAATCCATTATCCGTGATCTGACGAACATTTCAGTCAATCTGGTTAAAGCGGAGCGGATTAATGAAGTCACAGAACAGGCAACAATCATGGCAAACGAGCGGATTCTGGACGTTCTTCTGCCGCCCCGGAAATCAGCCAGAGCCCCGGAGCCGTCTCTTGAAATCAAAGATGAACAGCTGTCCAATACCCGGGAAAAATTTCGGGAAATGCTGAACAACGGGTCACTGGATGAACGGGTGATTGAGATAACTGTCCATAAGGGTGGTACACCAATGATGCAGGTCTTTGGACCGGCAGGCATGGAAGAGATGGGTCTGAACCTGACGGAAATGTTAGGCAGTGCTTTCCCGAAAAAGAAAAAGCTTCAAAAAGCCACTGTGGCGGAAGCCCGTAAGATATTCACCCAGGAAGAGGCGGAGAAGCTGGTGGATAATGATCGCATTATCCAGGAGGCCATCCGGCGGGTGGAAGAGTCGGGAATTGTATTTCTGGATGAAATTGATAAAATAGCGTCATCCCATGGGGAATCCGGGCGTGGACCTGACATTTCCCGGGAGGGTGTCCAGCGGGATATTCTGCCAATTGTGGAAGGGTCGAATGTTCAAACGAAATTTGGCGTTGTAAGATCCGATCACATTCTTTTCATTGCCGCCGGGGCGTTTCATAT
Organism: bacterium; assembly: GCA_018824205.1. GTDB lineage: Bacteria > Fidelibacterota > UBA2242 > UBA2242 > UBA2242 > B118-G9. The sequence continues at coordinate 16,570 of JAHJGX010000058.1, forward strand.
GACGAAACCTTCGGATTTAATACCGGAATTACAGGGACGATTTCCGATTCGGGTCGAGATGGAGAGTCTCGGAAAAGACGAATTTATTAAAATTCTGCAGAATCCACGGAATGCGCTGCTGAAACAGTATCATGCATTATTAAAGACCGAAGGGGTAGAACTCATTGTGGAAGATAATGCCATTGAAAAAATCGCCCAGTTGGCCGCCGAAGTGAACGACAAGATGGAAAACATCGGCGCCCGACGGCTGCACACGATCATGACCACATTGCTGGAAGATATGTTATTCAGAATTCCGGATAAGGAGATTAAAGAGGTCAGAATTACCAGAGAAGATGTTGAAAAGAAGTTGTCAGAACTTATTAAGGACCGTGACTTAAGCCGATATATACTTTAGGAGGAGAGCGTGAAACGAGATTTTGTGCACATCACCGATTTTTCAAGTGATGAAATTCAGGAAGTATTTGACCTGACCGCAACGATGAAAGCCTATGTCAAAGAGGGTAAAGAATACGCGCCGTTGAAGGGTAAAAATATGGCCATGATATTTGCCAAACCCTCAGCCCGTACCCGAATTTCCTTTGAAACCGGTATGTCCCAGTTGGGCGGTCACGCCATCTATTTGGGCCCTAATGATATCGGTATCGGAAAACGGGAAGCAGTCAGGGATATTGCCCGGGTGATTGCCCGCTACGATGATATTATTATGGCGCGCCTGTTTGATCATGCGCATATGCTGGAACTGGCAGAATATTCGACAGTGCCGGTTATTAACGGTTTGACCGATTTGAATCATCCCTGCCAGATTATGGCGGACATTTTTACAGTTCTTGAACACCGTAAACATCTGAATGGTCTTAAAGTCGCTTTTGTCGGCGATGGTAATAATGTGGCCAATTCCTGGATTAATCTTGCCTCCCGTCTGCCGATGCATTTTGTGCTGGCTTCTCCCAGCGGTTATGATCCCGATGAAACGATTCTGAAAAATGCCCGAAACGTGGGTATCAGCCGAATCGAAATTGTCCGTGATCCGATTGAAGCAGTACGTGACGCCGACGTCATTTATACCGATGTCTGGGCCAGCATGGGGCAGGAGACCGAAGCCGAGCAGCGTCGAAAAGATTTTATGCCCTACCAGATAAACAGTGATTTAATAGCGTATGCCAAAAAAGATGTTCTCATCATGCACTGTCTGCCGGCGCACCGGGGAGATGAGATTACCGACGATGTTATCGACAGCCCCAATTCAATTGTCTTTGATGAGGCCGAAAACCGGATGCATGTACAGAAAGCGATTATCGTGAAATTGATGCTGGGATGACAGATCTATAGCCTTAAAAAAGCCTTCCGTGATATCGCCGGAGGGCCCTTTTATATTAAATAATTGGGAGCTTCTGTTTTTTCTATTATATTTGTATATCCAACTGCAAGAGGAATATGGGGCAAATAAATAAAGAAAAATCCGGTAAAGCCGAGGGGCTTAAACGGGTTGAGAAAACACGATTGCCGGAGAATCTTCCCGGCGTTATCTATCGCTGTGCGAATGACCGTGATTGGACGATGCTGGATATCAGCAATGGCTGTATTGATCTGCTTGAGTATCAGCCGGAAGATCTGATTGATGACAAAATTGTGAGTTATGGCGATCTGATCGTTCCGGAAGACCGGGACCTGGTGTTTACGGAAGTTCAGAAAGCGATCAATGAACATAAATCGTACATCATTGAATATCGTATCCGGACTTCATCCGGGAAAATCAAATGGGTCTGGGAGCAGGGAATTGGCGTTTTCTCCGATGACGGTGAACTTTTGTCATTGGAAGGATATATTACCGAATTGACCGAATCGCGGGTCATGAGTAAAGAGGAAAAATACCGGCTTCTGGTTGAAAATATCAAAGACGCCATCGTGATCAGTCAGTTCGACCGGTTTATCTTTTTTAATGAACAGTTTGCGACAATGTTGGGCTATACCGTTGCGGAACTGACGATGAAAGATTATCGGGATGTTTATACGGTCAGGGGAGTAGAAATTCTGCGGGAGCGGAGCGCCCGGCGCAATCGCGGTGAGGATGTTTCTTCTCAATATGAGACTGTATTTAAACGCAAAGACGGTTCGGATATTGATGTCGAAGCGAATGTATCAATCATCCAGTATAAGGGCAGTGTAGCCACCTTTGCGGTAATCCGAGATATTTCAGACCGTAAAAAAGTGGACTTGGAAATACAGAAACAGAAACAGTATTTTGAGGCATTATATACCAGTTCGCCCGGTGCGATTGTATCTCTTGATATGAAGCACCGGATCGTCAATGTAAATCCCCAGTTCGAGCGATTATTCGGCCACCCGCTACAGGAGATTGAAGGGAAAAATATAGATGATCTCATCGTTCCGAAAGATTTCCTGAAAGATGCAAAAGATACCACTAAACTCATTGAGAAAGGCGGTGTCGCCGTCAAAGAAGCAAAGCGTTTGAAAAAAGATGGTACACTGGTCGATGTCTCGATTGGTGGAGCTCCGATTATTGTTGATGGAAAACAGATCGGGATTATTGCCATTTATATGGATATTTCGCTTATTCGGGAAGCCGAGGAAGAGATACGTAAGCAAAAGCAGTACTTCGAAGCACTGTTTACCAGCGCTTCCGATGCAATTGTCTCGCTGGATTTACAGGGTAATGTGGTTAGTGTTAATCCCTTCTTTGAGAAATTGTTTGGATATACACAAGTGGGAATCCAGGGAAAAAATCTTGACAGTTTTATTGTTTCCGGGGATAGTTTAAGTGATGCTTCAAATATTACAAAAGCGGTCCAGGCTGGCGGGATTACTCGTTTTGAACGAAAACGCAAGCGTGAAGATGGTTCCTTTGTAGATGTTTCGGTCAGTGGGGCTCCAATTATTGTTGATGGTGAACATGTTGGGGCATTAGCCATATACCGGGATATTTCCGAACGCAAAAAGGCCGAAGAAGAGCGGGAACGCATGATCAGCGAACTGCAGGAAGCGTTACGCAAGGTAAACACCCTGAGTGGCCTGATTCCGATTTGTGCAAATTGCAAAAAAATCCGTGACGATCAGGGCTACTGGAGCGATGTGGAACTTTATATATCCAAACATTCCGCTGCGGAATTCAGCCATGGTTTATGCAATGACTGTATGAAGAAATTATATCCCGAACAATACGATCGTCTGCGTTCACAGGGAAAACTAAAAGGTAATTAAATCCTCACATTTCAATCGTCGGCTGATCTTCTTTCGTCTGACGCTTACGCCGGATAGATTCAATTACTGATTTAATGATTATTATCGGCAGTGCGATATATAAAATTCCGTTTATATACTGATCGCAAAGATTGCTGGGCCATGGAAACGGCCGGAAAATGAAAAAGTCGGTTGCGTGTCCGGCAAACAGGATTTCGAGCACATTGCCGGTTGCGCCGATTGTCAGACTGAGAATTGCGGCATAGACAGCAAAATTAATTCGATCCAGGTTTTCCTTGATCAGGGAGTGGATCAGGGAGGCGATCAGGATCGATACAAATACCATTCCGGCCAGGGCCCAGAGAAAATGATTATTGATTCGTCCGAACAGAAAATGATAACCTGTGTTATGAGTGCGATAGAAAACCAGAAAAGGTAAAAATGTTTCCTGTATTTTTTCAAAAGGGAGCCGGGCGTTGGCAATATACTTGCTCAGGAAATCGAGGATAAGCAGGACAATTCCACTGCAGACTGAATACAGAAGTTTGACCAATTGACGTTTCATTAAAATTCCTTTGTATAATATAGATTAGCGGTGGGAGCGCCGGTATTGACTTAAAAAGCGGGTTGGATTTTCCCGGGAACTACGGATGCGATAGAACATTGCCGTATAAATGTTCTCGATCTCGACAGATTGTTTTTCGGCATCGGGATTCAGGATCAGGCCCTTCAGCACATTGGCCCAACCCTCGGATAATTCACCACACTGTGACTGCGACGCACCGAGGATAATATAGCCATTCTGATTCTCCAAAATTCCATACTTCGTGGCTTGCGACATCAGGTTCAGAGCATAGGAAAACCGGCGTTGCCGATAAGCGTTCCAGGCCAGCGCGGTATAAAGCGTGTAGTAATTCTGATCCTGAATTGAATCAAGTTCAGTAGCATCCGGGAAATGCCCACGAATAGTTGTCTGTATATTATTTTTTAGAGCAGCGGTCAGGAATTGATTTGAAATTGAAAATAAAAGACTGTCATTCAATTCGAGAATCTGGTCCGAAAGAGTTTTTAATCCCATTATCAGATCATTGTCAGATTGCAGAATAATATTGCCGAATCGATTAATGGCCTGATTTCGAATACTGTCAGACTGAAAACAGCTATTCAGATGGGGCATTACGGTCAGGGCGAGCGCCAGTTTATCCGAGTATTTCTGAGGATATTCCTCTGTGTCGCAAATGTATTTACTTTTGGCAAGTGAATCCGGGACAAGTTTTTCAACAAGAAAGCGATCTAAAAATTGCCGGATTTCCGGATCATTCTGAATGATTCGCTGGTCTAAGGCAAACTGAAGTGTCTGGTCCGTATCGCCGGCTTTTTTCAATAATTCCAGTGCAGATTTAATAGCCGGGAACAGGCTGTCGCTTTTAGGGTAATCCCGGATAAAATCACTGGTGGCAGAAAAGCGGATTACAACGGAGTCAATGGTACTGAGTGCCTGATAGCGCTCCATTTCCCGTTTATGAAAACATGATACGGTACTTATGATCAGGTAGATGAACAGCCAGAGCTTAAAGTTAATTACGGGTTTTATGGATCGGAAGTTCATGAATTATTTTTCACTTTTTCTTTGTGATGCGTCGCCACCCGAACGACGGTGTCCGCAGCGGCATAAAACCGGCATTGACTGAGCGGATATCCTGAAGCGATATGAAGATATCCGGATCAATTTCCTGGGCCAAAGCGATGGCATCTTTAACCTGGTTACGGGGCATAACACTGAAGATCAGATTGACCTCACCCTTTCCGCCATTGGCTTTGATCACCGTGGCGCCATAGCCGGCGTCCCGGAGAGCCATGGGCAGGATTTCCATGGTGTTGCTGGTAATAATCCGGATTGCCTGCTGACCGAGGGCGATTTTTTCCTCGATGGCAATGCCCACATAGTTTCCCAAAGCGAATCCCAGGCCATAGGCAAAAAAACAGGCAATATTTGAAAGATGCTGAAATACCTGGGAAATTGCCAGCAGCCAGATGGATATTTCGATGAATCCAAGAATGGCCGCAATTACTTTTTGACCCTTCGACACCAGGATAATTCGAAATGTTCCTATGGATACATCGGTAACCCGGGCTAAAAAAATTAACAATGGAATTATTACCCAGGAAGTAACCCAGGGATTCTCTGTTAAAAAATGCATTATTCTGTAAACCTTAACTTATTCAAATAATTGGATATTTCCACCGGTGTGTAGGAACACGACGGTTTCATCGGGACCAATCTTGCCTGAACGACAATAATCGATCAGCCCGCTGGCGGCTTTTCCGGTGTAGACATGGTCAAGCAGAACACCTTCGTTTCTGGCAAACAATTCGAGGGCTTCTTCGGCCAACGCAGTATGTTTGCCGTAGCCTTTGCCGATATAACTTTCGTCAACAGTGACGATGGATCGGGGTACCTGAATATTCAGAAAATCCCCGGCTGCCTGGGCCAGGTCGTGAACATTTTTTTCCAGTTCCATTTTCGGCACATCCACACTAATCCCGATGATTTGCCCCGGCCAGCCGGTAATGGCTTGTCCCGCCACAAGTCCGGCCTGGGTTCCTGCTGAAGACGAGGCGTGGAATAATTTGTCTACTTTCAGCTGATTTTTTTCAAAATCATCCATTAACTCACCCCAGCCGGCGATATAGCCGAGGGTACCGATGGAGGTCGACCCTCCCGGCGGCATAAAATAGACCCGTTTTCCGGCATACTCCAGGTTTTTACGGATTTCGATAGCCTTTTCCATCCGTTCTTCGGAATCCGTGGTTTCAATGTGATGAACCGTCGCGCCGAACAGGTGATCGAGCATCAGATTGCCGGTGAGTTTTTTTGGTTCAGTTCCGTTCAACACCAGGTGTACCGAGAGGCCGTATTTGGCGCCGACTCCGCTTAAGATCCGACAGAAGTTGGATTGATTTGCACCGATACCGATAATGGTATCACAGCCTTTTTCGATGGCATCGGCGATTAAGAAATCGAACTTTCTGGTTTTGTTTCCACCGAACGCAAAGCCGGTCATATCGTCCCGTTTGATGTAAATATTACGCTCAAACATTTCGGATAACGCATTCATGCGGTAAAAAGGGGTGGGCAGGAGGGATATGGGTTCCCGGTCCCGGTGAGCGAGTGTATCATCGATTTTTTGCATAATTACCTCATATTTCTGTATGGAAATTACGACGTTGTGCGCATTTTTAAAAGCATATCTGAATAAGAATCGCTAATCAAATCATCGGGAGTGATTTTTAACAGATCCATCAGCTGTTGGCATTGATGCAGCAATTCTCCATCGGAAAAACGATCGTCTTCATCGATTGCCTCAATTTCAAGAAAAGAACCGAGATCTTTGACCCTATCTAGATGGATTTTTACATTGTCCACAAAATATATCTCCCGCTGTTTATCAACAATAACCAGCGTATCCAGAGCAGCGGATAGCAGGGTGTCCAGCTTTTCCGGTTCCGGGGTTGAATACAATCCGACCTGGGACAATTTCGGCCCTTTTTGGTCCGGACGCTGGTAGTAGATCAGGTTTTTTTCAATACTGCCGTTCCGGAGCTTCAGACGACCGCGACGAACTTTAAAGTAGTGGTCAATCTGGTGATCACAGCCGATATACCGGGCATTTAAAGAGAGAATAATAGTGCGTACCTCTTCGTGGTTTTGGCAAACGGCTTTTATTTCTCTGATTCTGACTGACATTACACTAATAATCTAAAAATTATTTTGATTCTGCCCAGCTGCTTTTTAAACCTGGAACTATTTTTCATTACGCCTCAATATCTGCTTTAAATCTCTTGAAATATCGACTGAAAATAGGCATATTCTCTAACATGAAAAAGCGAATAGTTCTGGCCCTGTTTCTTTTTGTCTTGTTTTGCTTAACGGCGCTGGCCGGTACCGCTGACGGTTTACAGTATAAAAAAATCAAAAAGGATATTCCCCGCTCCTATCGGCTCTATATAAAAAGGGGCATGAATTACCTGAAAAAAGATCAAGCCTACCAGGCCCGAAAAATATTCAGCGATCTGGTGAAGCAACATCCCGAGTTTTATGTCTACTGGGGCTATGGGCGTTCCGAGTGGATGCTGGGCGATCATACCAGTGCCCGGGCGCTGTATTTTAAAGCCTTTGAACTGAACGATTCACTCTACAGTTTTTTGCGGGACTATGCGACATTTACGGATGAGATTAAAACCGATTGGGTTGTGCTCCGACGCTTGGGGGGTGCATTGTATGCTCTGCAACCTGATGATTATGCGCTGATGTTTGTCATCGATAAAGTCCGTGATAAATCCGACCAGAAGGAAGCCGCTCTGTTTTTTGAAAATCTCAAATCCAAATATCCGGAAAACACCAATATTGATGTATACCATGCAATTCTGCTGAGTAATCTTGGCGAAAATACAAAAGCCGTGTCCCTGGCCCTGGCGGCAATTAAGTCGACGGATGACCCTTTTCAGTTGCGTATGCTGGAACGCATTCTGTCCAACGAGGGCCATTTTATCGAGGCTGCCCGGGTTTGTGAGAAGTTGAACAAGGTGGCAAAAAAATCGGCGTACACCTATGATGCCTGGGGACATTTGGAATTTAAACAGGGGCATTACGAAAATGCGGTAATTCATTATGAAAAAGCGCTGAATTCAGAATATCGCCCGGCATTTCTGATGACCTTGGCCCAGATTTACCACTTCTATCTGGATAATCCGGTCAAGGCCGCTTATTACAGTAAAGCCGCTTTGCAGATTGACCGCGGTCAGGTTGATGCCTATTTTATTCTGGCAGAAAGCAATCGCAAATCTGGGAAAATGGACAAAGCTATGCAATTTTCACAGAAGCAAATGGAACTTCTTCCCAACCATCCACATCCCTTGTACTATCACGGGAAACTGTTATTTGAACTGAACCGGTATACCGACGCGATTCCCTACCTGGAACAGGCGGTATCCATCAGCCCTGATGTCCAGCGCTACCGTTTGATATTAGCGAAAACCTACGCCGGTGCCGGTCTGCTGGAAAAAGCCAGGGAAACCTATACAAACTTTTTAAATGAACCGATAAATAATTTATGGTCAGAAGAAGAGCTGCTGAAAGAAGAACCGCCCGAACCCCGGTAATTGCTTTCATACTGTTAATCACGCTAATCCAATTCATGACTTCCGGATGCGGCCCGACGGTTTCCAAAAGCCGTCTCCCGGAGCCGATTTTGGAGGATAATCGCGAACTGGTTGATCTTTACTGGGAAGCCTGGAGATTGATCAATCAGGCACGGATGTGGGGCAACCGCAGGAATCAATTTCCTTCAAAATACCTTAATCCGGAGGATAAGAGCGTTATTGATCAATGGTCAACCTTATCGATGTCTCTGTTTTCAATGTATGGATATCGGGAGTATCCGGTCATGGAGAGCCTTGATCTTTTTTATCAGAAACAGCGTTCCGATGGTTTTATTGCCCGGGCATACATCACTCAATCCGGCGATCCGTTGCATCTACCGACCCTGCTGGACCCCATGATTCATCCGCCACTTTTTGCGTGGGCTGAACTGAAATATTTTTCTCTGTCGGCTGATACAGCTCGACTGCAGAGGGTTTTTCCGGTATTGGAAAAATACTTTCGCTGGATAGATCAATTTTGCCGGGGAAAATATGAGGCTTCTGATCTCTACTATACCACTCCAATCGGGTCTGGGATGATGAATCTGCCAAGAGGCGATATTGAATCCGGGGGCTGGACCGATCTGTCGGCCCAGATGGCGTTGTTTGCGGATCATCTGAAACAGATCGCGGTAATCTTGGATTTGCCGGAAAAACATCAATACTATACTCGCAAATATTCTGAAATCAGTACTTCGATCAGATCAAAATTGTGGGACCCAGATTCCAGCTTTTTCTATGATGTGACCCGTGAAGGAAAAATTGCCAAGGTTCGTACAGTTGCCGGTTTTTGGCCGCTGCTGGCGGGAATTCCGGGCCAGACCGATGCGGCAAATCTGATTGAACATCTGAAAGATTCCAGTGATTTTGGCCTGATCCATATGTTTCCAAGCGTCTCAGCCCGGGAACCGGATTATGATTCCCGGGGGTTTTACTGGCGCGGCGGCGTGTGGGGCATTACCAATTATATGATAATTCAGGGATTGCTGCGGTACAGACAGGAGGATTTTGCTCGCGAGGCCGCCCTAAACCATCTGAATAATATGTTGAGTGTTTATCGTGAATTTGATATTGTAACTGATGAGGAAAATCCGGAGTCGAACAGTGAATTAATTGGCAATATCTGGGAACTCTACGCCCCGGAAGAGGCTGCTCCCGGTACTCGCTGGGATGCTAAAAAAGACTGTCAACCGGATCACATTAGTTTCTCCGGTCATGGCCCGATTTCCATGCTAATCGAAAATATCCTGGGATTTTCTGCCGATGCACCAAACGACGCTCTATACTGGCGAATTACCCGGTCGGACCGGCATGGAATCCGGCACCTCAGTTTTGGAGATAACACCGTTTCCGTCTGGACTGAAGCTCAGCCGGAAAGACCGGATCTATTATCCATTCAGGGTAATACCGATTCTGATGTTGATTTGATGATTATTACAGAGGCGGACAGTTTTGCGGTCCATTTTGATCCAGGACCGGTTGAGGTCAGTTTTATTCCTCAGAATTATATAACAAGGGGTCGATTTGGCCGATGATATCCAGATCTTCCCGAATAGAATTGGCCGTCTCCAGTACATTTGCAACGTATACGCGACTGTTGTTATATCGTAACAGAGCTCGCTGCTGACGATCAGTATCTTCTGTCCAACCCTTTTTACTAAGAAAATTGCCGACACTCATAATTGCATCAGTGTAGTTGTAAAGGTCAATTATTCCGTCATTATCGCCATCGATTCCGTACCGTGTGACATTGGAAGGCATAAACTGAGGGTAGCCAAACGCACCGGCATAGGAACCCGGCAGTTCAAGAATGTCAATATGACTGTCAAAATGCAATTGCATCAGGCTGGTAAATTCAGCCCTGGCCCGGAAGGATTTTCGAATTGCCCGTTCCTGGTAAATATTGATCAGGTCCTGACGTCCATCGTAATTAAGATAATGATAATGTTCGTTGACATGATTTTCAATCCTGGCAAGGGATTCCGGACTGTCAGCTACAGCCAGAGAGCTAAGGACATTGAACACCGAATATTTACCGACAATTTTACCGATTTTGGTTTCCACAAAAAGCACTGCAACAATAGCTTCCAGACCAACGCCGTAACGCTGTTCAGCTTCTTTCAGCTGCTCACCGTAGCGGTCGATGAACTCATTGATTTCATAGGCCTCGTTATCAGTATGAAAGTAAATGCTGCTATAGTTATCCATAGCTGGTGGTTGGTACAAACTGAACGCAATGTCGCCGTAGTACTCTACCCTGGGATCCTGAAACAGTTCCTGAATATCCTTACATTGAAAACCAGCCTGTTCGAGGTGGCTAAACAGGCTATTGTAGTGGGATGAAAGTGCCGGTTGTGAAGCCGGTGTGTGAGACGGCATGGCGTAATCCTTGATCTTTGGTAAAAAAAGGATTGCCAGCATCATTCCGGCAATCAGACCTGCCTGCCGAAACGGCAGTACAGGCAGGAATTTCCTTAAACTTTTTATTTTATACATGTTAAAACTCATTATAAATCCTAATTAATTATATACCAATATTAGGTAATATTTTTAAATTTAGAGGTGAAGCGAATCACAATGTTACAAAATTCGGGCCAATGTTACTAAAATAACACTTGATTTGCAACTATATTCCCTTGTTTTTATGGGCAGGCCGTTTATATTTTTCCTGTTGCTTGTTTTGGTTATTAGAAATACGGAGTGAAATTTGATCAACGATTCAGATTTACAAAATGTTAAAGCCTACCGGGCCCGCTGGCTGCTGCCCATGTCGGCTCCGCCAATTGAAAACGGAATTATCATCTGTGACAATGAAAAAATCCTGGCAATTGGAGATTATGAAGACTTTCAGGGTGACATTCCGGAAACCTTGCTTGACCTGGAAGATGCGGTCGTTTTTCCAGCCTTTGTCAATGTTCATACCCATCTCGAACAGGAACCATTTCCCGAACCGGTTCAGCGATATTACACCTATTTGAACCAGAGCGCTGCTGACTGGCAGAGCCGGAGTGATGAGCAGCGAACAGCTATTATCAGCAGGAACATTGCAGAAAGTAACCGGTTTGGGACGATTGCGATAGGTGATTTTTCATCGGATGGTTTGTCGGCTGATTTGCTAAAAGATGAGATAATATTTGCACGGATATTTCATGAAACAAAGGGATTCAAAAATTATGAGTCCGCCGGTATTCTCAGAACCATGCAGGACCAGATCGCCCGGATTGCTCCAATGAAGCGTATCACCAACCATCTGGGCATGTCCTCCACATGGGAACTGTCACCGGACTTGTTTAAGAACATCAGTATCAATGAGCGACATATCGCAATTCATATGTCCATGACAGAAGACGAAATAGAATTTCTGACAAGCGGAAAAGGACCGGCAAGACAGTATCTCCTGTCGAAGGATGATTTTGATTATTCCTGGAAACCACCGCGAATCACACCGGTTCAGTATTTTTTCAGTAATCGATACTATGCGCAACATAATATTCTAATCCATTTGAACCGGCTCAGCGATATGGACATAGACCTGATTAAAAATACTCCGGCCAAAGTGAATGTCTGTATTTGTCCGCGCAGTTCGACCGCATTGAACCTGAGTCCGACTCCGGTGAAACGTATCCTTGATAAAGGGGTGAATATTTGTATGGGGACGGAAAGTAAAACTCTGTCCGGGGATCTGGATATGCGGAAAGAGATCATTGAATGTGTAAATCAGAGCAGCATTAATCCCGAAACGGCGCTGAAGTTTGCAACATTGAACGGGGCCTATGCAATTGGATTCCACAAAGAGGTGGGCAGTCTGGAAGTGGGAAAAACATCTCGCTGCCTGACGATACAGGTGCATAATGGCGGTCAAAACGATCCCTTTGCCGCTGTTTTGGATTTAGCACAGGAGCTTCGCTGGCTTGAAGATTGTGAAACAATTAATCCGTAACGCTGGCAATCTGAATCAATTATTCCAGTTATTTTTTTCAATATTGCAGTTATCTATTGATAATTACTAAAATATTTCTTATCTAATACTTGTGGTATATCCAGACGTTTTTCGGAACAAACCATTTTCAGCAGAAGTGCCTAGCGCCAAACCCAAAGGGAAACGGCTTCTCTGGATATTTCATGACAGAATTTGGGTTATCTAACATCATTGGTTAAGGATCATTGAACTAATCATCAATATAAATAACTGAGGAGTGACCATGATTAAAAGCAAAGTTGTCAAAGAGTTGGTTCATTTTTCCCAGAATGATTACCCGGTTACCAGTGCTTATTTTACAGTTGATTTTAAAAATGGTAATCACAAAACCCATATAGTGGAACTGAAAAAGATGATTCGGTATAAGAAAAACACAACATATTTTAAACTGTTGACCGAATCGGAGAAAAAATCTATCCTGGATGACTTTGATAAAATTATTAACTGGTTTGAAGTGGAGCTGGATAGCTCGAAATATATCAGCTCGGTATGTTTCAGTCAGAGTAAAACCGGTTTCTGGAAGATGATAAACCTTAAAAATCCGTTGGAAAATGAGCTGGTCATTCAGCCCAAACCTTATATCTATCAACTATCCAAACTTTTCAGCAATTACAGCCGCTATGCGGTCCTGCTGATTGATAAATCCAAAGCCCGTATATTTGAACAGTCTCTGGGTGACTATAAAGAATTGTACCGGGTTAGCGACAATGCACCGGAATCGGTCAAGGTTGGTGGTTTTAAAGGACGCCAGGAGCGCAAGGTCGAGCGCAATATCCATCAGGGTGTTGTACAGCATTACAAAGAAGTGTCCCAGAAGATGTTTGATCTGAATAAAAGCCATGATTTTAATTGGATCGTGCTGGGTGGTCACCGGGAATCCATTGGTGAATTTCGTAAGTATCTGCATGATTATGTAGAGGCGAAAGTCACAGCAGTAGTGGATATTGAACCTCACGCGCCCCTCACTGATGTGTTCGAAAAAGTTCACAAGGCCAGCAAGGATGCGCGCTTGAGATTTGAAGATAAACTGTTGGAAGATTTCAGCAACCGGAAAGAGGCCGACCGGGCCGTAGAAGGCATTGAAGCGGTTTTGCCAAAACTGCGGGAAAACTGGATTGATACACTGCTGCTTCACGAGAGTTATCAGCGCAAGGGAGTTTTTTGCCGGAACTGCCTGTATATTGATTTATCGCCCCTGGCGGAATGCCCCGAACATGGTGGCCCTTTAGAACGAACGCAAAATATTATCGAACATATGTTACACAACGCTCTTCAACAGGGTGTGGATATTCAGTTTATTCAACAGCCAATGGAAAAATATGGCAATCTGGCGGCCACCCTTCGTTATCCGATTCGGAGTTAAATGAATAACTGTTCCAAAACCGGCGGGGAAGTTTTTGAAAATGAAAGTGAAAAGGCGATGAAAGACACTTCAATTAACAATTTAAGTCATCTGTCTAACTTGCCTATTTTCATTATTTTTTCCTTGACATTCTCCCGATATGAAGACTATATTTTTCTGAATGCAACGCCATAGTGTCAAACGTAAATTTTTAGACACTTTATACCTGAAGGTGTGGGATTATGAAAGTCAAAATATTTTTTGCGGCCTTTCTTGTAGTTCCTCTTTTGCAGGGTTGTAGCCTCTTCGGCAGCAAATCCGCAGATAAGAGTGAAACTGAGTTAGTTAAAGCGGCTCAACCGACGAGCCAAACCCAGCAGCAGGCAGCAGTTACGCCCGGTGCAGCTAGCAGCGGAGCTAGTGCAAAGCCACCTCAAGCGGTGGCTACTGCCCCGGCCCGTAGTAGCAGCGCTGACCAGGATTATGTGGTAAATGAACTGACATTCGAAGTTAAAAAGCTCTCCGCCGAGCTGAAGCACCTGCGATCCCAGTTACAGGATTTGCAGGCCAACAGCCAGATGTGGATGAACCCACTGGCCATGTACGATAAGGAAATTATCACTGACAACGGTACTTCAATCTACGGGAAAATCATTTACCAGGATGACAAAATTGTCAAGGTTGAAACCCTGATCGGATACCTGGTTCTTGAAAAAGCCTCGATTGTTCGGGTCATCACCAATGTGCCCGAAGAACCGGCTCAGAAATATGTTCCGGCGGAGCTGGTGAGTGATGTTCAAAAGAGCAACAGCTATCCCCAGGTTCCTCAGGCATCCTATGTTTCAAAAAGCGGTGAACCGGCCCAGGTGCCCGCAAGCACTGTTAAAATGCCAAATTGTGTTCTTGTTGGCAATATCAACGAACGTAAGGACCCTTCCGGTAATACCATTTTTTCCGGCGAAGTGAAAAATATTGGCGCCCGGCGGGCGGATTTTGTGAAAGTCAATTTTGTTTTTCGAAAGAATTGGAGCGGCGATACCAAGACCCGCACTGCTTTTGTGGAGGGTACTTATTTTACTTTTGAAGATTCCGGGATTACGACTAACAATTCGATGCTTCCCGGATCGTCCGGAAAATTTGAACTGATTATTCCGAAGAATTTTGGTAGCTTTATCGGTTATTCCTACACCATTGAATGGGAGCAGTATAAATAATGGGAATGTCTGCCGTCAAAATCATTTGTATTGGAATTATGACCGTTACCGTTTGTTTTTCCCAAACCGATTCGACTCTGATCGACATTTCCGAAAAGAAAGCTGAAATCAACGAAAAAAAGGTAGAGGTTCTTGAACTGCAATCGAACCTTAGTAACAATGATGGCGAACTGCAGACGATCCGCGACGAAATTGAAAAGCTGAAAACCTATAACAAGCGACTTCAGGACTCCCTGCTCACCAAGCAGGTGGAAATTGATTCGCTGATGGAACAACAGAATCAGGTTGAAAATTTTAAAATGATCGTGACTGCTTTTGATGAGGACAAGGCCCTCACCGATGAGATTTTAGGATCCATAAAGGCAAGTGACATATCGTCTAAAGATACAGTTTCGGCGGTTCTGGATGTGGATGATTCGAAGTACCGAACCTTATATAACGAAGCCTTAAATTTATATTTTGACCGGGACTACCCGGCCAGTATCGTTAAATTTCGGAAATTACTAAAGTTGAGTCAACGCCATCCTCTGGCCGACAATTGCCAGTACTGGCTTGGTGAAAACCTCTATTCTCAGGAAAAATATTCCCAGGCGATTGTGGAGTTTCAAAAAGTTGGACCACTAGGGGACGGCAACAAGGCAGATGCGGCGTTGTTTAAAACTGGTATGAGTCACCTGAAAATGGATCATCAGTCCCAGGCGCTGGGTGCCTTTAAACAGCTGGAAAAGCAGTTTCCCGGCAGTGAATTACTGGAAAAAGCGCAGCAATATTTGACAACTCAAGAAAAGTTTTGAATGGAAACGTGATTCGAATTGCACTTATGCTTGTTATACCCCTTGCCATATCAGCCCAGAATGCCGATAGCAGTCGGGGGAAAATCAATAAAGATTTTATGTACGATTTAGGGATTAAAATTGAGCCAGCGAGGGAGTCTGCCCCCCTTCACGGCATTGGCGTTGCTAACCCAGCTTTGGTTCACATACAGAACCAAATGGACTCCCTCTCTTTGGCTTTTTCTCAATACACTGATAAAACCGAACGGCGATTGCAGACCTTGCAGCAGTTTGTGGATTCTCTGGAAGTGGAAAACCAGCGGCTTATAAACCAGATATTTCGGTCGCCCTATGCAGCTCTTGGTAACCCCCGGGTGATTTACTCAAAAAAAGAAGGTGAGCGGTTTTATCAAAAGGGCAATGATGCCTATGTAAATCAGAATTATCAGATCGCAGTGGATTATTTTGTCAAGTGTATCGATAGTGATTTATCAGGCGCGCTGATCGGCGACGCCTATTTCTGGATTGGCAATTGTTACATCCATCTGAAGGATGAATATCTGGCACTGGAATATTTGAAAAAAGTGGTGGAATATCCTCTGTGTGAAAATCTGGATGACGCACTTTTCATGTCAGCGGTAACCTATCGAAAGCTGGGCAATAAAGAAATGGCGACAATTTTTTTTAAACGGCTTCTCAGAAGATTTCCGGAGGGTCAGATGGCAAAGCTGGCGGATCTGGAACTGAAGCGCTTGGGTACCATGGATTGAGACCAAAACGGAGTATGAATTAATGATAAAACGTGGTTATATCCTGATTGTAATATGTGTGATGTTAACGGTTTCCCTTTCCGGACAGATTACCCGGGTGGCTTTTACCAAGCCGGGTTTCATGATGAAAATCCCGACAAGCAGTATTTACCGAACACCGTATATTTTTCGAACTGGTATTAGCACGGATATCTACGGTTTTGTAGATACTCTGATTACCCGGGGTGTGTTTTTCGAAACCGATTTATCAAATACATTTAAAATTGGCGTTACCTCAATTCAGGGACTCGGTGCCAGTCCGCCGGTTGAATTTGGTTTACATTTTCAAAAACGCTTGTTTGTTTACGGTGATATCAGCTTTTCGGCGGGAGTGCATGATCTGGTTCTGAAACAGGGTGATAAAGAACTGAATATTGACACAAAAACCCTGTCTATTTTCGGTGTGATCAGCAATGAAAAGCAATTTGAAAATAGTAATTTATTTACGTATATGGGATTTGGAACCGGTGGCCTGGCAACCGGATTCGGAAGCGATTCGGCAACCAGTGCAGGGGTATTTGCCGGAGTGTTGCTGCACACCAGTATATTGGCTGACCGGGGCGGTATCGAGTTCATCGGCGAATTTGACGGTGGTGGTGTGAACGCCGGTGTCCGGATTCCGTTTACAAAGGATTATAATTTAACGCTGGGAGTCAATAATCTGGTTAAACTCTATAACTTTGCCGCTGAAGACTTTAATCTTGCATCAGTTGGGGATTATCCCAGCCTGAATATTGGCCTGGACTTTCGGATTCCCAGGGTAAAACCGGAGAGTGCCCGGCGTCGCCGGTTAGAGGGTATGGTAGACGAGGAAACGCAGATGATCCTGGATATGGAAGAGCAATTTGCCACGAAGCTGGATTCAACCCTGAAAGCGGCTGATTATGAAATTGCGAAGCTTAAAGACTCATTAAAAGTGTATGAATCTGAAATAAAGTATCTGACCAGTGAGGTTGCGCAATTACGTCAGAAAACAGCGGTGCTGGAAGATTCGGTGCGTTCCGCTAAATTGGCTAAACACGCCATGGAACAGAATATTAATCTGGCCCTGAAACACCTTTCCCGATCGCTGAGGTATTTTTATGCCGGCGATTACCGTGAGGCGTTGCAGGAAGTTGAGGCCTCCATTGATCTGAATTCCAATCTGGCGCTGGCCTATGCCCGCCGAGGTTCCATTTATTACAAACTGGGTGATATTGACAGGGCAACAATCAACTGGAATCTGGCACTTCGGATCGATCCGGAATACGATGATGTTCGTAATATATTGAGGGCCCTGAATGAAAACCGGTTAAGAAGCACAGGGTCAACTCAAAAGGAATAAAGGATTAGTTTATGGATATAGCGAGTTTAATAGGTGTTTTTGCCGGAATCGGTCTGATTGTATTAGGAATCTATCAATTAACTCCAAATTTTATTGTTTTCGTCAGTTATTCCAGTTTTTTAATTGTTGCCGGAGGATCTTTCGCGGCTACTCTGTTAAGTTTTTCCCTGCAAGATGTGTTTGGATTGTTGCGCTCGACAATTGCTGTATTCAAAAAACAGAAAATTGATATGCCTGGTGAGGTCGAAGCGATTGTTGATCTGGCGCCGATTGCCCGAAAAAGCATGCAGGAGATGGAAAAATCTTTGGGTAACGTAAAGAATTTTTTCCTTCGGGATGGCCTCCAGATGGTTGTGGATGGCTATAACCCTGATGAAATCCGGGAGATCCTCGAAACCCGGATTGAGAATCGGATACTACGGGAAAAAAGCGAGGCCAATGTTTTGAGAACCATGGGTAAATATTCGCCGGCTTTTGGTATGATCGGGACCCTGATTGGTCTCGTAGTGATGCTCTACGGTATGGCGGATATGGCCAGCGGTGGGGATGATCCTATGTCAGTTCTGGGTGGCGGTATGGGCGCAGCTTTAATCACCACCTTTTACGGAACAATTCTGGCGAATATGTTTTTTAACCCGATGGCCGAAAAATTTGAAACCCGGATTAAAAAACAGACGACCATGCAGCAGATGCTGATTGAAGGCGCGTTACTGATCCATGCCCGGAAGCATCCGTTGATTGTCCGTGAAAAATTGAATTCCTACTTAAGGCCTCGTGACTGGAAGAAACCCGAGGAATAAGGATATATGGCTGAAGAAGTCAAACGGAAGAAAAAGAGTTTACACGAAGAGGTGGCCGGCGAAGAAGCGGAACCATGGTTATTGACCTACGGTGATATGATGACGCTGCTGATGACCTTTTTTGTGCTGCTGTTTTCCATGTCCACCATTGATCCGGTGAAGCTGGAACAGTTTGGCGATTCCGTTGGCGATGCCTTGGGGGGGAAACAGAAAACGGAAAAGTTTTCGCTGGCTGAAATCTATAAAGAAGTTGTTAATGTTATTGAAGAGGAAAATTTGAAAGGGGTTGTCGAGGTTGAAACCAGCCCGAAGGGAGTTGCAATAATTTTACCCAGCAATATTTCATTTGCTTCCGGCAGCGCAAACCTTGATCCGAGAATTTTTCCGCTATTAAACAAATTTGAATCAATGATGATAAAATCCGTATTTCCTATTGCAATCGAAGGCCATACGGATAACGATCCGATTTCTTCGCCAATTTATCCCTCGAACTGGGAACTATCTGCGGCCCGATCGGCCCAGGTTGTCCGGTATTACATCGCCCGGGGAGTGCCGCCGGACAGATTACAGGCGATAGCCTACTCAGACACTCGCCCGAAAGCCCTTGGCGCTACCGTTGCCGAAGCTAATTCTACGATCGATAAACGAGCTACGAACCGGCGCGTTGAAATATTTTTTCTAACAATGAGATAATTAAGGAGTGTATCAAATGCTCAAGAATAGCAGCAGAAAAATTATAATTCTATTTAGTATAATGACGCTTGTTTTACTGGGAACCGGTTTCCTGGCTGCTCAGGATAACCAGATATCCTACCTTTCGCAAAAATTAATGCTGGAAAACAGTCTGCGGGAACGTGTCACCGATGCCCTTGATAAACTTCTGGATGACATCAAATTTGTGGTGGATGTCGCCGTTGAAATAGAGTTTACTGCCGCGGAACAGACCGAAACTGTCTATGAAACTCCGAAAGAAAGTGTCGGTCAGACACCGGTGATCAGCCCAACACCTCAGCGTTCAGTACCTGAGGACAAGACTCAAGACAAGGCGGTGAAGAGCCGTTCGTCGGATCTGGGATTGCCGCTGCCCGGTTTTGAAACTCCCGAAGAGGTGGTCCGGGCTGAGCAGAAAACTGCAGAGCCCACCCTTAAGGAAGGCCCGCCCGCAAAGACGGAAATGGCTGCTCCGGAGGCGGCGCCTGAGATAACACGCCAGGAACCAAAACGGATAGCCACACAGGTTCAGAGGTCATCGATGGCGATACCTGTGGTTAAACGTCAGCAGGTCAATATCATTATGGAAGATGGCGTTACCCCTGAAATAATTGAAAACGTTCGTCAGGTTGTTTCGATTGCGTCCCATTATGACCGGGCCCGGGGTGATGTTATCAGTGTGATGACCGCCTCTTTCAAAAAGCGGGGTGATCAGGATGCCGCGGAAGCGATTATCTTGAAAAATATTGCTGAAAAAATAGATGATATGGAACGTCGTCAGCGTAATACTGAGCATGTGACAAAAATTGAGCAGCAGAAACAGGCTGAACGTCAGGTTTTGGTCCGGGATTCACTGCGGATGCAGGAATTGCGCAAACAGATATCTGATCTGCAGACCCAGCTTAACGCACCCCAAATTTCAGAGGATCAGCGGGAACAAACCCGGGCGTTAGCCGATGTGCGGGAAACTGAACTGGTCAATCTGAAAGACCAGTTGCGGGAAAGCAACCGCCGGCTTCAGGATCTTGAAATGAGCGCCCTGGAAACATCACCGCCGGGATTTGCCCGAATGGATAATTTGGGACTTTATATTATTCTGGCTTTGTTTGCACTGGCACTATTAATCCTGTTGATCATTTCCCTTGTCAACCGACGCACCCATCAAAAACGGCAGGAAATTGAATGGGGCTATGGGACAAAAGTACCTATGGGTCCGCGTCCTCAGCCGACGATACAACAACCCACTGTCCAGGCCCCGATACAGACAGCTCCTCCGGTTGCTCCGCCAGCCGCGCCACCGGTACAGGCCCCCCTTGTTGATACAACTGCGTTAAAAGAGGAGATGAAAGGTATCAAACAATCGGTAATATCGATGAGCGTCGGTCAGCCTGATACAGCATCACGAGTCATTAACGAATGGTTAGGACAAACTAAACAAGCCGAAGAGAGCGAATCGGAATTCTAAGGAGGAAGGAAAAGATGGTAGATTTTAAAAATCTCGACGGTTTAGATAAAGTCGCAATATTGTTTAAATCTCTGGGAAATAATCTGGCTTTGCAGCTCTTTAAGGGAATGTCCAAAGATCAGATTCAGAAAGTTCGCCAGCGGATGAGTACTATTAACAGTATACCCTTCACGATAAAAAAAGAGATTCTGGAGGAATTCTATTTCAGTTTTGTATCGGAAAAATTTACACCGGCTACTGAAGAAACAAAGAAACCCTTTGAGTTTTTGATCAAACTCACGAATGAGCAGGTGATTTATCTGATCGCTACTGAAACTCCCCGGATTATGGCTCTGGCGATTGCCCAGCTGCCCACTGAACGGCAGGTTGCCGTATTACAGGCTCTTGATCCGACGGTACAACCCCGGGTAATCACAGAGATCGGTCAACTGGG
Organism: bacterium; assembly: GCA_018824205.1. Classification (GTDB taxonomy): domain Bacteria; phylum Fidelibacterota; class UBA2242; order UBA2242; family UBA2242; genus B118-G9. Next base: position 37,823 of record JAHJGX010000058.1, read on the forward strand.
TGATATTCCCCTGGAAGGTGTGGTCAGCATTGCTAATGAATTGAAAGAGAAATCGGCCTTTATTCCACGGGCGTCGGAATTCAACCGCGGTGGTGGCGAAAACCTGGCGGGAATCCTCAGTCAAATGCGCCCCAAAGACGAAAAACGTTTTCTGGAACACCTTGAAAAAGAGGCTCCAAATATTGTACAGGAGGTTAAGCGCCACTATTTTAGTTTTGATGATTTGCCCAAGCTGCCCCACGATGTTCTGTCTGACGTGCTGAAATCCGTTGAAGCATCGGAAGTGGCCTATGCCCTGAAGGGACAGTCTGAAGAGATCAAGGAACTCTTTATCAATTCTCTGCCCCAGCGGACACAGATTATCCTGGAGGATGAAATGGAGTTGCTGGAGGGTCCACAACCCCGCCGGAAAGTGGAGGCTGCTCAGAAATCAGTTGTCGATAAAGCCCGGGAACTTGAAAAAGAGGGTCGCTTCCGTCTGGAAGATTTTATGGAAGCCGATTTTATCGAGTAAATTGCTTGAACATTCGGAATCCAATAATTGAAATGCCCCGAAATATTGGGGCATTTTACTAAGCGTCTGTTAAAAGTATTCAGTGAATCAATGCAAAGACAAATGAAATATCTTCTGTTTTTCTGGAGCCTGATTATTATGGGTCGGCTGCTTCCGGGTCAGACGGCTGAGTATCAGGAAGCCCGGATCCAGGAGGCCCTGAAAGCCATGAACCGTATGGAGCACGATCACGCCTGCAGCCTTTTCGTGGAGGTGTCGCAAAATGTCCCCTATCATCCACTGGCCCCGTTTGGTGCATTGGCCAATGAATGGATATTCAATCAGGGTAAATTCGGGTATGAAGCCGGCAATCGGGAATTGCTGGAAGACATTGATGATTTGATACTGGACTACCGCCGGCACCTTGTGCTGGATCCGGACAACCCGGATTTGAAGTATTATATGGGGCTGACAAACGGATTACGGGCCAGGGTGCTACTGGCTGAAAAGGACTGGCTGGGTGTCCTGGTCAGTGGCTATCGCATTATCCGGAATTTCAAATCCGCCCTGAAAGGCAGCCCCGATAATCCCGATATTATGATTGCCTTCGGGGTGTTTAACTATTATGTTGGCCTTTCCTCGGGATTTATGCAGATCGCGTCGTGGATCATGCAGATTTCCGGTTCTAAAGAGGAGGGGCTGCAACAGATCGAGACGGCGGCGCTGCATGGAAATTACAGTCGCTATGAAGCCCGCAGCATTATGGTGTATCTCTATCTCTATTTCGAAGCTGATTATGCTGCTGTGCGGCGCTGGCTGGATATGTTGTTAAATGAATTTCCCGGCAATCCTTACTATAATTATTTATATGCTGAACTTTGTATCCGAACCGGAAATCCAAATATTGAGACCTACATAGAAAAAATTCATCAGCGATTGCCCGAACTGGAACCTTTTTTTAAAAAGGAATATATTCAGCGTTTGCGGCTATTGGAAGGCAGTCAGGCGCTTTTAAACGACGATCTTGATCGGGCGGAGACACAGCTCTTGAGTTATCTGGGTAATTATGATTCCGAAATGGACTATGATCTGGCAAGCGCATATTTACGATTGGGCCAGGTATACGATCTTCAGGGCCGGCGCCCGGATGCGGTTAAAATTTATCAGAAAACCGTTGATCTGGACAATCGCAGCAGCGCTGTTATTGCCGCCAAGGGCTATCTGATTAAACCCTATTCGACGAAATAAACATGAATTTTTATTGTGAAGAAAACCCGGTAATTGTAATTTGTACCGATGAGTCAATATAATCGCAGAATCAGCAAGATTGTTACCGTTGGGAAACTACCGATCGGGGGTGGATTTCCGGTCAGCGTTCAGTCCATGACAACACCCCACACAGCGGATATTGCGGCAATTAAGCGCCAGATTCATGATCTGGAAACCGCCGGTTGCCAATTGATCCGGGTAACAGTTTCCGATGAGGCTGCCGCCCGGGCATTGCCGGAAATCAGGAAAGCGATGACCGTTCCCCTGGTGGCGGATATTCATTTTGATTATCGTCTGGCCCTGAAAGCCATTGATGCGGGTGTCGACAAAATCCGGATCAACCCGGGAAATATCGGGAATAAGGAGCGGATTCAGGCTGTCTTAAAAGCGGCGAGGTCAGCGAAGATTCCCATCCGGATAGGCGTTAATGCCGGTTCATTGGAAAAGGAATTACTGGAGAAATACGGTCATCCCAATGCCGAGGCCATGGTGGCCAGCGCTGCCCGGCATATCCAGATTTGTGAAGATTTTGGATTTGAAGATATTATCGTGGCGTTGAAAGCCAGCAATGTTTCGCTGATGATTGCGGCGAACCGGCTTTTTACCGAAAAATATGACTACCCTCTGCATTTAGGTGTCACTGAAGCCGGACCACCCTGGCAGGGCACCATCAAATCCGCGATTGGGATCGGCACATTGCTTGCTGAGGGTATTGGTGATACAATCCGGGTATCTTTGACCGACGATCCTGTTCAGGAAGTCCAGACGGGTTTTGAAATCCTGAAGTCTCTGGACCTGATCAAAAAGGGCATCACGATCATCTCCTGTCCTACTTGCGGACGGGCGGATGTGGATATTATAGGCATTGTAGCGGACCTGGAAAGTCGGGTTAAACATATCCAACAACCCATGACCGTGGCGGTGATGGGTTGTGCTGTGAACGGGCCCGGTGAAGCCCGGGAAGCCGATCTGGGTGTGGCCGGTGGGAAAAAGAGTTTTCTGCTCTTTAAAAAAGGGGAGATAATTGCTAAAATTCCGGAGTCACAGGTAGTCGATCGGCTTCTGGAAGAGATCAAACGTTTATCCGAATCGAAAGAGGAGATATCATAATGAAACAAGTATGTGTCGGTATGCTTATTTTAATGGCCATAGTCAGCGGCCAGGCTCAGGACATTGGTCAAAGCAAAGATTTTGATTATACCACTTACGGCCAGATGATTTACTGGAAAGCCCTCACTCCGGAAGAGAAGAAGGTGTTTCTCCACGCTTACCTGTACCGGACCTATGAAATTGGCAATGAGTTGAAACAGAACCGGAAACTAAAATCAGCGGCACCTCGCTATAGTGCTGAAATTGCCGAGCCCGTCTATAAGATATTCCGCGATCTGGATGAGACCGGAAAAAATGATCTGATCTATTGGATTGACACGTTTTATAAACATGAATTTAACCACAAAGAGAGCTTCAATAAAGCGCTGCCCTATGCCTTCCGGAAACTGAAAAGCGGTCCCGAAACCATGAACGATGTCTATAAACGAAGTTACCCGCAATAAACCGTTGCTTTCGTGAATCGGTGATTGTCAGTTTATGAGTGTCACAAAAATAACGTCTGAATACCGTTTTGAATATTCTGTATTATCCCTGCTAAACCAATTGCTGCCCCGCCTGTCTCATCTGAATCGGCGGCGGATTGCAACGATACTCGGCTACGTTCTTTTTTACATAATTCCATACCGTAAGAAAGTTGTGGTGGAAAATCTGGCAAAAGCGTTTCCTGATAAACCTCCGGGCTGGCGACGAAAACTGGCTAAACAATCATACATTCATTTTGCCCGGTTCCATTTTGATATTTTTTCCAATTACCAGCTGAGTGAACAACGATTCAAGCGGATGGTTCGTCGGATTGACAATGCCCATCTGGATAACGCTATCCGACAGGGCAAAGGGGTGCTTATCATTCTGTTCCACTTTGGGAACTGGGAACTGATCGCCGATTGGCTGGCCCGAAATCACTACAATGTGGCTGCAATTGCGGCCCGGCTTGCGAATCCGCTGGCCGACCGCCTTGTCACTGAAATACGCACTAAAAACGGACTGAAAATCCTGCCCAAAGGGCGACGCCATACGGTTAAAACCTACCGGTTTTTAAAGAATGATCAACTCCTGTATATGGTTGCTGACCAGAACGCCGGAAAGCAGGGCGCCTGGGTCCGGTTTTTCGATCAATGGTCATCGAGTTTTCGGGGGCCCATGCTGTTTGCGTTACGGAAAAAATGTCCGGTGCTACTGGCCAGCTGCCTGATGGATGAAAAGGGCAGGTATGACATCCGTTTTGATAAATTTCCACTAGAAACACCCGCAGGATTGCCTGAGGACAAGAAGATAGAATTCCTGATTCAATCTTATACCCGTTATTTTGAAGAATTAATTCGCCAAAAGCCTGAACAGTATTACTGGATTCACCGCCGCTGGAAATCCAAAATTCTACAGTCACTTATAAAGGAGATTGTGTAAGGATGGACGCAAGAATTATCTCACTTTACAATTGGACTGAAGCAGACCAGGCGGAAGTGTACGCTGCCCTGCAGCAGGGACAGGTAATTGCCTATCCTACGGATACAATTTATGGATTAGGAGTGGATGTTTATCATACCGGAGCTGTAGAAACATTACAGCAGATGAAAGGCCGGGACAGTCAAAAGCCGGTCAGCGTTCTGTACGCCAGTACTGGACGGATGCAAAGGGATTTTGATCACCTGAGTAACTTTCAAATGTCGGCGGTAAATGCGTTTTTTCCAGGTTGCGTAACCCTGCTGTTGCCGGTGAAATCCGAAGAGCAGTTTCCGGCGCCCTTTACCCGAAACGGAACCGTGGGGGTCAGAGTGGTTGATCTGCCGGTATTAAATATGCTCCTGTCGGGCTACCCTCATCCGATTTCGACGACGAGCATTAACCCGGGAACCCAAAAACCGGCAGCATCGCTTGTGGAAATTCAAGACTATTTTCCCCGCGAAATCAGTGTTATTATTGATAACGGATTTACAGAGAATACACAGGTTTCAACGATTATTAAGTTGCTTGAGAATAGTTGGGAAATAATTCGTGTGGGCATTGTGCCGACCGAATCGGTTGATGCAATCTTAAATTCACTTAAATGAGTAGACCAATGGTTGATACAATTCAAAATTCTTTCAAAAACCTGCCCTCGGTTCAGCAGCTTATCGATGATTTTGAAAACACGTCGGTGAAGCCGGCAATCCTGGCAGAGATAATTCGTCAGGAATTGGAACAGCTGCGGCAGGAGATAAGCAAGACGAATCTTCGCTTGAAATCAAAAGAACAGACGATCGGAATCATCGTACCAAAGATTAAGGACAGAATTCAGCAACTGCTCGAAACTCCACTTAAACGGGTCGTCAACGCAACCGGGGTAGTATTGCATACCGGTCTTGGCCGGGCGCCCCTGGGAGAACGGGTTTTTCAGTTCTTAATGAATATTGCACCGGGGTACCTGAATCTTGAATTCAATATACAAACCGGAAAACGGGGTGAACGGCTGGATTTAATTGATGATTATCTGTGTCTGTTAACCGGCGCGGAATACTCCGCCGTCGTCAATAATAATGCCGCGGCCGTCATGCTTGCTCTGAATAGTTTGGCCAACCGCAAAGAGGTGATTGTCTCCCGGGGGGAACTGATTGAAATTGGCGGTTCCTTTCGTCTGCCCGACGTTATGAAAAAAAGCGGTGCGAAAATGATTGAGGTTGGTACAACCAACCGGACCCATCTGCAGGACTATGGAAATGCCATCACTTCAAAAACCGGTGCTGTTCTGATTGCCCACACATCCAATTATCGGGTGCAGGGCTTTACGAAAAAACCTGCTGAAGTTGAAATTATCGAGCTGGCTCATCGCAAGCTAATTCCGGTTATTCTGGACCTGGGAAGCGGAGCACTGTTGCCATTGGAAACTCTGGGATTGCCGAAAGAAACGGTTGTGGCGGATGCAGTGTCCCAGGGGTTTGATGTGATTACATTTAGTGGCGATAAATTATTGGGCGGATCGCAAGCCGGATTGATTGTTGGAAAAACGGAGTTTATTCAGAAAATTCGAAAAAATACGTTGATGCGGGTATTGCGCTGCGATAAAATTAGTTTAAGCCTGTTGACGGTTACCCTGAGCCGGTATATTTTAAATAATGAGCTGCCGGACCTGTCGACCTTAACGTTTCTGACCCGTGACAGGGATCAACTCCGGGCAATGGCCCAGGGAATCGTTGATGCACTGGATAGCGCAGTCAGTCGTCATTTAAAGATTGAGGTATGTGATACATTGACCGAAGCCGGTAGCGGTTCCATGCCCACGGAGACCATCCCCAGTGTCGCCCTGCGGATTTCCGCTACAGGACTATCCGAGGAAACTCTGGCCCAACGGTTCCGCCAGCAGGACCCACCGGTGATCGGTTATATAAATGAACGCCGGTTTTACCTGGATCTGAAAGCCGTTGCTGATACGGAAATTGTCTTTATATCAAATGCCATAAACAAAGTAGCCGCTTCTTTAACCACTTAAGCGAATGAATAAAAAATGCGTCCTGTATTAATCGGAACTGCCGGACATATCGATCATGGAAAATCAAGCCTGATCCGGGCCCTGACGGGGACCGACCCGGACCGGTTGCTTGAGGAAAAACAGCGGGGTATGACTATTGATATCGGTTTCGCCTTTCTGAATGAAAATATTGCCTTTATCGATGTTCCGGGGCATGAAAAATTTGTCAAGAATATGGTTACCGGCTCCAGCAGCATCGATACCGGTTTGCTGGTCATTGCCGCGGATGACGGGATTATGCCCCAGACCCGTGAACACTTTGATATTCTGCGTTTGCTGAATGTCAGGCGGGGACTTATTGTTATCACAAAAACAGATTTGGCAGACACCGACTGGACCGACCTTGTGGAGGAGGAAATCCGGGAATTTGTGCAGGGTAGTTTTCTTGAAAATTCAAAAATCTTCAGAGTATCGTCAGTTAATGGAAACGGAATTGAAGAATTAAAGCAGTATCTGCTGCGCCTGCCCGATGAACGAATCCTTTCGGTCTATGAACCGGAACTGTTTCGTTTGCCCATCGACCGGGTGTTCAGCTCCAGGGGATACGGAACCGTAGTGACGGGAACTGTGATCAGCGGTCGGGTTAGAATTGGTGAAGAGTTGGAATTGTTGCCTCTTCAGAAACCGGTGAAGGTCAGGGGAATTCAGTCTCATAACCTTGCTGTAAATGAAATTGGAGTTGGGCATCGTGCAGCGATCAATATTCAGGGAGTTGAACACGGGAGTATAAAAAGAGGTAATTTTCTGGCTGTACCGGGCTGTTTTAAAACCAGCAAGTTACTGACTTGTGCTGTAAACCTTTTGGCTACGTCGAAACCATTAAAGTACAACAGTGTGGTCAGGGTTCATATTGGAACGAGTGAATATATGGGCAGGATTCGTCTGATCGGACCGGACCGGTTATCGCCGGGTGAATCAGCGATTGCCCAGTTGATCTTTGATCAGCCGTTGAGTGCGGGGTTCCGGGACCGCTTCATTATCCGGCAGTATTCTCCCATGATTACCGTCGGTGGCGGTGTCGTTCTGGATGCTATGGCCAAACCGCTGCGCAAGAAGGACCAGGCCACCGCCGAATCCCTGGACTATTTAATAAACTGTGAAGGAACAGACCTTATTTCCCGGCATCTCGACTTGAATGCCCTGAAATTATATAGCGAGCGTGAGTTAACACTTAGATTTTCAATTCCACCGGATAGAGTTCGCAATGTTTTGGCAGAGTTAGCCGCGGCTGCCCGGCTTGTACAGATAGACAAATCCTGGACTTCGCCCAAACAGCATGAGAGTCTCAGGAATAATATCTTAAATGTTATCCGGGAATATCATCGCAAGTACTCCCTGTCCATGGGAATTTCACAATCGGAACTGCTCGAAGCAATAAAAATCCCGCTTGAACTGATAAATTACCTCTTGAAGCAACTTGCGGATGATCGTCGGATAAAAATAAGTGGTGAAAAGATCACCCTGTTTGAATTTCAGATTGAATTTTCCGATATTCAGCAACGGTTTATTGAAACCCTGGAAACGGATTTAAAACAGGCGGGGTTTAATCCGCCCGACCTCAGGGAAATCCATCAGCGCAGCCCGCTGTCCGAAAAAGATGTGCAACTGATAATAGCCTTTTTAATGGATGAGAGCCGCATTGTGCAGATTGACCGGGATAAGTTCATCCATAGGGAGATCCTCGATCGAGGCGGTCGGCAGATTCGGGACTATCTGACAAAGAACCAGTCGGCGACAGTTAGTGAATTGAAAGATGTATTGAATACCAGCCGTAAGTGGGCCATCCCGATCTTGAATCACTACGATAAGATTGGTCTGACCACCAGAGTCGGCGATCAGCGTGAGTTAAGTAACGAATAAAAACCGTTTGGTTTAGTGCAAATTAACAAATTTATTCGAAGCCCCGTCAGTCAACTGACAAAATTCATTCAAATTCTGTCAACAAGATGAAGGTGTGCTGGTATTATACAGATTTGTTTTTGTTCAGGACTGTTTTCAATATTTCATACTTCTGAACGATTCCGTATATTTAAAGCCGGACTGAAATGACAAAGAAAACGGAACATATCGACGAATCTACCCCGGTCATGCGCCAGTTCAGCGCCATTAAATCCAAATATCCCGACGCGCTGCTGCTGTTTCGCATGGGCGACTTTTATGAAACCTTCCGGGAAGACGCCAAAACTGCTGCAAAAATTCTAAATATTACATTGACCAAACGGGCGAATGGCAAAGCCTCTACCGTACCGCTGGCGGGTTTTCCCTATCATGCTCTGGATAATTACCTGCATAAACTGATCCGGGCCGGGCTGAAAGTGGCCATCTGTGAGCAGGTGGAAGATCCCAAAATGGCCAAGGGAATCGTCAAGCGGGAAGTGGTGGAACTGGTAACTCCCGGCACAGCTATTACTGACAATTACCTGGAAAAGGAAAAAAATAACTACCTGATATCGGTTACCTTCAATGAAACCGTGGCCGGCATGGCGACCATCGATGTCTCCACCGGTGAATTTTACCTCAGTGAAACGGTTCCCGAACGTTTAAAGGAAACCGTGCTGGCTCTGCAGCCTTCGGAAATCCTCTGTCCCGAACACTTACTCGGTGAGGTCAGTGCGCTGTTTGCCAATCAAGTCCTGCGGATCACGGCGATGGATGATTATTTCTATTCCCACGAGATGGCTTACGAAACGCTGATCAACCATTTCCGAACCCAGTCCTTGAAAGGCTTCGGCTGTGAAAAGGTCACGCATGGGATTATGGCGGCCGGTCCGATCATCAGTTATTTGCGGCAGAATCATCAGACTAACCTGGGGCATATTTCCAGTCTGCGCTTGCAGAGTGACAAGGACTTTGTCCTGATTGATGAGTTTACCCAGCGTAACTTGGAACTCTTTCGCACCATGCAGACCGGTGGCGAACGGGGGACTCTGTTTAATGTCATTAACGAAACCATGACTCCGGCAGGCAGCCGTTTGCTGGTGAAATGGATCCGTGGGCCACTGCAAGTGATCTCTGCAATTAAGAAACGACATGATTGTGTTGAGTTTTTTCTTGCTGAACATGACCAACGGAATAATTTTCGGAAAATCCTCAGTAAAACCAGTGATCTGGAGCGATTGCTATCGCGCTTATCGACAAACCGCGCCAGTGCCCGGGAACTGAATAATCTGAAAAGCACACTGGAGTTGGTTCCGGAAATAGCAAGTATCATTGATGATGACAGGATCTTCAATGATTTGAAATCCGATCTGCGGCCGCTGGAATCCTTAGTAAAAGTGCTGAACGATTCGATCAAAGACCAGGATCTGCCCCTGTCGATTCGGGAGGGCGGGTTTATCCGGGATGGTTATTCCGGGGAACTGGACGAATATCGCTATATCATTAAACACGGCAAGGAGTGGATCCTGCAGATGCAGGCCGGGGAGCGGGAGAAACTGGGCATTCCAACGCTGAAAGTCGGGTACAACAGGGTTTTTGGGTATTATATTGATGTAACCAAACCTCATGTGGACAAAGTCCCGGAGACCTACATCCGCAAACAGACCCTGGTGAATTCCGAGCGATTTATTACACCGGAATTAAAAGAATATGAAGAAAAGTTGCTGACCGCAGAAGAAAAAATAGGAACGCTGGAATACGAGATGTTCCAGACGATCCGGGAAGCGGTTCTGAAAGAGATTGTCAGCATTCAGCGCAATGCGGCTGTGATTGCGGAACTGGATGTGCTCTGTTCGTTTGCTTATATTGCGGACCGCAACAATTATCATCGTCCGGAAATTACTGAAAGTAGCCGTATCTTTATTAAAGATGGTCGTCATCCGGTCGTGGAGTCCTTGTTACCAGCAGGTGAGAATTTTATTCCCAACGATACCGATGTGGACAATAAAGAGAACCAGATACTGATCATTACCGGCCCGAATATGGCGGGAAAATCCACCTATCTGCGACAGGTGGGCATCATCGTGCTGATGGCCCAAATGGGCAGCTTTATTCCGGCTGAAGCGGCGTCCATTGGCGTAGTGGACAAGATCTTTACCCGGGTGGGAGCCAGTGATAACCTGGCTGCCGGAGAATCTACTTTCCTGATGGAGATGAATGAAACCGCCAACATTCTCAACAATGTCACACCCCGATCATTGATACTGTTGGATGAAATCGGGCGCGGGACTTCTACGTATGACGGAATGTCTATTGCCTGGGCGGTAACTGAATATCTGCATCAGCATAAGGAAGTGGCCGCGAAGACGCTGTTTGCCACGCATTATCATGAATTGACGGAATTGGAAAAGTATCTTAAACGGGTCAGAAATCTGAATGTTGCCGTTAAAGAATACGGGGACAGGGTGGTATTTTTACGGAAGATCATTCCCGGCGGCTGTGATAAGAGCTACGGTATCCATGTGGCCCAGATGGCCGGAATACCTATGGAGGTGATTCACCGGGCCAATGAAATTATGTCCAATCTGAGCAGCGATGAACGGGTATTGCCGACGGATAAACTGAAGTATAAAAAAATGCCGGAACCCGATAAAAACCAGCTGGGACTGTTTGAACAGCGGGAAAGTGAACTGCGTAAAAAACTCAACGAAGTGAATGTCAACACCATGACCCCGCTTGAAGCGCTCGAGAAACTGAACCAGTTGAAAAAAGAGTACGGCATCTAGATACGGGAACAATCCCTCGGGGATCCCGGTTTAATTTTCATTATGCTAAATCGACTATACTTACTTATCAATAAATTCACAGTCTCCTCCGGTTTTCTGGCCGGATTGATTGTTGTGATATCACTGTCTCCGGCACTGGCGCTGGGCGATAAATATGCCGGTGAATTTTTAAAGATTGGCATGGGCGTACGTGAAATGAGCTTGGGCGGATCGGTTGTCGCCGCAGCTCAGAATGCCTCGGCCGTGTACTGGAATCCGGCGGCGCTGGCTGCAAAACCGGTACTCTCCGGCGAATTCATGCATACTGAGGAGTTTGCCGGTGTACTCAACCTGGACTATGTGGCGCTGGCCCTGCCGGGATCGGCGGACTGGTCTTACGGATTTGGTTTTTTTCGGTCCGGAGTAGATGGAATTCCCGATACCCGTTCGGCCCTGATCGATGAAAACGGCAACGGCGAATTGGATCCCGGCGAGCGCCTGAATTTTGGCAAGATCGGGACTTTCGGCGCCAGTGAGAATGCCCTGTTTTTTGCCATGGCCCGGCCGATGAATGCCAGACTGAATATCGGTGGAACCATAAAGACATTATATAAATCCCTGGGAATTAGCAATGCCTGGGGTGTCGGTTTTGACCTGGCCGCTCAATTTCAACTGTTGCCGGATCTATTTCTGGGAGCGATTCTCAGGGATGTAACAACGACGTTTTTGTATTACCCCGACGGGGACAATGAATTCATCGCGCCGTCTCTGCAACTGGGCGCTGCTTATAGCATTAGCCCAGTATTTTTGCCGGTGATTTTCCGGCCATCGCTTGGCCTGGATATCAATCTGGAAGGAGAGACCAACCAGTCCGATCTGAACCTTGGTTTCATCAGCGCCGGTGTTCGTCTGGGTTTGGAAATGCAGGTCAAGGAGCATATCATGCTGCGCATCGGCCGGGACAATCTGGGTAGTACCCATGTGGGATTTGGGCTTAATACGCCGATTGGCAGTATTGATTATGGTCTGGCCATGGGCGGCTCCTATGCCGAACTTGGTCAGTCCCATCGCATCGGCCTCACGCTGCATTTTGCAGAGTTGGGCCGGTATGTGAAAGAGTATTTGTAATACAGCAGTCATATTCCATTCTCGTTCCGGGGCTCCCCGCCGACTTGTCGGCAATCTGGTCGGGCAGGTGCTCCGGAGCGGGACTATCCATAAAAAGTGTCAACAACTTCAAATTGGAAATATTTATTTGAATAACTTACCAATTATGGTAAGTTACCTATATGAAATATGAAGAGCTTGAACGTATATTCAAAACCCGCCCGTTTTTCGAGACCTATGAACTGGTGACGCTATTTAATGAGCCCGAGCCGCAGATAATGTCACGGATTTCGCGCTGGGTCAAACAGGGCAAACTCATCCGCTTACGCCGGGGAAAATATCTGCTTGCGTCGCCCTATCAAAAAAAAGGGGCTGATCTTTTTTACATTTCGAATTACCTCTATACACCTTCGTTTATTAGTCTTTTTACTGCGTTACAGCATTATCACTGTATTCCCGAAGAGGTTCATGTCATTCAGGCAATTACCACGCGTCAGACCGCAGCCTGGGATACGAGTATCGGACGATTTCGGTACTTCAGCACGGTACCCGACCGGTTTTTTGGTTATTCCAAAATGTCACTGGGTGATAGTGAGCAGCAGAACGCTTATATCGCTGATGTGGAAAGAGCGCTTGTGGATATTTGTTATTTTTCAACAGGCGAATGGGAGCAAAAACGCTGGTCGGAACTCCGCTTGCAGAATGTTGAGCGTTTCAGCGCCGATCGTTTACAGGAATATGCCGGCCGTCTGAAAAGCCAAAAAGTGCAGCGGGGAACCCGTCAGTTGCTGGATTATTTGAATGGGCAGGCCTGTCTGCCGTGGCACAGGCAGGGAACTGAGTGAAAGAGCAAATTAAATACATTTTACAAAATAGTCACAATCCCCAACAGGCGCGTCTGCTCCTCAGGGAATATTTGCAGCATGTAATCTTGCGCCAGTTATTTGAGATGAAATTGTTGCAGGAATTGGTTTTCCAGGGGGGTACAGCGTTGCGAATTATTTACGGGTTAAACCGTTTTTCTGAGGACCTGGATTTTCAATTACTTAATGCGCCGAGCCGCTATTCTATAACGGCAACAATACTGAAACTTCGCCGGAACCTGGAAAAACAGGGCTATCTTATTTCCGATACTTCAGTGAATGAAAAAACGGTCAGTTCGACATTTATCTGGTTTGAGGGTTTGTTAGCTGAATTTGGTTTGTCTCTGCACAGTAATGAAAAACTCAGTGTCAAAATTGATCTCGATACCAATCCTCCGGATGGATACGGAAAACAGGCAATATTAATCAACCGTTATTTTCCCTTCAGCCTGATCCAGCACGACCTGCCCAGTTTTTTATCAGGTAAACTCCATGCCGTTTTGCAGCGTGCTTACACAAAAGGAAGGGATTATTATGATCTGGTATTTCTGCTATCCCGCTGGAAGGGGCTCAAACCAAATATACCATTTTTATCCAATACGCTTACCCAAACCGGGTATTCCGGGGAGCCGGTTACTGAGCAAAACTGGCGGGAAATCATCCTGCGGCGAATTAATGAAACCGAATGGGACGAAGTAATCAACGATGTGGAACCCTTTCTGGAATCCAACGTTGATTTGCAGCTGCTGACCCGTGAAAACCTGATCCAACTTCTCTCTGAAAATCATTGAGTTGGGCGATTGCCCATTCGATCGTATTGGACCAGCGAAGGATTATCCTGCGGTCCGCGGATCCAGCGGTTTCACGATGACGCTCTTTGTGAATTTTGTGAATACTTTTCCCGGCGGCATGTCCTTGCGTTTCCAAACGTATTTTCGTTTGGTATAAATCACCGGGACGATTGTGGAGTGCTTGGCTTTGCTGTAGAATGCGGCTATCCCAGCGGTGATCTCAATCAACTCGTTGGGGAGTGAATCCTGTTTATTGGGATTGCGCACGACTACATGGGAGCCGGGACCGTGCTCCGCATGGAACCAGAAATCCTCGGGCCGGGCGTGTTTGAAACTGAGCAGATCGTTATCTTTGGCGCTTTTGCCAACCAGGATTTCCCGGTCATTGATCAAAAACCGGTGATAGGGCTGGCGTTCCACGGACTCCGGGCCGGTCTGCTGTTGAACAAAGCGGGCCGGAATCTGTTGCTGAATTTGCCGCATGGTCTTGAGATCGTCACACCTTTCGATTGCTTTTAATTGCCCGGCAATTTCTTGAATCGATTGTTCAGTATTTCTCAGGGAATGCTGAAGTTCCGTCCGGGAATCTTCAATCTGACGGCTTTTTTCGTAATACTTATTGGCATTTTCGGCGGCGCTGAGTTTCGGGTTCAGGGGAATGCGAACCCGCTGATCGAGGTTGTTCAGGCTTGCTAATTCAATTTCAGCCGCATATCCGTGAATCTGGTAGAGATTAACCAGCAAAGTGTCGGCCCATTCGCGGTATTCATTGGCCGTAGGTAGATTTGACAGGTCCGTTTTCTGTTTGGTGAATTTTCGTTGCTGTTGCTGTAGCGCGAGTGTTAATCGGTTGCTGAGCTGTTTACGGATTTGTTCCAAACTGTCGGTTCGGTAAAACAGAGAGATATAATACTGGTTTGCCTCGATAATGGTGTCGAAAGGCTTCGGTGTTGCTGTTTTCTGAGATTGTAATGTCAGCAATGCAAACAGCGGGACAGGATCTTCGTAGATGTAGTTGCGATTCTGATCGATTTCCGCCAAAACTACTTGATAACTCCGGTAAAAATCCCGAATATTTTCATCTGAAAGATTGATGACCAGGGTTTTTTTCGGTAATCCGACCCGAAATGATATCTCATCGGCCAGGATTTTAGAATGGACCGGAACCAGCATGCGGGCCATGATTTTCTCAACAGTAAGATCGGGATGTTTTTCCAAAACAATTCGGAATGAATCTTCTGTAAGAAACAGACGATCATTGTTCGTGAAATTATCCGGATTAACTACGGGCACTTGCCGGGCTTTCTGAAAGGATTCGATCAGCTGCAGTTCCTGGTTCAGGAAAAAGATATTGCCGTTAATCCCGTAGAGTTGCAGCAGCAGGTAGCCCATTCCATTTTTCAGAGATATCAGGATTTCCCGGTCTGAGCGATGCCAGGCCACCCCGGCGATCTGCAAACCCGTAATGGATTTAAGGAGCGGCACCCGGTGTCGCGGTTCGTGACTGTTTGTTTCAAACTGGAGACAGGGCAGTGGATTCTGGAACAGGAGCCGCAGGCCGTTAATATCGTGACAATTCTCGATCCCGATGACCAGCTCGTTTTTATGATGAGTGTAAATACTGCCGGTGACCGCATCGGGCAGAACCGAGTTCAGATATTTGGCCATGGAACGAATATGAAACCAGCTGTTGAACATGCCGGAAAATAAACAAGAAGCAGGTGAAATGAAATGATTAAACGAACCGGTTATTTTTAACCATTATTTGATCAGTAAACATTTTCGGGTATAAATCCGGCCGGCGGTTTCCATTCGGAGGAGATAAATGCCGCTGCCGGAGGTATGTGCATTCCAGTGAATCTCATATGTTCCGGCCGGCTGATAACGATCAATCAGATCGGAGACGGATTTACCGGTCATATCGGAGATTTGAATCCTTATATGAGATTTTTCGGGCAGATGATAGCGGATGACAGTCTTTGTGTTAAAGGGATTTGGATAGTTTTGGTCCAGGCGGAAATCAGGAAGTGTGGAGGGATGATTTTTATCAGGTATTGCTGAAGTGGCTGAAAAAACCGGTTTCCAATCGGGCTGAATATTATCCCCGGCCAGGGTTGTAATCTGCTGGGTGGATGTTCCGCTGGTATCCATGGTGTAAATCTGATAATTTCCGTTGCGGTTGGATACAAAAGCGATATTCTGGCCATCGGGCGACCAGTCGGCCCCCACATCTTCGGAGGAATGATTGGTCAATCGCTGCAGATTCGTACCGTCATTGTCCATGATATAGATTTCTGAATTTCCGTCCCGGGTGAACTGAAAGACAAGTTTGTAACCGTCAGGAGATCAGGAGGGCCAGCGGTCATCGGCTGAATTATTGGTGAGTTGTCGCTGATCGTTACCATCAATATTCATTGTGTAAATTTCCGAGTTTCCGTCTTGAGATGAATGATAGGCGATCCGATCCCCAAATGGCGACCATTCCGGTCCGCTGCCGATCACATTTTCCAGTTTATGGAGATTGTTTCCGCTTGAATCCATTATCCAGATTTCGGCATTACCGGTAGCCGATTCCCGGCCGAAGACGATGGTTGTACCATCCGGTGACCAGGAAGGGTTGTGGTCCCAGACATTTTCAGTATATGTTAGTTGTTTGACGTTGCTGCCATCGGCGTTCATGACAAAGATCGATCAGGTTGGCCGATCGGTATAGTGGATGTAGAAGGCGATTTTCTCCCCGTCGGGCGACCAGCAGGGGCCGCAGTCCCGCCCCGTTTGGTTGCCAATGCGTTGCAGATTCTCGCCCCGTGTATCGATGCAGTAAATGGCATTATTCCAGTTGACCGGTGTATTGGAAAAGGCGATCACACTACTTGTGTCGGTAGCAGTATAGGCATGAGCCAGACCGGCGAAGCCCAATAAGAACCCAATCAAAACTGTGGAGAACATGAGAAGAAAACGGTTTATCCTGTGAAGAAAAATTGTCATAGGAATTCCAATCTGTTTTCAATAAGTCTAGTGAAAACCGAATTAGATGACAACACCGCTTATCGAATTATCTGGCCGGTCGACGGAAAAAGCCCTTTCCCGGAGAAGAAGGCTTCAGTATCCTGCCAAGTGAGTATGTTTTAATTGGTAATGCGAATGTTTCCGAAAACGGCATCGCCGCTAATGGTGATCGCGGGTCCGCTGCCGCTGACTGTGGCCATGTTATCGACCCGGCCGAGAAATTGGGACCCCTTGAAATTGACCGATGTGCCGGGTGATATATAAATTTCAATGGAACCGAAAATAGCGTCGGTATGTAAATGACAACCTTCGGGGACCACTTTGGCACTACGGAGATCGAGTTTGATGTTGCCGAAAATTGCATTAATCTCACCGCCTTTGAATTGCTGGGAACTGATCTGTCGTTCGGTACTGCTGAAAATGCTGTTAATTTCCAAGCGGTCATCAGAACTCGTCGTAAAGTCTGTAGTATCGCCGGCACTATTTGAGGATCGTTTCAACAGCATACCGATCCCGATAATAATAAGGATTACCGGCCAGAGCCGCCAGATTTGGTGCCAGTGGATAATATGAAGTGCGGAGAGTTGAAACAGGACACCCAGGAGGATCAGAAAAATTCCGCCGTTGCGGTCATGGCCACTTAGTTTGGATATACCAACAGCAATTAGAATCAGGGGCCACCAGCGGGTGAGCAGATGACCGATACGAATAATATGAAAAGAATCAGTGAGAAAAATGACACCGAGGACGATCAGGATCAGTCCGACCCAGATTGGATTTGATTTGGATTCATTGCTCATGGTTGACCCTTTCCCTTTGTGCTGACAATATACAGGTTCTGTGAAAAATATAAAACCCATATTTATTATACTCTTTTTGCAATCCATGGTTTAAATTAGGGCTGTATTAAGAACAGGACCGGTCATGAAAAAAATTCTTTTACCACTTTTAATTCTCCTCAGTCTTGGCCTTTTCGGTCAGAACCTCCAACTGCATTATGATTTTGGCGAAAATCGGCAGCATTATACCAGTACTCTGGAAATGTTTAAACCCGATGATTTCGGGGCAACATTCTGGTTTGTGGATATTGATTATTGCGATGGTGTCAGCGCCAACAGCGCCTCTATGGCCTACTGGGAAATTGCCCGGTACATTGCATTGCCTTTTTTGAAAAACAGCGGACCATTGAGCAAACTGACTGCAACCGTCCAGTACAATGACGGACTGAACACATTCGGCAGTTTCGGCAATGTCTGGCTGGGTGGTATTTCCTATCCCATTGACCTGAAAATTGTCACAGTCAGCACCGATGTTCTGTTTCGCAGGGCCGAAAACCAGGCGGCCAGTTACCAGTTGACTCTGGTCTGGTTTAAACCTTTTTTCGATGGCAAATTGATCTTCAGCGGTTTCTGCGATCTCTGGGGTCAGACGAATGCCGATGATGCCACGGACCGGCAGATGGTGCTGCTGACGGAGCCCCAGCTCTGGTTTAATGTCAGTAAAAATCTGGCTGTCGGCAGCGAAATTGAAATCAGCAAGAATTTTGTGTACGGGGCCGGAGATGAGCTGAAAATCAACGCCACTCTGGGTTTGAAATGGGAATTTTAGAAAGGGTGTTTTTAGCCTGATTTCTGTAATGGGAATAAATTAATCCGCTTTTTTATACTTTAGTTTGAAGGGATAAATTCAATGAAACGTCAAAAAATAGTCTTGATCCCGTTTCTCTGTCTGGTTCTTTTCAGTCAGCCGGGATTCGGTCGTACCGCGAATCAAGCTCGTCGCGAGATTCAGATTCCGGATATCCTTGGCTATCACACTCTGAAGTGTGATCTTCATATGCACAGTGTCTTTTCTGATGGCTACGTCTGGCCAACCGTGCGAGTGAAGGAAGCCTGGATTGAAGGACTAGATGCTATCTCAATTACGGATCACCTGGAATGGCTGCCTCATAAGGACTTAGTTTCCACCGATTTTAATCAGCCCTTCCTGCTTGCCAAAAAGATGGCGGATGACGCCGGTTTGATATTGATTCAGGGCGCCGAAATCACCCGCGGAATGCCGCCCGGCCATTTGAATGCGATCTTTTTGGAGGATGTTAATGCTTTACAGCAGGATGACTGGCGGGAGTCGATTAAGGTTGCGATTGACCAAAAAGCGTTCCTGTTCTGGAATCATCCCGGTTGGAAGGGTCAGCAAAAAGATGGCGTATCCCATTGGTATGACGAGCATACGGAGTTGCTTGAGAAGGATTGGTTAAAAGGTATCGAGGTCGTGAATTATAACGAATATTATCCCGAGTACAGCAATGGTGTTTGGATAAAGACCTTACGATGCTGGGGAACTCTGATGTACACGATCCGACCAACCTGGTCTGGAATTTTTGCGATGGAGAACATCGGCCAATGACCCTGGTGTTTGCCAGTGAACAAACCGCGGAAGGCATCCTTAAAGCACTCTTGCATCAACGGACGGTTGTCTATTATCAGGATACATTGATTGGGAAGGCAAAATACCTTGATGCGATTTTTGCAGAATCTATCGAAATTATCACGCCGGAATTGATCCTTCAGGGAAATAAACCCGCTTTTCTTCAGATCCATAATCATTCCGATATCAGTTACTCACTTGTTCGTGATGGCAAATTAGATGATATATCCTTCCCGGAAAAAGTTACCCTTCAGCCGCATAAAACAGTTCGGCTGCCCTTGAGGGGGGAATCGGATCAAACCAGAGGAAAGTATTTAATTCACTTACCCTATCGGGTAAGCAATCTCTGGGTTGCTCCGCGGGAAGGACTCAAGATCGACCTATCGCTTATCGTGGAATACCAGGTACCGGAAGAATAAAGAACTACCCGATTCTTTTCAGGACTGATTATTCAGAATCAGGCAACTTTCCAGGACTCCGCCACAAAATTCAATAAGACGGTCAGAATAAAGTTCGCACTGCTCGCGGAGACGTTTGGGATCGTAATCCTCCGGTGCGTAAATAATTGCGATGATTTCTCTTGTATCTACGTCAACACAAGTTCTCCGGGAGTCGGTCTTCGGCGAACCGAAGGGTCCCTGCTCATCAGCGAGAGCATAGCGTTCTTTCAGGTGAACATCCAGATTATTCAGACCTATGTAGGACTCGCCGATCCTGCCCTTGCGGAGCTCAATATTGCCGAAAATATTTGAGCGATCATAAACGCCGTTAGGCAACAGGAAATCCAGGGCGCACCAGTTGCTGACGTCGACCAGGGAATTAACCGAATAGGCTTCCTTACCTTTCAGAAAACGGCGTAACATGGCTTCCGAAGACGGCCGGTGCTTGGTGGGCTCGATGCCCAGGGCCCGAAACAGTTTGCAGGCATTCTGAACACCCGGGATTTCACTGACGGGATTGCCGGAATATTTGTCATGATAGGCGCGGCCGAACTTGCTAAGTTTTTGATAAACCCTTTTATCTTCAGAAACGGTGATTTCCTTTACTTCGATCACACCGGCCCGGATGGGCAGATGCAGCTTGAAATTTGTCATAAAGTATTATCCAAAATTGTAATGCTTTTTGACCGCTTTGATGATTTTCCAGTGGCAGATAAGACCGGCCGGGAAAACGACCAGATCGCCTTCCCTGAAATACACAGCGTCACCATTATCGGGGGTAACGATGACATCGCCTTCCAGCAGGTAGCAGGTTTCTTGCTCACTGTAGTGCCAGGGAAATTCCGATATCTCCTTGGTCCAGATTGGCCAGTTGAAGACCCCCCTGGATTTCAAGATTTGGGGGTCGGGATTATGGGTCACATGGATACTTGCCATCGTCATTCTCCTTTTGCTTAATCCAGATAGAGTTCCTGGGAGGGATATTTAGGATCGCTGGTATAATGGATCCCCAGCTTGCGCAAGCCGGCGGCGTCACCGGGGCTGGGGATATGACTGGTATGCACCTCGCAGCCGGCCAGTTCCCGGAGCATTTCCATGGCCGTTTGAGCTGCCGGATTACTGGCGGCGGAAAGCCCCAGGACAATCAGGATCTCGTCCAGATCCAGACTGAGTTTGCGGCCTTTGAGAATATCTTTTTTCAGAAATTTCAGAGACTTGATAATACTGGGTGGCAGGAGATGAATGGTATCGGGTATCCTGGCCAGGTGTTTGATGGCGTTCAGGGTCATGCTGGCGGTGGAGTGCATCAGGGCCGAATTTTTGCCGGTGATGATGCTGCCGTCGGGCAGTTCAATGGCCGCGCCGCAGAAGATATAATCCGTATCGGTATGCTGCTCCCGGGCCTCCCGGACAGCCTCACGGGCGGCGCTGACCACCTTCCGGTCCTCGGGCGTCAGATTCAATTCCTTCATAATGAGTTCTGCCCGGTCGACGGTTCCCCGGTCAGTCTGACCCAGGGCGTATTCCACGGCATACTGAAAGTAGCGGCGGATAATCTCCTGATTGGCGGCCTGACGCACAATGGCATCGTCGATAATCCCGAATCCCGCCCGGTTGACCCCCATATCCGTGGGGGACTGATAAATAGATGACCGGCCGGTGATTCGTTCAAGGATCCGCCTCAGCAGGGGAAAGGCCTCAATATCACGGTTGTAATTAATGACGGCTTGCCCGTAGGCTTCCAGGTGAAAATGATCCACCATATTGACATCCCGCAGATCGGAGGTGGCCGCTTCATAGGCCACATTGACGGGATGTTTCAGCGGCAGGTTCCAAATCGGAAAGGTCTCAAATTTGGCGTAGCCCGCGTTGACACCCTGCCGGTACTCGTGATAGAGTTGGGAGAGACAGGTGGCCAGTTTGCCGCTGTTGGGACCGGGTCCCGAGACCACGACAATCGGTTTTGCGGTGGCGATATAGGAGTTGACCCCATAGCCATCTTCGCTGACAATCAGATCTACATCCGTGGGATAGCCCCGGGTGAAACCATGGGTGAATACCCGGATTCCCCGACGCTCCAGCCTGTTTTTAAACGTCGTGGCAGCCGTCTGGAACTCGTAGCGGGTGATAACCACGGCACAGACTGAAATTCCGTGATTCTTGAGATCGTCAAAGGTTTTCAGAGTGGCGTCGTCGTAGCTGATGCCGAAATCTGCCCGGATTTTATTGCGTTCAATATCACCGGCATAGATACAAAGAATTACATCCACTTTGTCCTTGAGCTGCTGTAGCAGGCGGATTTTTACATTAGGGTCAAAGCCCGGCAGCACCCGGGCGGCGTGATAGTCATAAATCAATTTACCGCCGAATTCCAGATAGAGTTTGTCGAATTGTCCATCTATCCGTTCCAGAATCGCCCGGCTCTGCTCCGCCAGATATGTTTCAGTGTCAAATCCCTTTGGAATTTCTGCCATGTTGGTCCTTTCTGAAGTGTCCGAGAAACCCTCCAAGTTTAGGACAATTTCCGCTAATATTCAATCGGGATAAGGGCTGAAACCGGGAAAGTAAAAAATAGTTTAAAAATATAAAAACGGGGATTAATTATTATATCTAAGTATTTAAAAATTAAGGAGAAAAACATTGTTTTTAGCTTTGACAGTTTGCATTAGCAGCAGTAATTTACGGGGCAATTTTGAAGGAGTATGAATGATACGAAGCATGACCGGATTTGGCAAGGTGGAACGGAACCTGGAGCAGGGGACCCTCTCCGTGGAGGTCCGATCGGTAAACAGCCGGTATTTTGATTTTTCGGCTCGTTTCCCCGAAATCTTTGAAAACCTGGAAGAGGAGATTAAGCGCCGTTTCAGCAGCCGTCTGACCCGGGGTAGGGTCAAGGTGTTTATTACCCTGAACGGAGCTCCCGATGAGAAAAAGCACATTCAGCTGAACCGGGAGCTGGTGGAGCGCTACCGGACCCTGCTGCAGGAGGCCAGTGAATCCCTGGGCAGTCCCGAAGTGGTGACCTTGAATCACCTGCTGAATTTTCCCGATATTTTCGAGGTGAAAGCCCCGGAGAATGAGACCAAGGCGCTGCAGACGGAACTCTTTCAGGCCATTGAGGAGGTGCTCGGCGAAGTTCTGAAAATGCAGGACGCCGAGGGGGCTCACCTGGCGGCTGAGATCAAGTCTCACCTGGATCTGGTCCATGACGTTGCGGTCCAAGTCCAGCAGATTTCCATGGAAAACAAACAGGCCTATTTTGAGAAAGTGAAGGAAAAACTGCTGCTTCTGACCGGCGATTTAAATATTGACGAAAGCCGGGTCATTCAGGAGGCAGCCATTTTCTCAAAAAAAATTGATATTACCGAGGAGTGTGAGCGTCTCGACAGCCATATCAAACAATTCCGGACTTATTACGATTCACCGGAACCGGTGGGCAAGCGCATGACCTTCCTGATTCAGGAGATGAACCGGGAGATCAGTACCATAGGCGCCAAATCGGAAAACGCCACGGTATCCCACCATGTGGTGGAGGTTAAAAATGAACTGGAAAAAATCAGGGAGCAGGCCCAGAATATTTTATGATAACTAAGGGCTTATTACTACCAATTGCGGCCCCGTCAGGAACAGGGAAAACCACGGTGTGCCGTCAGCTGCTTGAGCAGGATGAACGCTTTGTGTTTTCTATATCTGCAACCACCCGTGAACCACGGAAAATGGAGCGGGATGGAGTGGATTACTACTTCCTGTCCCGGGAGCAATTTAAGGCCCATATCCGTCAGCACAAGCTGGCGGAATACGAGCAGGTGTTTGAAAACTATTACGGCACCCTGCGGAGCACCCTGGATGAGACCCTGGCGGCGGGTAAGATCCTGCTGCTGGATATCGATGTCAAAGGCGCTTTGGCCATTAAAAATCTCTATCCTGAGCAGACGATATCTGTGTTTCTGCTGCCGCCGAGTCAGGCTGAACTTCTGCGGCGCCTGAAAGGACGCGATACCGAAGACGAACAGTCCATCGCTATCCGCAACGCCCGGATTCCCGCTGAAATAAAATTAGCTGAACAATTTGATCGACAGATCGTTAATGACAAATTAGATCACACCGTCGATGCAATTATGACAATAATAAAGGAGTATACAAAAAATGACACGAACTCTTGATTTTTCAAAACTAACCGAAAAAACAGACGATCTTTATGAGCTGATCGTAGCGGCCTCCAAAAGAGCCCGTCAGATTGCGGCCATACGAATTGCCCGGGATCCCCTGCCCACCCTTGGTGAAGGAGATGAGGAGACTTTCGATGAGACTCCCGATGAGGAGGAGATGAGAGATTGGGACCGGGTTGAAAAGCCGGTTACCACCGCTCTGGACGAAATGCTTGATGACAACCTGGAATATCGATATACCTCGGTCGTCGTTGAAGAGCACGATCACCTGGAAGATATCGAAGGCGATATTGAAGACTAAACGGATCACACTCGGTTTAACGGGGGGGATTGCGATCTATAAATCCGCCGCCCTGCTGCGGCGTTTGGTCAGTGATGACGGGGCCGATGTCACGGTCATTATGACCGCTGCAGCCCAGAAATTCATGTCTCCACTGATCTTTGAAACCTTCAGCGGTAAGCCGGTAGTGACGGAGATGTTTTCCCGGGAAAAAGTCTACACCCGGCACATTGATCTGGGGCAGGATGTAGATATGGTGCTGGTCTGTCCGGCCACTGCCAATATTCTGGCCAAAGCGGCCAATGGGCTTGCCGACGATATGCTCAGTACGGTGATTCTGACCGCCGGAGCCAAGACCGTGTTTGCCCTGGCCATGAACAGTAACATGTACGCCAATCCCATCACCCAGGCAAACATCCGCACACTGCGGGAGTTGGGCTACGGCATCATTGAACCAGAAAGCGGCGAACTGGCCTGCAAGGATCCGGGTAAGGGGCGCCTAGCCGAGGAATCGGTGATTCTTGATTATGTCCGGCAACGGCTCAGTGGTGCAAAGCAGTTGAGTGGGAAAAGGGTCGTGGTAACCGCCGGTCCCACGCGGGAGTACCTGGATCCGGTACGGTTTATCAGCAACCGTTCCTCGGGAAAGATGGGCTATGCCCTGGCGGCAGAAGCGCGGCAACAGGGCGCCGATGTTGTGTTGATCAGCGGCCCCGGATACGGGGAGATTCCGCCTGGTGTCCGGCTCATTCGGGTGGAAACCGCCCGGCAGATGCAGCAGGCTTTGCGGGAGCACGGAAAGGACGCGGATTACCTGTTTATGGCCGCGGCGGTGGAGGACATTAGCCCGGTCAGTCAGGCCGGGACAAAAATTAAGAAAAGCGAACTGCCCGAGGCCATTATGGTTACCCGTTCACCGGATCTACTGTTGGATTTTCGGGAAGCGAATCAAGCCACCTGCGTGGTAGCGTTCAGTGTGGAGATGGAAGACGGACACCAACGCTCCATCGCTAAGATGCAGGCCAAGGGCGCCGATTATATTGTCTGGAACGATCCTTCCGTTGCGGGGGCGGCCTTTGCGGGGGATACTAATGAAGTGATCCTGCTTGCGGCGGAGGGTCAGGAGTGGCAGCTGCCACTGGCATCCAAACGGGCGATTGCCCGGCAGATTATTGACCATGTTGTGACCCACCGGAAGGGGGACTGATGCAGCCATCCGACGATCTGATCAAAGATTTTTTTCTGCAGCAGGCCGAACTGTATACCGATGAATTTTATTTTGAAGGTCGGCCAAAATTGGTCGTAAGCGAGTCGCAAACGCCGGAACAAAACCAGGAGGAAATTACCAGATGGACGGAACTGGAGCCGAGGGTTTTAGCATGTCAGAAATGCGTGTTGGCCGAGGGTCGCACAAAAGTGGTTTTCGGGACGGGCAACCGGAACGCCGACCTGCTGTTTGTGGGTGAAGCTCCGGGTGAGCAGGAGGACCTGCAGGGGATTCCCTTTGTGGGTCGGGCAGGACAGCTGCTGGATAAGATACTGGCGGCCATCCAGCTGGAGCGCAAAGCGGTTTATATTGCCAATATTCTGAAATGTCGGCCACCCCAGAACCGGACGCCCAACAGCGTGGAAATCGAGAACTGCGAACCTTACCTGCTGAATCAGATTAATCTGATTAAACCGGCAGTCATTGTCTGCCTGGGACTGACGGCCGCCCGAACCCTGCTGCGGGTGGATTCGAATTTACGGGATATGCGGGGCCAGGTGTACAACTATCACGGCGTGGATCTGGTGGTGACCTATCACCCGGCCGCGCTACTGCGTAATTCCAATCTCAAGAAATTTGCCTGGGAAGATTTTCAGAAAATTCAAAAAATGTATATGCAAAAAACAGGGGGTTAACCATGCCGGACCAAGAGCCTTCCTACTTACGCGTACCACCCCATGCCGATGAGGCCGAAGTATCGGTTCTGGGGGCCATGATGCTGGACAAAGAGGCTGTGAGCAAAGCCCTTCAACATCTCGATCACACCGCCTTTTACAAGGATGGCCATCAGCTGATTTTCCGGTCCATGATGGATCTCTTCAACGATGGCCAGCCCATCGATCAGATCAGTGTCATTGACCGCCTGAAACGGATGAAACAGATCGATAAGGCCGGCGGCGTTTACTATATCACCGGACTGGCGGAATCCACACCCTCATCGGCCAATGTGGAATACTACGCCAAAATCGTGCTGGAAAAATCCATCCTGCGGAAACTGATTCTTTCGGCCACGGATATCCAGGGGGAGGCCTATGAGGCCAAGGAGCCGGCCTTTGATATTCTGGATGCCGCGGAACAGCGGATTTTTGCCCTCTCCGACAGCCGCCTGAAAGCGGGTTTTAAAAATTTCAGCGACGTGCTGACCCATACCTTTGAACATATTGACAGCATTCATCAGAAAAAATTTCACACCACCGGTGTACCTACCGGGATTATCGATCTCGATGACCTGACCTCGGGATTTCAGAACGGGGACCTGGTCATTCTGGCCGGGCGCCCCAGTATGGGTAAAACCGCCCTGGCCCTGTCCATTGCCAGAAATACTGCTGTGGAATATGGGATCCCCGTGGGAATATTTAGCCTGGAAATGGCGGACTACCAGCTGGCCATGCGCCTACTGTGTGCAGAAGCTAAGGTGGACAGTCATCTGGTTCGGACGGGAAAACTGCCCCAGGACCAGTGGCGTCGTCTGAGTGAACAGACTGGGCGTTTGGCCAAGGCACCTATTTATATTGACGATTCCCCGTCTCTATCCATGATGGAGATTCGTGCGAAAGCCCGCCGTCTGAAGGCGGAACACGATGTGCAGATGATCGTGGTGGATTACCTGCAGCTGGTCAAGGGCCACCGGGCCGAAAGTCGGCAGCAGGAGATTACGGAAATCTCCCGGAACCTCAAGGCTCTGGCCAAGGAACTGAGAGTGCCGGTTCTGGCGCTCTCCCAGCTCTCCCGGGCGGTGGAGAACCGGACCGGAGACCATCGGCCGCAGCTTTCGGATCTGCGGGAATCCGGGGCCATTGAACAGGACGCCGATGTGGTGATGTTTATCTACCGGCCGATTGTCTATAAGCGCCGGATGAATGAAGAGGTGACCCTGGAGGATGAGCGCAAGGCCGAAATTATCGTTGCCAAGCAGCGCAACGGCCCGACCGATACGGTGAGTATTGTTTTTATCGATAAATATGCCCGGTTTGAAAACCTGGCCCCCAAACGGGAAGATATGGCGGGGGCACCCTTTTAATGACCAGACCCCTGATCGACAAAGTGCTGTCCCGGAAGAGCCGGCGTCCCCAGAAATTCTACGCCCTGGTACGGTCATCAGAGGAGGGAATCTCCTTCAATAAAGCCGATGAAGATTTTCTCTGGGAGGTCTATAGCTTTGCCCGAGAAGCCCACCGCGGTCAGCTGCGCAAATCCGGTGAGCCCTATTTTGAACACCCCTATCAGACGGCCCTGATCCTGGCGGAAATGAACATGGACCCCGTGACTATTGCCTGCGGTCTGATGCATGACGTTATCGAGGATACCAATGTCCGTTACGAGGACCTGGATGTCCGTTTCGGGCCGGAAGTGGCGAAACTGGTGGAGGGAGTCACCAAGATCAGCGGAATCAGTTTTCGCAACCGGCAGGAGGAACAGGCTGATAATTTCCGCAAGATGCTGCTCAGTGTGGCCGAGGATATCCGGGTCCTGATTATCAAACTGGCCGATCGGTTCCATAATATGCAGACCCTGGATTCCTTACCCCCGGTGAAGCGCCGGCGGATTGCCATCGAGACCCGGGACGTCTATGCACCCCTGGCCCATCGTCTGGGAATGTTCAAGATGAAGTCTGCCCTGGAGGACTTGGTCCTGAAAGCACTGGATCCCGAAGCCTACAAATTCCTGATGAAAAAGGTCCGGGACAAGCGCGGCGAGCGGGAAAAATACATTGCCAGCTTTGTAGAACCCCTGAATAATGCCCTGAAGGAGCAGGGGCTGAAGGCCGCCATCTTTGGCCGGCCCAAGCATTTTTACTCAATTTATAAAAAAATGAAATCCCGGAACAAGCCCTTTGAGGAAATCTATGACCTGCTGGCTATCCGGGTAATCGTGCCTCATAAAGAGGACTGCTATACCGTGCTGGGGGTGGCTCACGATCTCTTTACACCGGTGATGGACCGTTTCAAGGACTATGTGGCCAACCACAAGGCCAATTACTATCAATCAATCCATACCACGGTTTACGGCGAGGGTGGCCGCGTGGTGGAAATTCAGATCCGGACCCAGGAGATGGACCAGATTGCCGAAGAGGGTATCGCGGCCCACTGGCGCTATAAAGAGGGACGAACCCGCGCCGACGAAGTGGACAAGTATGTGGGCTGGCTACGGGACCTCATTGATGTCCTGAAAACCGAATCCGGAGATCCCAAGGATTTCATGGATACCCTGAAGATCGATCTCTTCAAGGACGAGATATTTGTCTTTACCCCTATGGGGGACCTGATTCGACTGCCCAAAGGGGCCACCTCGGTGGATTTTGCCTTTGAAGTGCATACGGCCGTGGGTTACCGCTGTATCGGTTCGAAAGTGGACGGTAAAATGGTGCCTCTGAACGGGGAGCTTAAGAGCGGCGAAACCGTGGAGATCATTACCTCGGAAAACCAGCGGCCCAGCTACGCCTGGCTGAAATTTGTCAAGACCTCCAAGGCCGTGGGGGCCATCAAGCGCTATATCCGCAAGACCCAGTTTGATGAGAGTGTCCAGCTGGGGAAGGAGATTATTGACAAGGAAAACCAGAAAAATAAACGCTTGCCCTTTTCAAAAACCGTCCAGAAACGCTTCAAGGAGTTGGGCTACGACGATCTGGAGCGCTTTTACGCAGCCGTTGGCAGTGGTTTAGTCACCACTCCGGCGATCTATTCCAAACTGTTTCCCCAGGATAGTACGGAGCCGGAGGTACAGAAGGACCTGGACTCCCTGTTTATTGAGAAGGCCCGCCAGAATATCAAGGGCATCAAGGTTCAGGGCATCGTGAACATGATGGTCAATTTCGCTAAATGCTGTAATCCCATCCCCGGGGATGCGATCATCGGGTTTGTCAGCCGGGGGCGGGGGATCATTATTCATAAGAGTGACTGCAGCAACATTCCGGCCCTGCTCAAGGAAAACGAACGGTTGCTGGATGTCGACTGGGATGTGGACCGGAACCAGCAGTTTCTGGCCCAGATTAAAATCATGGGACAGGAACGTAAGAATTTTTTAAAGGATGTCGTTGAGCTTATCTCATCGACCAATACCAATATTGTCAGTATTGACGGTAACGTGGACGATACAATCATACACGTATCGCTGGTGCTGCAGGTGGGCAACCTGAAACACCTGTCCCGAATTATCAGCAAGATACAAGGTGTCCAAGGAATTATATCAATTGAACGCAAATAAAGGAGGAAGTTCATGCGTACCCGAACCTATACGAAAAAAGAGATTGTCAAGAAAACGGCCGAGCGCCTGGATCTGAAAGTGACCGACACCGAAGCGATTGTCGATGGTGTTTTTGTTACCCTGAGGGAAATGCTCAGCGAAGAGGTTCAGAGCCTGCGGATTGAGATCCGGGGTTTTGGGGTCTTTGAGGTCAAACAAACCAAAGCCAAACCGAAAGCCCGTAATCCGCGCACCAACGAAGTGGTTTACGTACCACCCCGTAAAAAGACCCATTTTAAGCCGGGAAAACTGATTAAGTCTGCCCTGAAAAAGTAGTCCGATTCGTTCAGTTTCCGTGGAATAATACAGAACGGAGTTGTGTGAATTATTCACAAACCGATCGCCTTCAGTCAGTTCCCAACTGGCTGCTGATCCTTAGTTCAGGGTTGCTGACAGTGGCCTCATTTCCGCCCCTGCCCCTGGGATTTCTGGCCTATATCAGCCTGATTCCCCTGATGCTTCTCTTTCTTAAGGAGGACTATCACCTGGGTTTTGAAAAGGGCTACCTGTTCGGACTGCTGCTGAACCTGGGGATCATGTATTGGCTGGCCTTCAATCAGGGCACGGATTGGTACTGGGCGACCCTATCCATGCTGGCGGGGGTTCTGTTCCTGGCCCTGAATTACGGATTGATCGGTTTTCTGGTGGGATTTATCGGTCGCCGCTGGGGCCCCCTGGCAGGCCTCTGGTCCTGGCCAGTGGTTTGGGTTGCCGTGGAATATTTACGCTCTTTCGGGAAAATGGGCTTTACCTGGAACAACCTCTGTTATTCCCAGAGTCAGGCTACCCAATTGATTCAGTTTGTCTCCATTACTGGGGCTAACGGAGTTAGTTTTCTAGTGGTTCTGATCAATGTTCTGTTGATTACTATCTGGTTGCAATCGGGAAAAAACCGGCGCCGAATCCCGCGTCCGGTTGTAGCGATTGTGGGTCTGTTTCTGTTGCTGGAGATATTCGGTATCTGGCAACTGCGGGGTGTGTCGAACAGGGAACCGCGGCGAAAAGTCCATGTCTCTCTGATTCAACCCAATGTGGACCCCAATGAGAAGTGGGACCGGGATTCCTTTTATACTGTCATGCAGCTACTGCATGACCTGAGCGATTCCTCAGCCATTGAACCCCGGGACCTGATTGTCTGGCCGGAAACCGCGACACCTACCTATCTGCGGAAAAACCGGGGGCGTTCCCTGGACCGCATCTACCGGCACCTGGAGCAGCTGGACAGCCATCTGCTCACCGGGGTACCGGATTTTGAGTTTGAGGACGATGAGACCTACAAGGTCTATAACGCCACCTTTCTGTTGCGACCCCATGATCAACGGATCGAATCCTACCGCAAAATGAAACTGGTGCCCTTCGGAGAATATATTCCCCTGGCAGAGCTCTTTCCCAATCTCAACAATCTGAACCTGGGTCAGGGACTCTTTCAGCCCGGCACCGAAGCCACGGTATTTCACATTCCTCTGAAGGTGGACAGCTTGGCCAATCAGGATACTACCCTTGATTTCAGTTCGGTAATCTGTTTTGAGTCTACTTTTCCCTATATCGTCAGGCAGGGTATCCGCAATGGTGCTGAACTGCTGGCTATTGTCACAAACGACGCCTGGTACGGGAACAATTCGGCCCCCTATCTGCACATGCAGATTGCCCGTTTCCGGGCCATTGAAAACCGGGTTTCCGTGGTGCGCTCGGCCAATACCGGCATCTCCTGTATCTGCGATGGCCAGGGTCGTGTCCTGACGCAACTGGGATTTGGTGAAACAGGCTGGCTGTCAGCGGAACTGGAGCAGGGGGGTCCGCAAACTTTTTATACCCGTTTCGGAAACTGGTTTGGGGTCTTGAACGTTATAGCACTGTGTGTGCTGCTTGGATTTAGTCTTATGAGGAGAAAATAATGCCGAAGAGAATCGTGCCCCTTGTTCTGATACCGCTGCTGCTTTTAGTAATGGTTTCCGCAAATGCCCAGGAATCTGAACCAACGGATTCCCTGCTGTCCGTGCAGACTGCCCGGGGACTGCTGCTGAAAAGTATGCTATTGCCGGGCTGGGGTGAACATAGCCTGAATTATCACAAACGGGGCTTTGCCCTGAACAGCAGCGAGCTCCTTTTCTGGGTGGGCTACGCTGCCCTGCTCTATTTTGGCGATTCCGCCGAACAGGATATGCAGGCCTACGCCGCCACCCATGCGGGCATTGAACCCAGAGGCAAGGATATCTATTACTTTACCGATATCGGCAATTATAACAATCTTTATGAATACAACGATCAGAAGTTGCGTTACCGTCAGTATACCAGTCTCTATCCCGATACCGATGAGTATTTCTGGGCCTGGGACAGTGACGCGTCACGGAAGAAGTTTGACGGACTGCGTTACGACAGCCAGCAGCTCCTGCATTTGGCCAGTTTCGCCCTGGGCGGTTTGATCGTGAACCGGATTGTCAGTATGATTGACGTGATTGCATTGACCAAGGATCGCCTGGAAACCCCGATCAGTGAGGTTCAGGCTCTGGTATTACCCCAACGGAACGCGCTGACCCTGTCCCTGAGTATTGGATTCAAATGAAGCAATTAGATCCCCGGGCTAAACTATTCTGGTCTTTTGCCTGGATGATCAGCCTGTTTCTGATTTACAGCAGCCAGGGACAGATGCTCTGCCTGGTCCTGACTCTGCTGCTGATTCGGATCAACGGGATGCGCCTGAACCGGGTACTCCACTCGGTGCGCTACCTGTTGGTGTTTTTACCGCTTACTTTCCTGGTCCACCTGCTGCTCACCAGCCGGGGCTGGCGGCTGTTTACCGGGGAATTGCAGTTTAGTCTGACCCTTTTGGAACAGCCGGTACTGTTCACTATCCGGGTGACCAATCTGATCCTGTTGATGGCCTTTGTGCTGCAATGGATCCGGGACATTGAATTTCTGGATGCGGTCTATCAACTCTTGCGACCTCTGCAACGCCTGGGCTGGCGAATTGATGATTTTTTTCAGATTATTTTTATCGCCGTGAAATTTTTCCCCATCCTCCGGGAGGAGTACCGGCGGCTGGATGAGGGTTGGAAGCTCTTAAGCGATAGTCCGGATGGGCGTCTGACGGAGCGTGTTCGGCGGGTCCGGAAATCTCTGGTCCCCTTGATGATTTTCAGTTTTCAGCGGGCCGAGACCCTGGCCGATGCGATCAGTGTGCGGGGCTATGACGCCGGTGTTCGGCGCAGCGCCTATCAGCCCCTGAATTTTCGCCTGGGGGACTGGCTCAGCTGCGGCCTGGCCCTGAGTCTGTTAGTTTCAATTATTATATGGGTATAAAGGGTGCTGCAACGCTTTAGACTGAACCTGGAATACGACGGAACGGACTTCCGCGGCTGGCAGCGCCAGCGGCGGGAACGGACGGTCCAGCAGGAGATGGAGGAGGCCCTGGCGGAGCTGAATCACGGGCAGCCGGTGACGCTGATCGGTTCCGGGCGCACCGATGCCGGAGTGCATGCTCTGGGGCAGGTGGCTCATTTCGATCTGGATACAAACCTGGATGCTGCGACCTTGCGGAAAGCCCTGAATGCCAAAACCGGTGTCGATATTTATATTCGGGATTGCTGCCCGGTTGAGGCGGATTTTCATGCCCGCTTCGGGGCCCGGCGGCGGACCTATGTGTATCGAATCTGCCTGAACCGGGTGGTCCTGGAGCGCCGAACCAGCTGGCAGACCGATGACCGCTTTGATGAAAACACCCTGCACGAGTGTGCGGCCTGTCTGCCTGGGGAGCACGATTTTACCCGGCTAAGCCGGGCCGCGGCGGAACCGGAATCAAAAATTTGCATTATCTACGATTCCAAATGGATTAAAGGCGATAATTTCTTAAATTACACAATTATTGGTAACCGCTTTTTACATAGTATGGTACGAATGCTGGTTGGCACCATGGCTACAGTAGCCCGGGGTAAAGGACAGGTGGCGGACTTTCAAGCCCTGGTGGAAAACCGGGCAAGTGGAATGACTGCTGTTACCGCACCGCCTCAGGGTTTGTTTTTGCAAAAAGTGGATTATTAAAGAGGATGACAAGTGAGATCAATTTTCCGTAATAGTAAATTCTTTCTGTTTTTCCTGATGAGCTCGATAGGGCTGTTTGCGCAATTCAGTAAATTTCAAGACGAGATTATGGCTTCCCGGGAAACCGCCATCACCCGGGCAGTGGAAGCAGTCAGTCCGGCCGTGGCCGGGATCAATGTTACGGCGATACAGGAATATGCGACATCGGCTTTTTTCAACGATCCCCTTTGGAATATGCTGTTTCCCGACCAGATTCACCGCCGCCGAGTCAAGAGTCTGGGCTCCGGTGTGGTCATCAGTGAGGACGGGTACGTGATTACCAATGCCCATGTGGTGGAGGGTGCCGAGGAGATTGTAGTGACCCTGATTGGCGGTCAGGAACACAAGGCCCACATGATCGGGATGGACAACGTTTCCGATATCGCGCTGCTCAAGATCAAGGGCAAGGATTTTCCCTCAGCCCGTTTTGGTGACTCTAACGATGTGATTATCGGCGAGTGGGTCATCGCCCTGGGCAATCCCTTTGGCCTTTTCAATGTCAATTTCAAACCCACGGCCACGATTGGTATTGTATCGGCGAAAAATCTGAATTTCGGGCGCCAGCAGAGCGGCCGGATTTTCCAGGATATGATCCAGACTGACGCCTCGATTAACACGGGCAACAGCGGCGGGCCGCTGGTCAACGCCCATGGTGAGGTCATCGGGATCAACACCTTTATTTTTACCGGCAACGCTTACAGTGAAGGTTCCGTGGGAGTGGGATTTGCAGTGCCCGTTAACCGGGTCACCACTATCGTCGAGGAACTCAAGCGCTATGGCAAAATTGACCGCACCTTCCGGACCGGCCTCTCGGTGCAGAACATTGACCGGTTCCTGGCCCGCTACCTGAACCTCAGTTCTACCAGCGGTGTGATCGTGACCGAGGTGGAATCCGGCAGTTCAGCTGCTAATGCCGGAATCAAGGTGGGGGATGTGATTACCGAGGTCAACGGTAAAGAGATCAAGACCGACAGCGATATTATTCAGGAGATTCAGGAAAAATTTCTGAAGGCCGGGGATGTGATTGAACTGAAAGTGCTCCAGGGAGACAAGGATATGAATATTCGCATGGAGCTGGGAAAATAATGATTGAACGCTATACGCGCCCGGAGATGGGGCAGATCTGGTCCGATGAAAATAAGTACCGCTGCTGGTGGCAGGTGGAACGGGAGGTTTGCCGGGTCCAGCACGAGCGGGGACTGATCCCCGACGCCGACTGGCAGGCGATTAATCAGAAGGCCGATTTCTCCGTGGCTCGGATTCTGGAAATTGAAGTGGAGGTCAAACACGATGTAATCGCCTTTTTGAGCGATGTGGCGGAGCACGTGGGACCGGCCTCCCGGTTTATTCATAAGGGCATGACCTCTTCGGACCTCCTGGATACGGCCCTGGCCCTGCAGCTGCGTGAAGCCGGGGAACTGATCCTGAAACAGATCATAGCGTTGATTGAGCTTCTGAGTGCCAAAGCCCGGCAGTATAAAGAGCAGCTGATGATTGGGCGGACCCACGGCATTCACGCTGAACCGATCAGTTTTGGCCTGAAATTTCTGATCTGGCGGGAAGAACTGAAACGGCAGCTGAGACGCTTTCAACTGGCCCTGGAAGATGTGAAAGTGGGCAAGATTTCCGGGGCCGTGGGCACCTATCAGCACATTGATCCCGAGGTGGAAATCCGGGTTTGTGAGAATCTTGGCCTGAGTGCCGCACCGGTGAGTAACCAGATCGTCCAGCGCGACCGGCACGCCTTTTTTGTGGCCACTCTGGCGGTCATCGGGGCGAGCCTGGAAAAAATTGCCACGGAAATCCGGCACCTGCAGCGCACCGAAGTACTGGAGGCCGAAGAATTTTTCAGCATGGGGCAGAAAGGCTCCTCCGCCATGCCCCACAAGCGCAATCCGATCCTGACGGAACGGATTTGCGGGATGGCCCGGCTCTTACGGGGCTATGCAATGTCGGCCATGGAAAATGTGGCCCTCTGGCACGAGCGGGATATTTCCCACTCCTCCGCCGAACGGGTTCTGCTGCCGGACAGCTGTATTACCATCGATTTTATCCTGGCCGAAACCATCCGGGTCCTGCAAAACCTGCTGGTCTATCCGGAAAATATGCGGAAAAATCTGGAACGCACCGGCGGCCTGATCTTTTCACAGGAATTGCTGCTGGCCCTGGTGGCCAAGGGTCTAACCCGGGAGGCGGCTTACGCTTTGGTACAGAAAAGCGCGATGGAGGCCTGGAATGAAGGTGCGGATTTCAAGGGGCTGATCCTGGCGGATCCGGCGATTGGGGAATACCTGGATTACGGAGAGATCAAAAATCTTTTTAATTATGCAAAAGTGCTGCGCTGTATCGACGTAATCTATCAAAAACTGGGAGATTAATATTTGATGAATACCAAACAAAAACTTTATGAAGGCAAAGCTAAAATACTCTACAAAACCGCTGATCCCGAGGTCCTGCTGCAATATTTCAAGGACGACGCCACCGCCTTTGATGGTGTTAAAAAAGGCACGATTATCGGTAAAGGGGTGGCCAATAATACAATCAGTTCCAATCTGTTTCGCCTGCTCAGGGAGCAGGGCATCGACTCCCATTTTGTGGACAAGATTTCCGACAACGAGATGCTGGTGAAAAATGTGGACATTGTGCCCGTTGAGCTAGTGGTTCGCAATATTTCCACTGGCAGTCTTTGCCGACGCTATGGGATCAACGAGGGGATCGTTTTCGGGGAGCCCATTGTGGAACTCTACTACAAAGACGATGAACTCCACGATCCGTTGATGAATGACGACCATGTGCTGGCTATGGAGCTGGCCAGTCGGGAGGAACTGGCGGTGATGAAGGACCAGGCCTTGCGGGTCAATGCTATTCTCAGGGAGTTTTTTGATTCCATCGGCATCAATCTGGTAGATTTTAAACTGGAATTCGGGCGCTTTCACGGACAGATTCTGCTGGCCGATGAAATTTCACCCGATACCTGCCGCTTCTGGGAAAAAGGCAGTATGCGCAAGTTGGACAAGGACCGCTTCCGCCAGGACCTGGGGGATGTGGAAAAAACCTACACGGAGATGATGCAACGGATCGCAGAGAAAATATCATGATTGCCCGGGATGGTCTTCGAATCGTGTTGCCGGCCTTCATTCTGGCCTTTGTCTTTCTCATGGGCGGCTTCTATTTTGAGCAGAACATGCTGACAGCGCTCTTCTGGGTGGTTTTCGTCTTTTTTCTCTTTTCCCTCTGGTTTTTCCGGGATCCTGAGCGGGAGACCCCGACGGGAGAAAAACTGATTATCTGTCCCGCCGACGGTCAGGTCGTGGAGATTGCGGAGCTGGACGATGATTTCGTGGGTAACGCCCGACGGGTTTCCATCTTTATGTCCGTCTTCAGTGTGCACGTCAACCGGATCCCCTTTTCCGGGACCATCGGGACGATAGAACACCGGGACGGCCGCTTTCTTTCGGCCATGAAACCCGAAGCTTCTTTTGATAATGAACACAATATAATTACATTGGCTAACGGCAACTTTCGGATCAAATTTTCCCAGATCGCGGGTCTGATTGCCCGACGTATTATTTGCCGCTTGCAACCCAGTCAGGTGGTGACTGCGGGGGAACGGTTCGGACTGATCATGTTCGGTTCCCGGGTGGATCTGATCCTG
Source organism: bacterium (assembly GCA_018824205.1). GTDB lineage: Bacteria > Fidelibacterota > UBA2242 > UBA2242 > UBA2242 > B118-G9. The sequence continues at coordinate 75,167 of JAHJGX010000058.1, forward strand.
CCGGCCGTGGTGGTCTTGCGGGTCAGCATCGGGGACAAGGTCCGGGCGGCCCAAACTATAATAGGAGAGATCGTATGCGACTGAAACGCTCGTTTATTCCCAGTATATTTACCATATTCAATATGTTTGCCGGTTTTTTAGCCATTTTGCAGATCGTTCAGGGGCACTACATCACCGCCGTGGTCCTGATCCTGGCGGCCATGGTATTTGATTCCCTGGATGGCAAGGTTGCCCGCTGGCTGCAACAGCAGTCGGATTTCGGTGTGGAATTTGACTCCCTGGCCGATATTATCTCTTTCTGTTTGGTTCCGTCCCTGATGGTCTATACCCTTTATGTGTCGGATATGGGCATTATGGGGGCGATGATTGGTTTTTTCCCCCTGCTCTTCGGGGGTGTCCGGCTGGCCCGCTTTAATCTCTCCGCCACCCCTCAAAAAAAGGACTACTTTACCGGACTGCCGGTGCCGGCCATGGCGGCCACCATCGGCTCTTTCGTCTGGTTTAGTAAAACCGTATTCGGCCACTACGGCGATCCCAAACTGGCCCTTTCCCTGGTCCTGGTGCTCTCCTTTATGATGGTCAGCAATATCCGCTTCAGTTCAACCTTTCACATTACTTTCCGCAACGGTCCCTTCGGCACCTTTCGGAGCATTTATATCCTTCTATCCTGCATCATTGTGATCATTTTCAGGGGTTATGCCATTTTTCCGGTTATGAGTATTTTTATCATCACCCACGTTCTAGCCTGGATCGTGGGTTATGAGGAACCCAGGGCCCATTTTTCCATGCGTAGAAAGGATAAATAGTCATGTGGAAAGCCAAGATTATTGTGACCTATAAACCGGGTATTCTGGATCCTGAAGCCAAAACCATTCAGCATGCCCTGGGCAGCCTGGGTTACGGCAATATCCAGGACATCACGGCCGGCCGGTTCTTCGAGCTAAGCCTGGATGCCGGCCTGAGCCAGGCCGCGGCCGAGGCCCAGACCCGGGAGATTTGTGAAAAGATCCTTTCCAACCCGGTGATCCAGAAATACAGTTATGAACTCAGCGAGACAGTCTTATGAAATTTGGGATTGTGGTTTTTCCGGGATCCAATTGCGATCACGATACCTATCATGTGATCCGAAAAGTGTTGGGTGCCGACGTGTTCTATATCTGGCACAAAGAGACCTCCCTGCGCCTCTTCGATGCCATTATCCTGCCCGGCGGTTTCAGCTACGGTGATTACCTGCGGGTCGGAGCCGTGGCCCGGTTTTCTCCGGTCATGAAAGAGATTGTACAGTATGCTAAAGAGGGCGGACCGGTGCTGGGTATCTGCAACGGTTTTCAGATTTTGTTGGAAAGCGGACTCCTGCCAGGGGCCCTGATTCCCAATGAGAAGATGCGCTTTCTCTGCCAGGATGTGCACCTGAAAGTAACCAATCATGCAACCCGGTACAGCAAGCAGTATACCGAGGGACAGATACTGCGCATGCCGATTGCCCATTACAGCGGCAACTATTTTGCCGATGATGATACCCTGAAACGCTTGCAGGACCAGGAGCGGATTGCCCTGCAGTACTGTGATGCCGAGGGGAATGTCACGGCGGCGGCCAACCCCAATGGGTCCAAACTCAATATTGCGGGAATTTACAACGAATATAAAAATGTTCTGGGAATGATGCCCCATCCGGAACGGGCCGCAGAAGCAGTTCTGGGTTCCGAAGACGGGCTGGGAATGTTTAAATCCTTACTGGAGAGAAATTGAGATGGAGAAGAATCCCAAGAATCGTTCATTAATCATGGTAATTGGCGTCCTGATTCTGGGTGCCATGCTGGGCTCCCTGATGGGTGAGGTGCTGAAGATGGCCATGCCCGACGGGGTGGTCAAAGAGGTTTTTCTGCGCTCGGTCAACCTGATGATCGGTCCCGGTGTCGTGGATATGCTCATGTTTTCCGTGACCATCGGCTTTTCCCTGAGTTTAAACCTGGTCGGTATCCTGGGGATGGTGGGCGCGTATTACGTGTTGCGGTTTTGGAGATAATACAAGTAAAATAGTGAAGGAGTTTGTATGGGTAGCCTTGGTGCTGGCGAAATTATTTTAATCCTGGTGGTATTCCTGTTGCTCTTCGGAGCCAAGCGGCTTCCGGATTTTGCCAAGAGTCTGGGTAAGAGTCTGCGGGAGTTTAAAAAAGCGACTAAAGAGATCTCCGATGAGATCGAAGATGCGGCCGGTCCGACAGATATTGGATCGCAAACAGCCCCGAAAAAAACCAGTAAAAAACCGAAGGCCTAGAGTTCAGGTCCCGAATACCGGCGCGGTCAAGAGCTTGTGGAAACGGGTACCCTGTATCAGCGTTTGGAGGAAGATCAGGATTCCCTCCATACCGGTTGAATTGCACAAGATCTATTCAGCCGCTGTCTATAGGAAGACGAGCGCTGGGCGGCGACGATGGAGCGGAAACAATTTCAGGCCTTGGGCATTAGATAGAACGACATTTTTTTAAGATTGAGATCGTAGGTTTATAATGTGGTATTTTGCCGACTGGGGATATATGCTACTGCTGCTCCTGATACCGGGACTCTGGTTCTGGTACCGACGCCGTGGTCAAAGGCGGGAAGCGACCATCCGCTACTCCTCCATTCGGGGGATCAAAGCGTTGGCGGGTCAGCGGCAGGGCTGGAAGGCGGAGCTGCTTTTTGCTCTGAAACTGGCGGCCCTGGCACTGCTGTTTCTGGCCCTGGCCCGGCCACAGAAGGGGGACACGGTCCGGGAATTCAGCACCGAGGGTATTGATATCATGATGGTCCTGGACATCTCCAGCTCCATGCGGGCCGTGGATTTCCAACCCAACCGCCTGGAAGCCGCCAAAACCGTGGCCCGGGAGTTCATTGAAGGCCGACAGGCCGACCGAATCGGACTGGTGGTGTTTGCCGCCGAAAGTTTTTTGCAGTGCCCTCTGACGATTGATTACGATGTGTTGAAACAGTTGCTGGATCAGGTGGATATCATCGAAGAAAAATATGACGGCACAGCCATCGGCATGGCGATTGCCAACGGGGTCAACCGGCTCCGGGAGAGCCAAGCCAGGAGCAAAATTATAATTCTCTTGTCCGACGGCCGTAACAATGCCGGTGAACTGGACCCCGAGACCGCGGCCGGAATGGCCCAGTCCTTTGGAATTAAGATTTACACTATCGGGGCCGGCAAACTGGGGCAGGCCCCCTACCCGGTGCAAGTCCCCAGCGGCCGGATCCAGTATCGCCTGATTGACGTGGAGATCGATGAGCCCGTGCTCCAGGGTATTGCCAGGAGCACGGGCGGCCGCTACTTCCGGGCCACCGATGAGGCCCACCTCTCCTCGATCTATGAGGAGATCAGCAAAATGGAAAAAACCGAAGTTCGGGTGAAAGAGTACGTCAACTATCACGATCTCTATCCCGTATTTCTCCTGCCTGGTTTTCTGCTGATCGTGTTGACGATCCTGCTGGAGCTGGCCGTCTGGAGGCGCTTTCCCTGATGGTTAAATTTTCCTATCTCGGGCTGATCTGGTTTCTGCTCTTAATCCCCCTGGTCTGGGGCATCCATTGGCGTTTCCGCCACGCCCAGAAACAGGCACTGAGGGAATTCGGGGGGGCCGAGCTCTACCCCAAACTGCTGGAAAATACGCAACTTCAGCGGGTGCGCCGCAAACAGCAATTGCGGCTGTTGGCCCTCGCCCTGATCGGTCTGGCCCTGATCGGGCCGAAAATGGGCCGTAAACTAATGGAGGTCAAGCGCAAGGGCATCGATATTATCATCGCCTTCGATACATCCGTCAGCATGAATGCCGAGGATGTGAAACCCAACCGCCTTATGCGGGCCAAGTACGAAACCGGTAAGTTTATCAACCTCCTGCGGGGCGACCGGGTGGGGCTGGTGGCCTTTGCGGGGATCAGCTACCTGCAATGCCCCCTGACCCTGGATTACAGTGCTGCGAAACTCTTTCTCGATGTCATCGATACCGGTGTCATCGGCACCCAGGGAACGGCCATTGCCGATGCTCTGGAAACCAGCCTGAACGCTTTTAAATCCAAGGAGAAGAAACATAAGGTTATCATCGTTATTTCCGACGGGGAAGACCATGAGGGGGATTTGGAATCCGTGATGGAACGGGTGAAGGACGAAGGGACCATTATCTACTCCGTTGGGGTGGGCAGCCTGACCGGTTCAACGATTCCCATGGTGAATGCCAAGAGCGGCGAATTTGAATACAAACGGGACCGGGCCAACCGGGTGGTGACCACTGCCCTGAAAGAGGCGACGCTGCGGGAAATTGCGTCCCTTTCCGGGGGTAAATATTATAATCTCGGCGCCGATGCCGATGTGTTTAGCAAGATTTACACTGAAATTCTACAGATGGAGCAGAAGGATATCCGCTCCCATGAATATAGCGACTACCAGGAGCGCTACCAGCTGATCCTGGCTCTGGGCATCGGGCTCTTTCTGATCAGCTTACTCCTGTCAGAAAAGGGCCGGCCTGCGACCGAAACGGATGATTAAATGAAGCATTTATTTGGATATACCCTGCTGATCATGCTGCTGGGACTGCCGGCCCTGGCCGGGGATGAGGCCCAGCGGCTCTATGACAGCGCACAGTATGAAAACGCGATCCGCAAGTACGACCGTATTCTCAGTGAACATCCCGACTGGGAAGAAGCCCATTTCGGGCGGGGCGCCGCACTCTATAAAGCGGAACAGATCAACGAGGCCATGCGGGAATTTGAACTGGCGATTCCCAGCAAGAATCCCCGGCAGAAATCCGCCGCCTTTTACAACCTGGGCAACGCCTTACTGAAATCCCAGCGCCTGGAGGAGAGCCTGCGCTTCTACAAACGGGCCCTGGAACTGAACTCCCGGGATTACGATGCCAAACACAATTTTGAGCTGGCCCGCCAGATGCTGCAACAGGAGCAAGAGCAACAGCAGCAGAATCAGGATCAGCAGAACCAGGAACAACAGGAACAGCAACAGCAACAGCAACAGAATCAGCCTGGTCAGCAGAATCAGCAACCCGAACAGAAACAAGAGCAGCAGAAGCAGGAATCCCAGCCTCAGCAGCAGCCCCAGCAACAGAAACGGGAACAGGAGAAGAGCCAGAAGGAGGCGGCCCAGGTGCTGGATGCGCTGAAGGACACCGAGAAGAAAATGATGCAGGAACGCATGAAAACCAAATATTCCGGCATGAAAAAAGAAAAAGATTGGTAAATTATCGGCTTATGAGACCAATGCTCACCAGGATTATCCTCTTCCTGTTCATACTCAGCGCCGGGCTGAGAGCCAAAGATATAACGGTCTCGGCGTCGGTGGACCGCCAGCGGATCGATCTGGATGAGGTGATCAGCTTTATGGTAAGCATCGAGGGCACCAGCGACTTTCCCGATGTCGCCCCGCCCCGGAGCGACGGATTCGTGATTATTTCAGGGCCTTCCCAGTCCAGCAGTATTCAGATCGTGAACGGGGCCATGTCGGCTTCGAAAACCATTCAGTGGCGCTTGGCGCCTACCCGGACCGGCGCACAGACGATTCAGGCGATTGACATTAAGTTCGGCCGGAAAACCTATAGTACCCAAGCCATTACCGTGACCGTGAACGTAGCGCAGTCTCCGGCGGTAGCAACTACCCGCCCGCCAACCCCGGGTCCGGTACCGGGATCCCCGCCCGCCCGCTCTGTCAGCAGCCTTTCGGATGGACTCTTTCTGAAAGCCGAGGTGCCCAAGACCACGGTGTACAAGGGCGAGGAACTGCCGGTCTCCTTTACCCTCTATTTTCAAAACGTGCGCAATTACGCGCCCCAGAAACTGCCCGACGCCAAGGGCTTCTGGACCGAACTCTTTCCCGAAAAGCGCAATCCCAGCGTCAGCACCGAGACGATCAACGGTGTCGCCTATAAAAAGGCGACCCTGCGCCGCCTGGCTCTCTTTCCCACCACCACCGGCGACCTGACGATTGATCCCATGCAGATCAGCTGCGAGGTACCGGCACCCAGTCAGCGCCGCCGTTCGGTCTTTGATGATTTTTTCGACGACTCCTTTTTTAGCGATCCCTTTTCCGGCACTAAAACGGTCCAGATTCAGTCTGAACCCCTGAAAATCCGGGTCCGGGAACTCCCCGGCACCGGTCAGCCCGCCGGCTTCAGCGGCGCCGTGGGCAACTACGTGATCGAGAGCAGTATCGATACCCTGCAGACCCGCCAGAACCAGGCCCTGACCCTGCGTTACAGCATTTCCGGCAGCGGTAACATCAACTCCGTCAAACTGCCACCCCTGGAACTGCCATCGAACGTGGAAATATTTGAGCCGAAAGTCGAACGGCGGGTTAATAACCAGGGCAAATCCATCCGGGGCAGTGTCACGTATGAGTACGTACTGATCCCCCGGACCAGCGGCCGTCTGCGCATTCCGGCGCTGAATTTTGTTTTTTTCGATCCCGCCGGTGGCCGCTATCAGACCAGCACGGCCCAGGGCTACGCGGTCAATGTCAATGCGGTGGATCAGGCGGACTTCGCTTCCAGTGCGGGCTTTCGCAAAGAGGAGATTTCCCTCCTGGGCAGCGATATCCGCTTTATCAACCGGGACGATCCCCATTGGCGCCCCATCGGTTCCTCGGTGTTTAAACGCGTCTGGTTCTGGTTATTCAATCTGATTGCCCTCGGTTTGGTGGCCGGCAGCAGCGGTTTTCGCTGGTGGCTGGAAAAGATGGCCGGCAACAGCCTGTTCAGCCGTCGTCGCCGGGCCCTGTCCCGGGCCCAGCAGCTGCTGAAAGAAATCCAGACTGAACTCGGTCAGGAGCAAACCGATGCTGTTTGTGGAAAACTAGACCGCAGTCTCAGGGGCTTCATTTCCGACCGATTGGGCTTGGCCCCATCGGGCCTGGGCCCCCGGGAGATTCAGGCAGCCTTAGAAAAGCACCGGGTGGATCCCGATCTCAGGGAAATAGTCATAGCCATTCTGAGCGAACTGGAGCAGCTGCGTTTCCTGCCGGGCAGTCTGGGTCTTGAGGATTTTGAACGTCTGTATGAACGGGTGAATGAACTATTAATGAAACTGATTAAAGTATTATAAACAATGCAACGATTCGAACTTTTTTATATCCTGTTGCTGGCCTTGATACCAGTCCTGCTGCCGGCGCAGGGGGCTGTGGATTTTCATTTTCAGAAGGGCAATGCACTCTACCTGGAAGAGCAGTATCCCGAGGCGATCCAGGAGTATGAAGCAGTGCTGCACAACGGTCTGGAAAGCGCTGAACTCTACTACAATCTGGGGAACAGCTATTACAAAGCCGGCCGTCTGGGCAAGGCTATTCTCAATTATGAACGGGCCTTGAAGCTGCGGCCCAAGGATGACAATATCCGCTTTAACCTGCAGCTGAGCAATTTGCGGGTCAAGGACCGCATCGATGTGCCCCCGGATTTTTTTCTCTTGCGCTGGAACCGGAATATGGTCCAGGCTCTGACGGTGCGGGGCTGGGCACGGCTGTTTACCCTGCTCTTGCTGATGACCAGCGGCGTGTTTGCGATCCGCCAGATGCTGAATCTGAACCGATTCCGGAGACTCTGCCGGAGCGGCCTGCTGGCGCTGGCCATCGCCACGTTCCTGACCCTGTTGCCCCTGCTGCAGCGCTACGGAGTGGAGCACAGCCGGGCCTACGGGATCATTCTGCAGAGCAGCACGAAAAGTTTGGCCGCCCCTCAGGAGGGCAGTACCGAACTCTTTATTGTACATGAGGGTACCCGGGTCCAGGTTCTGGACTATGACGGGGACTGGAGCAAGATCAAACTCATTGACGGCAAACAGGCTTGGGTTCGGAGTAGGGATCTGGAAATAATATAAGGCAGAAATCCCGGACATATTTTTTAATAATGAAGATAATTTTGTATATTTCAGGCAGCTGATAATAGGATTATGAAAAAGCGATTATTCGGAATACTTTGGCTGGCGCTCTGGGCGCCCCTGTGGGCCCAGGAACCGGCGGCGGTCGTGGAACAGGATGAAAGTTTCGATCCCCTGGACCTCTACGATCCCTCTCTGCCGATCCTGGACGGTTCCATGATTTATGAAATCATCACTGATATCAAGGAGCCTTCGGTAGCGGACCGGCTGGACCGGGATAGCGCCCGGGTAGTGGAAAAAATGGGCTGGAAGGTGCAGATCTATTCCACCACGGATTTTTATCAGGCCGACACCCTGTTTCTCAAGGCGGTAGAGGATTTTATCGACCAGGAGCTGGTCAAAGAGTTCAATTCCCCTTACTATAAGATCCGGGTTGGAAACTGCAGCACCCGGGAACAGGCCGAGGAGTTGCTGGACCGGGCAATTGAATTGAAGTACCGGGAGGCCTGGATTATCCGCACCCCGGTGAAAACGGAAGAGAAGTTGTTTCTGTATATTTATTAAATCTCAATGAGTTTATGAGGTCACTATGTCAGGTCACTCAAAATGGAGTACCATAAAGCGTAAAAAGGGCGCCGCCGATGCCAAACGGGGCAAGATATTTACCAAACTGATCCGTGAAATTCAGGTGGCGGCCAAAACCGGCGGCGGCGATGAAAACGCCAATCCCCGGCTGCGGTCTGCCATTCAGGCGGCGAAGATTGCCAATATGCCCCTGGTCAACGTGGAAAAAGCGGTGAAAAAAGGGACCGGCGAGCTGGAAGGGGTCGTCTATGATGAGGTCATTTATGAGGCCTACGGACCGGGCGGGGTGGCCATATTCATCGAGGCCATGACGGACAATAAAAACCGCACAGTCTCGGAAATCCGGCACATTCTGAGCAAGGCCGGCGGGAATCTGGCCACCAGCGGCAGCGTGGCCTGGATGTTTGAGAAAAAGGGCATTATCACCGTGGACAAAGGCAGCACCAGCGAGGACGATCTGCTGCTGATTGCCACCGATGCCGGGGCCAACGATCTGGCGGAAGAAGGCGATATCTACGAGGTGGATATGGACCCCGGGTTTTTTGAGAATGTCAAAGCCGCTCTGGAAAAGGCCGGGATTGAGCCTCTGGAAGCTTCCATCCAGGCAATTCCTAAAAATGTGGTGAAGGTGGAGGAGGATCTAGCCGCCAAAGTCCTGAACCTTATGGATACCCTGGAGGACCACGATGACGTTCAGAATGTCTATGCCAATTTTGACATTGATGATGAGATTATTACTAAACTGCAGGAAGCTGCCTGATGCTCTCTCCGATCAGGGTAATTGGTGTGGATCATGGTCTGCATCACACCGGCTATGGACTCCTGGTTAAAATGAATAAGCAGATCAGCTGTTTGGCCTGGGGCACGATTGACACATCCCCCAGGATCCCCTTTGCCCAGCGCCTAAAACAGATTTATCACGAGCTGATTGAGGTCATCGGACGCTGGACCCCCGATGTCATGGCCGTTGAATCCGCCATCTACGCCCAGAATGTCCGGACCGCCCTGCTCATGGGCCATGCCCGGGGTGCGGCCCTGCTGGCGGCGGCCAATTCGGACCTGGAAATTTTTGAATATTCCCCGAAAAAGATCAAATCCGCAGTGGTGGGCAACGGGGCCGCCACCAAGGAGCAGGTGCGCTTCATGATCACCCGGATACTGAATCTGCGGGAAACGGATATCCCCTTTGACGCGTCCGATGCCCTGGCCGTGGGCATCTGCCACCTGAACCAATTGCAACTGAGGTAGACCGTGATTACTTATCTCGATGGTATCGTCACCCATAAAGAGCCCACCCGGGTCTGGCTGGACCTGAACGGTGTGGGCTATGAACTCTTGATTCCCCTGTCCACCTATGAACGCCTGCCCCGGCTGAAGGAACGGGTCAAACTGCTGACCCATTTTCACGTCCGGGAGGATGCCCAAACCCTCTACGGATTTTATAGTTCCGACGAGAAGGAACTGTTCCTGAAACTGATTGCCATCTCCGGGATTGGTCCCAAAATGGCCATCACCATTCTCAGCGGCGCCAGCCCGGCCCAGTTTAAGAGCCGGATCGTGGCCGGGGACGTCAAGGCCCTGACCCTGATTCCCGGCATCGGTCAGAAAACCGCCCAGCGGATTATCGTGGAATTGCGGGAGAAATTCAGCGGGGCTGATGAGCCGCTTCCCGATGGATTTGACGCCCTGTTCAGCGGCAGTATCAGTGATGAGGCCCTGAAGGCCCTGAAGGCCCTGTTGTCCCTGGGCTACCGGCGGGCTGAGGCCTTGAATGCACTCAAGAAAGCCTCTCAGGAACTGGGTACTGACACCTCGGTGGAAGCGATCCTGAAGAGCGCCCTGAATAATATGTAAGCGAGGATATTTGATGGAAACTGACAAGCAAACGCCTTTTTATCAGCAGCATCTGGCCCTGGGGGCCAGGATCCTGCCCTTCGCGGGCTATCTCATGCCGATCCAATACAGCGGCATCATGGATGAACACCGGGCCGTGCGGAATACCGTGGGGGTTTTCGATGTGACCCACATGGGTGAATTCGTGGTCAAAGGCCCCGACGCCGAGGCCTTTTTAAACCGGCTGACTGTGAACGATGTGACGGCTCTGGACATTGGCCAGGTACAGTATTCGGCCATGTGCTATCCCGACGGCGGGATTGTGGACGACCTGCTGGTTTACCGCTTTAAGGATCACTATATGATGGTGGTCAACGCCTCCAACATTGATAAAGATTATGCCTGGGCGAAGGAAAACCTTCTAAAAGGTGTGGAACTGCGCAATATTTCCGAAAAGACGGCGCTTCTGGCCATCCAGGGGCCCGATAGTTTTGCCGTGCTCCAGAAACTGACCGAGCTGGCCCTGCACAATATCCCCTTTTATCATTTTGTTGAAGGGGAACTGGCGGGTTTTCCGATGCTGATTTCCCGCACCGGCTATACCGGTGAACGGGGCTTTGAACTTTATCACGATCCGGCCCACAGTGTCCGGCTCTGGGACGCCCTGTTTACGGCGGGTCGGGATTACGATATTCAGGCCGTGGGCCTGGGGGCCCGGGACACTCTGCGACTGGAGATGAAATACTGCCTTTACGGCAACGATATCGACCAGACCACCAATCCCCTGGAAGCGGGACTGAGCTGGATCACCAAACTGAACAGTGGCGATTTTATCGGCCGGGATGTGCTCCTGAAGATCAAGGAAAACGGACCGGAGCGCCGGCTCATCGCCTTTGAGATGAAGGATAAAGGCATTCCCCGTCATGGCTATCGGATTTTCGCCGGTGACAGCGAGGTCGGCGTCGTGACCAGCGGGACCCAGTCACCCAGCCTGAACATCGGGATCGGTTTGGGCTATGTCCGGAGTGAATTCAGCCGCCTCGGTGCGGAACTGCTGATCGACGTCCGGAGTAAAAAACTGAAAGCAGAACTGGTCAAACCACCCTTTGTTGAGGCACGAACGGTATGAGTATGAAACGGCAGGAAATCACCGGTCTCTTATTGATCGGCCTGGGAATTTTGGTATTCCTGAGCCTGATCTCCTACAACTCCCTGGAAGAACCGACAATCTCAAAGAATGTGGTCATCGGCAACTGGATGGGCATTCTGGGGGTGTTTATTGCCCATTACCTGATCAAGTATACCATCGGTGCGGCGGCTTTTGTGCTGCCCGTGCTGCTGGTCCTCTGGGGTTGGTGGATGTTTGCCCGGCGAAATTTTAAAGTCCTGATCCGGTTTACAATTTATGTCCTTCTGCTGGCCCTGCTGGCCGCCGTAGCCCTGGCCCTGCCGGCGGTAAAAGCGCGGATTGTCGGCGCCATGGGCTTTCGCTACAGCGGGCTGATCGGCGGCATGATCGCCAAAACCACTGTGGATTTTATGGGTCTGTACGGGGCCATTGTCTTTCTGAGCGTCCTGGCCCTGGTGACGATCCGGGCCTATTTTTCCTGGAGTTTTTACGGACCCTTTGATTACCTGCTAAATCTTCGCAAAGGGCGCAACGCGAAGCGACCGGCCGAAAAAGCCGCCGCAAAGGCTGCCAAAAAGGCCCTGAAGGAAAAAAGAAAAAAAATAACCTTGCCCAAAGTGCCGGAAAAACCGCTGCAGAGCGGCGAACCCAAACGGGAAATTACGATTGCACAGGAGGATCTGGACCGGCCTATAGAACCCCCCAAACCAAAACCCGCCCCCGGGAAGGCTCTGCTGGATACCGAAGAGGCGCCGGTTTTTACGGTGGCTAAAGCGGTGGGTGACAAAGACATTGAACATGTGGACAGCCTGCAGGAAAAAGCCGCCCGCCGGGATTATATCCTGCCCTCCCTGGATTTTCTGGATTTTCCGGAAGAGACCGACCACGAGGTCAGTAAAGAGGAGATGATCAGCAACGCCAAACTTCTGGAGGAATCCCTGGAGACCTTTGGCGTCAAGGGGCATGTGGTGCATGTTTCACCGGGTCCGGTGATTACCCGCTATGAAATTGAACCGGCCTCGGGCGTGCGGGTCAGCCGCATCGCCGGCTTGGCCGACGACCTGGCCCGGGTGCTGAAAGCCAAACGCATCCGCATCGTGGCGCCGATTCCCGGAAAATCCGTGGTGGGGGTGGAGATTCCCAACCGGCATCCCGCTATCGTTTACCTGCGCAGCATCGTGGGCTCCCGGCTCTTTGCCGAGTCCGAGTCCATCCTGACCATTGCCCTGGGCAAGACCACCTCCGGTGACGTCAGTGTCCTGGACCTGGCCAAAATGCCCCACCTGCTGATTGCTGGCGCGACGGGTTCCGGCAAGAGTGTCTGCATCAATACCATTATTACTTCGATACTCTACCGGGCCAAGCCTCATGAGGTCAAATTTGTCCTGATCGATCCCAAGAAACTGGAACTCTCGGCCTACCGGGCCCTGGAAAAATATCACCTGATTACCTCTGAAGATCTGGACGAGTACGTGATTACCCGGCCCGACAACGCCATCGTGGCCCTGCGGTCCGTGGAAGCCGAGATGGAACGCCGCTACGATATTCTGGCCGGGGCCACGGTTCGCAACATTGCGGAATACAATCTAAAAGTGGAAAAGGGCCAGCTGGATCAGGAACACCTGCCCTATATTGTCGTTATTATCGACGAATTGGCCGACCTGATGATGACCTCCGCCAAAGAGGTGGAAGAGCCGATTACCCGTTTGGCGCAGATGTCCCGGGCAGTGGGCATTCACCTGATCATTGCCACTCAGCGTCCCTCGGTGGATGTGATTACCGGGGTGATCAAGGCCAATTTCCCGGCCCGGATCGCCTTTCAGGTGGCCTCTAAGGTGGATTCCCGTACTATCCTGGACCTCAACGGTGCGGAAAAACTGCTGGGGCGAGGTGATATGCTGATTACCACACCCCAGACACCCGAAACCACCCGTCTGCACAGCGCCTACATTTCCCTGGAGGAGCTGGAGAAGATTCTGGGCCATATCCAGAAACAGCCCAAATCCGGGGAGCTGGAACTGCCCTCGGTCCAGGAGCAGAACAGCGAGGATTTTGGCGCTGCCAGCAACGGTGAACGGGATGCCCTGTTCTATGAGGCGCTACGCCTCGTTGTGACCCATCAGCAGGGCTCCATTTCCCTGCTGCAGCGGCGCCTGCGGATCGGTTATTCCCGGGCGGCCCGGCTGATCGATGAACTGGAAGCTGCGGGCATTGTGGGGTCCTTTACCGGCAGCAAGGCCCGGGATGTGTTGGTTGACGAGACCTATCTTGAGGATATCGACACCAGTCAGTTTGATTGAAGTATCCGCCCACGAATCGTGAGCAAGATCACAAGGATAGACAGACAGAGAACGTAATTTAATCGACTAATTTATGATGATGAAAAATCGCAGCCTTACACTTGTCCTGACCCTGTTCCTGGGTATGTTATTACCGCCCCGTCAGCTGCCCTCCCAGGAGGGGCAGCCGCTGCTGGACCGGATGTCGGCCCGTTATCGGGCCCAGACCCCCTGTGTCCTGAGTTTTGAAATTGTCCAGTATTACGACCGCAATGCCGAGGACTATCAGTCGTCGGTGGGGAGTTTTTACATCGCCGGCGCTGAGCAATTCCGGGTTGATTTCATCGGTCAGGAGATCATTTATGACGGCCAGTGGCTCTGGAGTTACGACAAACAGAACCACCAGGTCATTATCGAAGTCCTGGATCCCCAGTCCAGCCTGAAGTTTATTTTTGACATGCTCTTTGGCAACTGGGCCAATTTCCGGGTGGTCTCCGTGGAGGCCCCCAAGCGGGGTGAAACCAGATCCCTGGGCTTGAAGACCCGGGACGACAACGACTATTTTAATGCGATATTTTTAAAGATCGGCCGGGAGTCCGGACTGCTGCAATCGGCCACCTATCTGGATTTTAACAACCTGAAAACCGTGATCCAGTTCAGTACTCCCAAAGGAATCCAGGCAGCAGTAGCGGAGATTCTTTTTGATACTAAACGGCTGGAAGCCAAAGAACTGATTGATTTACGCCCATGACCGCGACAGCCACCCCAAAACGCCGCTTTCTGAATATAAAAACCCTCCTGGGAATTGCCGTCAGTCTGCTGGGGCTCTGGCTGGGCTTCCGCAAATTTGACGCAGTAGAGTTCATGTTATCACTGAAAGAAACCAATGTGACGCTATTTCTGCTGGCCATGCTGGTCATGGTCTTTCAGATATTTCTGCGGGCCATTCGCTGGCGCTACCTGATTTTGCCCCTGAAACCGGCTCCCCTGAGCGCTGTCTTCGGGGCCCAGATGGTCTGCTATTTCGGCAACCATGTGTTCCCCCTGCGCTTTGGCGAGATCCTGCGCTCCTATGCCCTGAATAAAACCACCGGGATTTCCACGGTTTCCATCTTCGGTACCGTGGTGATCGAGCGCCTGCTGGATGTGCTCTTTTTTATGGTCCTCCTGCCTATCACGATTCTGGCGTTTTTTCCCGTATGGCCGGAGTGGATGCGCTGGAGCGGGGCCGGGGCGGCGGGAGCGCTTTGTCTTTTCCTGCTGTTGCTGCTCCTGTTGCGCCACAAAGAGGCCGCCCTGAGCGGCTATTTCAGCGGCAAACTGGCGAATAGCAACCGCTATCGGAAACTGATTCAACCGATCCGGAATTTTATAAAGGGCTTGCGCACCCTGCGCCAGACGCCCCATCTGGGCATGATCTCCCTGATGACCATGATTGTCTGGGTGATGAGCATCTTTAATGTCTGGGTGACCGGAACGGCGCTGAATGTTTTTTTCAGTTTTCAGAACCTTTTATTGCTTTTTTTCGTAACTTCTGCTATTATAGCAGTGCCTTCTGCGCCGGGATACGTGGGAACCTATCACGCCGGAGCCATCGGAATTTTGCTTTACATGGGATATGAACTGAGTCAGGCACAGGCGATTGCGGTTATTTTACACGCCGTGGGATTTATCTCACTGACCAGCATTGGATTCGCCTATTTTATCAAATACCACATTCATGTGAAGGATACAGAAACCAAGAACGATATAAACCAAGAGTTAGGTGCATAGATGGAAGGAATGAACGGACAGGGTCAGAGGCCGGTGGATTTTCAGGAAAACGAAGTATCCCTGCAGGACTATTTACGAATCATTTTCCGGGGCCGCTGGATCATTGGTATCTCCTTTATCCTGATTATGACGGCCACGGTCTACTATACTTTTACGGCCGCGCCGGAGTATGAATCCTCAACTTTGCTGATGCTGGCCGGGCGTCAGGGACAGACCTCGACGCTGTTCCAGAATCCCTTCATGATGGGCAATTACATGAAGGTCAACAACGAGATCGAAGTGCTCAAGAGCGACTACCTCAGCCGCCGGGTGGTTCAGCGCATGAAACAGTCCGCCTTTGCCGACAGCCTCTATATCCTGGGTACCCGGAAGTACCAGCAGAAAGGGGTCAGTCTCACCGATGTGATGGGCGCCGCCAAGTCCGGAATCAAGCGCCTGCTCCTGGGAGCTCCGGAGGAGGAACTGGCCGTAGTTGACAGTCTGGATCGGGCGATCGTCCGGGCCATCAAGGCTTCCATGACCGTGGAACCGATCCGGGATACCGAGGCCATTCGTCTGAAAATCAGTTCCATCGATCCCTATGAAGCCGCCTTCCTGGCCAACCTGATTGCCGATGAATACCTGCGTCTCGATGAGGAGTTTAACCTGGGTGAAGTAGTGGAGATGAAGGACTTTCTGGAGGAGCAGCTGGAGGACATTGAAAAAGATTTGACCGAATCCGAGGAGGCCCTGACGGAATTTCAAAAACGGACCGGGGTCTATGTGCTGGATGAAACGGCCCAGACCCTGATCGATCAGCTCTCCACCTTTGAAGCCATCTATTACACCTCCCTGGCGGAATTGCAGGTCTCCCGGCAGAAACTGAAAAACCAGCAGGAGATGCTCAACGAACGGGAGAAGTGGATCGTCGATGAGGCGATTAATACCACCAATCCCCTGATTACCCAGCTGCGCAATGCCATTGCTGAAATCGAAGGGGAAAAAATAACCGTCATGATCGTCCAGGGCCTGGATCCCAAACACGAAGCCATCCGGGAGATGGACAAACGTGGTGTAGAATTGAAAGCCAGGCTTTTCAAAGAGGCCCAGAATCTGACCAATTTAGGTCTGTCGCCCCAGGAACAGTCCCAGATTTCCCTGGAGCTGCTGCGCAATGTCCTGTTCAGCACCGTTGATATTATTGCTTTAGAGAGCAAGGGCAACGAATACAAGAAGCTGGTGGACCAATACAATAGCCGCTTGAACGAGCTGCCCGAACGCAGTCTGGAATTTGCCCGGCTGGACCGGGAGCGCCAGGTCAATGAAAAGTACTACATCCTGATGAAGACTAAATACCAGGAATCCCGCATCACCGAAGCCAGCAAGATCAGCAATATCCGCATTGTAGACCCGGCGACCCCTCCGGAAAAACCGATCAAGCCCAAAAAGAAAATGAACCTGCTGCTGGGGATGTTCATGGGTATTGGTCTGGGCGTGGGAATTGCCTTTGTGAAAGAGTATATGGACCACTCGGTACGCAGCAGCGAAGATCTGGACAAGCTGGGTTTGACGACGATATCCATTGTGCCGAAGATCGATATTAAGAGTTCCATGGAAAAGACGCGACAGGCCGCCGGTAAGATGGATGAAGAGGAGTATACCCTGAAATCCAGGATGATCTCCCACTACGATCCCAAGTCCACAGTGGCCGAGGCCTACCGGACCCTGCGCACCAATATCCAGTTTATGAACCCTGATAAACCCTTCAGCAGCCTGGTGGTCTCCAGCGCCGGTCCCGGCGACGGCAAATCCACCACCGTGGTGAACATGGCCATCACCTTTGCCAACCTGGAGAAAAAAGTGCTGCTGATCGACGCGGATTTGCGGAAACCCGTGCTGCACAAGGTCTTTGAGCTGCCCCGGGCTCCGGGCTTGACCCAGCGTCTGGTCCAGGATTTGAATGACCAGGATGTGATCCGGGAAACCGAGGTGCCAAACCTCTACCTGGTAACCTGCGGGGATCTCCCGCCGAATCCCTCAGAACTACTAGCCAGCCAAAAACTCAAGGATTTTATAGTCCGGATGAAGGAAAAGTTTGATATCGTACTGATTGACTCACCGCCGATTATCGCGGTCACCGACGCCAGTATTCTGTCCAAGATGACCGACGCCATTCTGCTGGTGGTCAAGGCCGGTAGTACGGATCTCCGGGTGCTGCGGCGCTCCATCGATCTGCTGAAACAGGTCAATACCAACCTAATCGGCGCGGTGCTCAACGGCGTCAATATCTCCAGTGGTTACGATTCCTATTACTACTACTATCACTACTATTACTATTATGCCGATACCGGCGAGAAGAAAAAGAGCGATAAAAAAGCCCGCCGGAAAAAACCCCGGCTGATTGATAAACTGCGCGGTTAATTGCCCTTGACCTGCCTGTATCCGGCGGCTGCCGGACAGACAGGGCGGGACCGCCGCAGGAACAGGTAAAACTATTAATTCCGAGACTATGCTGGAATTCGATCAGATATATCACCAGGATTGCATTGCCGGGATGCCGCAGATGCTGGATAATTGCATTGACCTGATTGTCACCGATCCCCCCTTTGCCATCGATTTCAAAGCAGTGCGGGGAAACTATAATCGAAAGGCTTCCCGGGTGTTGGAGGGATACAATGAAATCACAAAAGCGGATTATTCCGGGTTTACGGTCAGTTGGCTGGAGCAGGCCTGGCGCATTCTGAAACCTACGGGCAGTATGTACGTATTTTCCGGCTGGAACAACCTCAAGGATATTCTGGTGGCCCTGGATGAGATCGGTTTTATCACCATCAATCACATTATCTGGAAATATCAGTTCGGAGTGGTGACCCGGCGAAAATATGTCAGTTCCCACTACCATTGTCTTTACGTCTGTAAGGACGATAAACTGCGCCCCTTTTACCCCTTTTCCCGCTATCAGAAGGATGACCGGGACAGCGCCGGCCGCAGTCAGCATTACCGTGACAAAGAGGACGTCTGGACGATCAAGCGGGAGTACTGGGCCGGTGATCAAAAAACCCCCACCAAACTGCCCCGGGAACTGATTGAGAAAATTTTGAACTATTCCAGCATCCCGGGGGATCTGGTTTGTGACCCCTTTCTCGGCTCGGGCCAGGTGGCCTTTATCAGCCGCCTGATGCAGCGCCGCTATATCGGTTTTGAGATTAATAAAGAATACTACGATTTTGCTAAAGCCCGCCTGGACAGCGGCCAGTATCGTCTTAAAACGACCGATCAGGGAAATCCATTTTAGTTTTAACAATGGCAATACTATACAGTAGCAAGTGCCGGGACCGGCGACAGATTCTGGAATCCTTTTATCCTTTCACGAAACCCGCTGTGATTGAAGGGCTGATTATCGGCAATGATCTCGACGCTCTGCTGTCGGCGGCCCTGCTGAAGCAGCGCTACGGCTGGGATGTGGTGGCGGTTTACGACTATCGGAAACTCTGGGTGGACCAAAGGATTGCTGACAATGTGATTCAAAAACTGAAAAGCGGCGTCTATCTGGCTGTGGACCTGGATATCTACCGCAACGCTGTCCCCAGTATCGGTCATCATATTCTGCAACTCACTGAAAAAGACCGTCTGGAACAGCACGAGCAGACCCTGAATCCCAATCTCATTTTCGGCGTGGACTGCCGGAATTTCCGGGCCAAGTATCCCCTGGGAACCATCCATTTTCTGCGCTGGCTCTTTGAAATGGAACTGGATCGCCGGGGCGAGCTGCTCTGCTGGCTGGCGGATTCCGCCTATATCAATGCCCAGAGCCATCGCTTTCGGGAAAATGTGTCCCATTGGCTCTACGAGTTCTTTGACTGGCCCCCTTTCTGGGAAATTTTCATCCTGCTGGATTCTGCGGATTATGAGGAACTGTTGGTCCGGGAGATTGGCCGGACTCTGGACAAGATCCTGATCACACCCCGGCCGGGACAGGTCAAATCCCGGCATAAATCCCTGAACGGCTGGCAGTGCCAGTGGTCGGATCCGGGAACCCAGGGGGAACAAATCCGGCAAATATTTGCCTTTATTCACGAACTCAGCGGCTGGCGGATTCCGGAATTGCCCAAGTTCTACAGCTGTATTACAGGCCAGCGGAAACGGATTAGCGTGGCGGAACTCCTGAAAGACTACGGAAGCCTGGATGAATTCCTAAATCGCGAGCATGTTTTTTCATATGCCTTTACCCATGCGCAGCTGCTGAATTATACTCAGTTTTCATCGTCTCCGGCCGGTAAAACCTAAAAACGTGCACTTTTTGGGGATTTCCAGTGACAATTATCACCGTGAATGATGGATTTTCGTTTATATTTAACAATGTATGAATGGGTCTATAATCAATCGCAAGAAGAACCAAGAAAACAGACGTATATATTTAATTCCCTTGAAAGGGGGTACTATGAACAATTTTAAAGTGTCGATTTTAGTCGTTTTGTGTGTCGGATTGCTCGGTTCGCTGGCCCTGGCCGGACAGCACGACTATCCCAACTTCCCGCTGCACAACTGGGTCATGGTTGGTTTTCCGGTCACACCCACGGAGCAGAATCCCGATGCGGTCTGGGGGCCTTTTTTCGGCGGCAACCAGGGCAATGACAACGATGCTGATAATACGCTCTGGCGTTTTTCCCGTTGGCTGGCCCAGTACGACACCTATATCCGCTGGGGTGAATTAGACCGTGACACAGTCGGTGTTTTGACCGATTTTGGTGAACCCACCGCCATCATCCCCGGCTGGGGTTACTGGTTCTATCAGAATCAGTTCAGTGATGTGACGTTTAATGTCAATGGGACCGAAGCCGACGACAGTGGTCCTTATTATATTCCCATTGATCCGCCCCAGAACGGGCATCGCGGCCGTACCATGGTGGGCAACCCGTTTACCTTTCCCATTGACTGGAAAAATACCGAAGTGGTCATCGAGTCCGAAGAGATTGACACAGTGGTTTCTTTGATTGCGGCCAACGAGATGGGCCTGATCGATCAACATGCCTATCCCTGGAATGCGGGTCTGATGAACGGCGACATCAACACCTATATCCCTCTGAATGCAACTGATGGTGGCGCGGTTCCGAAATGGCAGGGATTTTGGGTCGAACAACTCAATGAAAATGTAAATTATTACATCAAGTATAAGGTTGAACACACTCAGGGCGATGACAACTGCAAGTATCATGATGCCCATTCCGGTCATGTCAGTGAGAAAGATTATCTCGGTCAGGATGGCATCCGTGAAACTGATCTCTTTACCATGGTGGTTGAAGATCCCAATGAGATCATTATAGTATCAACCCAGGCTCAGGGTTTTTCCAATGACGGCAGTTTCCATTGGCCGGATCAGACCTATTTTCTGAACAATCAGGGCTTTGGCATTGAATTCATCAGCATGACTGTCGGGGCCGAGTATACTACCTATGAATTTACCGTAACCGCGGAAGTTGACGACCCCAATTTTAAACAACGCATGATGCACGTCCACTTCTTCTTTGGGGATAACTCCAACGTGGTTTATCCGGCCACACCCAACCATGGCAATGATGAACCCGGCAATGATGACAATCGCGGGAAGAACGATAATGGTAATGCCGCTGAGATTACGATCCTGCGGTCCACTGAAACAGTGGTCGGCCAGTCAACGAATGTTACGCTGCAACTCAAAGTACCACCCACGACTGTGGGCCTGGCCAAAGCGGCCGCTAAAGTAAGTCCGCGAGATGTGGTGGAAACCGTCAGCGACCGGGATTGGGTTATTCCGATGAGCATTGCCACAAGCGACGGCACCGTGAAGGACAACTTTAATGCGATTGGTGTTCTACAGGCTGCCTCCGACGGTTACGATACTCATGATATTGCCCAGTGGACCCCCCAGGGAACATTCCTGGAAATCTATTTTCCTCACGATGACGTCAGCAAACCGCTGCATTACTGGTATGAAAAACCCAGCAGTGTCTGTTATGACATGCGGGCCGATTCGACCCACAAAGACTGGATTATGCGGGTTGCGGCCTATACCGATGTTGTAAGTCCTTTGTCAGTCCGTAATAAAACGGTGACCATCCGCTGGGATGCTTCCGAAGTCAATGCTGACTGGGAACTGCAGCTCCAGGCGGCCGATTATACCGTTCTGGTTGAGGATATGAAAACCGTCAGCGAATATACCTTTACCACGGCAGATAATAACTACAGCGTTCAGGATTTTGTTATTATGACGACATTTACACCGAACCTGAACAGTATTGAAGCACCACCGGTGGCGGAGACCTATGCTTTGCTGCAGAACTATCCCAACCCCTTTAACCCGACCACGACCATTCAGTATCGGATAACTCGGAACGAATGGGTACAACTGGCGATCTATAACCTGCAGGGTGAACTGGTAAAAACCCTCTGGTCCGGCGATAAATCAACCGGCGATTATCAGGTCCAATGGAATGGGACCGATAATCAGGGACGGCCAGTGGCCAGCGGGGTCTATCTGACAAAACTGCTGACGCCGACAATGGCCCGTTCGAATAAAATGTTGTTACTTAAATAATTAATTGAAATCTAATAACATAAAGGAATTTGTTATGAAAGAGAAAATCTTAGAAAACGAAAAAGTCGATGTGAAAATTGAGTATGATGCGCCGCGTATTATTCAGAAGAGAGAAATCGTGATTGAATTGCAGACCAATTATATTCCCGATGAACCGCCGCCTCCTATGTGAGAATAGTTGGGATTAATGAGACATATTCAAATCATGAAACCTATGAAAGTGAGAATAATATGAAAACGAGAACATTTTTAACAATGACAGCAATCGGCGTGATGCTTCTGTCCGGTCTGGCATTATCCCAGCAGACCATCACTTATGAGAATTTTCCGAAAGCCAAGATGATGCTGATCGGAATTCCGCTGAATTTTACGGACAGTGATCCGGGCGCAGTACTGGAACCAGAGTTTGGCGAGCAAATCAGAGATGGTAGTATCTATCCCTACTGGCGCTTTTCCCGCTGGGATATTGGCGACCACACTTATTACCGCTATGGCGAAATGGAATTTACCTGGGATCACGATGCACAGAATTATAAGCCTGCAACAGAAAAGACCGAGCAGGGCAGTCCCCATGCCATTGAACCGGGCTATGGCTACTGGCTGGCCCAGAGTTCGGGCAATACTGTGGACACTTTATCGCTTACCGGTATACCCGCTGATCAAGATGCGCCGGTTTATGTGCCCGTTGATCCGCCGGAAACAGTTCAGGGACATGCCTATCCCGGAATCACCATGGTGTCGAATCCATTTCTGTATACCATTGACTGGGTAAATGCCTATTACCGGATAAATAGTGGCGATGAAGTCACGCTGGAGCAGGCCGTCAATATGGGATTGGTGTCCCAATATGCCTATCCCTGGGACGGCGCTCAGTACACTCCTTTTAATATGACCGATGGAGGAAATCTGAAGATCTGGGACGGTTACTGGGTGGAACAGCTGAATCCCGAACCGACCGAATATGTGGTCTATGATGTGGCCTGTGACATTGAAAGCAGCGAAGGCGGCGGCGGGGAGTGCGGCGAATGTGACGGACAGGTTTCCTATCTGAAACTGCTATACAACGGTATTTATGACAATGCCAAGATTAAGGTTTATGATAACAAAAGTAATAAACTGTACTATGGTACTGTCCAAAAGGGCGGTGAATTTGAGTTTAGCGGAAAGCAGGGCGGCGAGCGGATGGGCCCGAAAATTAAGATTTACATCAGTAATGCCGATAAATGCAGCGGCTGCGGCGAAAATTTTTGTGAAATCCATACCAGCTGTTCCGTACCCATTGGAATTGGTCAGGTATGGGGGCCGTTTACCATTACCGCAGGCGCAAGCCGCAACGGCGGGGCTTTATGCCCGATCGGTGAAACCAATAAACCGATTATCAAATTTTATGATGCCGAAGTCAATGGTTCGGACAGCGATCTGGGCGAAGGCGGCGTGATTGAAACCGACCGGTTCATTATTTCCCTTTACAATGATGATGACGGTGAACTGTCTTTTAAAACCTTTACCGTGAACGATGATTCCTCAGCCTGGATTGCGCTGACTCAGGAGGGCACGGCCGTGTCCGATGGCCAGGGATTTACTGTCACTTTGATCAGTGAATCCGAAGGCACCTATACCATTGATGTAGCCAGTACTGGATCTGCGGTATTGGAGGCAGTCAAGTTCCGTTTTGGCGATGATCAGACTCTTGATTCACCGGAATGCGGCGAAACCTTTACTTCGACCCGGCAACTACTGGGCGGTGTACAGGTTTCAACACTTGAATTGAAAACCCCACCCACCAATGTGGGCGGTGGAAAACTGGCAAAGTCATCAGAAAAAATTCCTCATCCTTTGAAATCCGAATCGGTTGCCGAATGGATAGTACCAATAAGCGTGAGTAGCAGCAGCGGTGAACTGATCGATAGTTACAACGGCTTTGGCGTCAAAGAGGGCGCTTCGGCCACATTTGACCTGCTAGATGCCCGTAACTTTACGCCCAATCTGGATGCCTGGGTAGATATCTACTTCCCCCATCACAAAGAAAATGATCCGCTGAATTACTGGCCGCAAAAACCGATGAAAGCCGCCTATGATGTACGTCCGGAAGCCGATGTTATCTCCTGGGATATGGAAATGTCTTATGTTAATGCCGGCAGCCAGAAGTTTACGATCAACTGGGATGCCAGTCAATTCCCGGCGGATCTGGAACTGACGTTTGTTGATTTTAGCACCGATGAACGAATTGATATGCTGACAGTTTCGGAATATGCGGTGACCACGCCGGCGGATCCCTACGGTACGCTTTATTTTGCCGTAGTGGCCGCTCTGCCCGAAGAGGCCGTTGGAATTGATCGTGATATCACCAAACCGGCGGAATTCCGTCTGCTGGCGAATTACCCGAATCCGTTCAATGCGACGACGCGACTTCTGTACACATTGCCGGAAGCTGCACAGGTAAAACTGACAATCTATAACCTGAACGGAACTTTGGTGAATACTCTGGTGAATGGAATACAGCCGGCCGGTTATTACGGAATGGATTGGGATGGCCACGATCAGAGCGGCGCAATGGTCAGCACCGGCGTCTATATCTACCGGCTCCAGGCCAATGGCCAGGTATCAACCCGCAAAATGCTACTAATGAAGTAAAGATTGGATCAGTATTTTATGAATCGTGACCAGCATACACATTTGAAAATGCCCTATATACCGCCCCGAATTACGGAAAAAACGAAACTGAAGATTGACATCCAGACAAATTCAACCGCTGATGGCGGGTATCTTTCCTGAAAGGATGCACAGAATCTGATTTGAAAGAAACCATCCAGATACAATCTCACGGAAATAGCATGCTCCCGGTGATTCAGCCGGGAGCAGCGCTGTCTATAGAGCCCGGAACTTATGGAGAGCAGAATCCCAAAGCCGGTGAGATTATTGCTTTTCGGAGAGGCGAGGGGCTGGTCTGTCACCGATTTTACGGGACCATCGGGATTAGCCGCCGACGCTATGGGATTGAGAAAGGCGACCGCAACCGGATTGCCGGACTGTTTCGCCTGGAGGATTACATCGGGCGCCTGATAGCAGTGGATGCACGGGCTGCCGCCGAACTGTTCCGAATTGTTAAAAAACCCTCTGTATTTGTACTATTTGGGGGCCTGATCCGGGAGCATCTGGACTGGATCTGCCGGAAATCGCCCACCAGCTAACTCAATTACATTTTTAAAAACTTTTCTTTTCCTCTTCAATTTTCCTGATTATATTAATTCAATGACCGATTATAAAGTCAAATTATTGACACTGTGCCGAATTATCAGCGGAATTCCTGTTTCTAAAGACAGTCTCTCAGGGAGTGTATCTGGAGATAATCGTCCACTGCTTGATCTGCTGCAGTATCACCAGGTTGCGGCCCTGGCCTATTATTACCGGAAGCCCCTGGCCGATACCGGAGTCCACTTTGATCCGGAGACACTGGCCAACTTAAAAAGCTATACCCTGTTGAACATCAGCCGGGTGATGGTCTATGAACATTATTTGAAGCATCTGGATGATCTGATGCAGTCCTATTCCGTTGATTATCGTCTGCTCAAGGGCATTGTAACAGCCAAATCCGTCTATCCCGAGGATTACCTGCGGGCCTTCGGGGACGCGGATATTTTAATCCGGCCGGAGAATCTGAAAACCGTTGAAGCCCTGCTGGAAAAGGACAGTTTCAAGCATGCCGACGATCTCTACCGGGTTTTTCCCGATGAGATTATTCAAAAATACTCCTTTGCCCAGCACTTTCTACGCAGTGAGCCGAACAATGTGGCCGTGGATTTGCACCTGAATATGAGTAGCCGCCTGCACCCCTTTCAGTTTGATTCCGATGATTTCTGGGACAGCAGCATCTCCTTTCAGCTGGATGGACACGAACTGAAGACTTTTGATCCGGAACACCAGGGTGTGTATGCCATTTACCATGCCTTTAAGCATTATTTTTTCAAATTGATCTGGTTTATTGATGCCTTTCTGCTGCTGGACCGGGCCGACCTGGACCGGAGGAAATTTCAGGCCCTGATAAAAAAATACAAGCTATCAAAGTTGCTAAATTATTACGCATCCATCACTCTGGAACTGTTCGGGCGCCTGCCGGCTGTGATTGGGGACTATAGAATCGAAGACCGGGAAGCACACAGCCTGATCAACAGCCAGGCGATTCTGTCCGGGTTTTTACCCTATTCGCCTTCCCGGGCCCGCTTGCTGCTGCCCATGTATTATCTGAAAGGTCCATTCGTACGTTTTGGTTTTCTGTGGCGGCAACTCTTTCCGCCCATGGAGACCGTCAGGGATTTTTATGTGGGTAAAAATTCCGGGAAAGGTGTCTTCAGGTATGCTAAATTACGCTGCAAGGCCATTTCAGACCTCTGCTTAAATAAAACCAAAGAGGAGTACTCAAGTTGAAGTACGTACATTGCAACAATATCGATTGGAAAGAATTTGATGACGAGAGTGTGCTCCTCAATCTCTCCACAGGCTACTATTTTCGCCTGAACCCGGTGGGCACTTTTATCTGGCCGCTGATCAGCCGGGAGCATACTATTAGCGGCATTGCCGATCGCGTGGTGGAAAAATTTGACGTGTCCCAACACCAGGCTAAAACCGATATGCACGATTTTATCGAACAGTTGCTGGCAGAACAGCTCATCCAAAAAGCCTGATGCAGATGCCAGATGATTATCGCTTTACTGAAGAACTACCCTTTTTAGATTTCCAGATTCGCTGGCATTCCAATCAGCAGCTGCCCATCGATATCCTGGGGGAACAGTTTCTCTACAGCAGCCTGTCAGCCGGCGCCGATGTCCGGGACAGTTTTGATTTTTACATCGATATAATCGAGGATTCCGACAGCGATGCCTCATGGAATACGGCGCTCCAGCACCGTTACGATGCTAATGAAAAATTGCTGTATTTAAGCTATCTCGACGGGGCCATCCAGGTTACCGTGGATTATGGGCAGAAGCGGGTCACGGCCAAAATCATGGAGCGGGCCCTGGTTTACCGGGCGGCGCTGGGCAACTGGGTGCTCACGATCCCCCTGAGTGAACTGCTGAAACTGCACGGCATCTACCTGATGCATGCGGCCTGCCTGGTGAAGGATGGCAAGGGGATTCTGTTCGCCGGCCGCTCGGGCGTCGGTAAAACCACCCTGGCCATCGGTCTTCTGACCATGGGCTGGCAGCTGGTCTCCGACGATGAAATCTTCCTGCAGTCCAACCCGGAACTGCTGGCACACGGAGGCCCCGAACGGGCCAAAGTCAGCTGGCCTACCTGGCGGCGCTTCAGTTATTACCTGGGGGAGCAGGACCGTTATAACGGCAAGCAAATTATCCATCTGGGCGATCATTTTCCGGGACAGGTGACTAATCGTCACGCCATTACGGCGGTCTGCTTTGTGGGGCAGTCTGACCGCGTAACGATCTGTCCCCTGGATCCCATGGATGCCTACCGGCGGCTCCTGTCGGTGGCCTTTCTGACGTCGGAGCCGTCCCTGACCCGGCAGAACAATGATTTTCTCTATCGCTTCAGCCGGGAAATTCCGGCCTATGGACTGCAGACCGGCCTGGATTTCAAGGCCCTGGATGCCCACCTGGCCCAATCTATCCTGCATCAATAAATTTTCTTTGCATTTCTAAAAAAATCAATTTAAATCAAATAACTAACGGGCAAGTTCTATAAAGAGGTTTCGAGGTGCTTAAACAGTGAGTTTGAGCAGTTCCTTGAAACCTTAGATTATAGCCCCTATGCAAATAGGAGTATGGAGGGGATTATGGTTCATCGTAAATGCCCCCGTTGCGGGGCGCAGCAGTTTCGCAAAGTGCGCCGCAAACGCTGGATGTGTTATCTGCCCTTTTCAAGCTGCTGGGAATGTTACTGTAAATTTCTGCTGGTGTTTGGGATTATTGTCTGGCGGCACAATTATACCTGATGCCGGGATTTTGGAAACACCGTAATGTGACGGAAATTACAGATATTGGTACTGAACATTTGGAAAGAATCTAACTATGCGCGGGGAGACTGTTTAATTAATATGAAGAAGATATTGGAATTGTTTATTTTACTTAGCAATGCCGGCGATTTATTGCCGCTACTATAGTCTTCGTAAATAGTGCAAATATTATTGCGAAAACCGCATATTATTAGTAACATAAGCACAGATTGTAGAGACTTGAAACGGGATTCATTTATTGATATTTTTTTTACTCCGATCTAATATAAATTATTGAAGATTCCCTTTGGGATATGACGAAAAAGATTTGGACATTCGGTAAAATCGCGGCATTGAATAACGCCTTTAACGGAGATGTATTATCAGGTGATTTTTATCACTGGATTTAAATAAAAATAAGTAGAAATTATAGGTTCTACAATTTGCCCGCTCAGCCCATGTAGCTGAGGGGGCGAAGCCCTGCCCCGGCGGATGCAATTCCCCGGCCGGAAAAATGCGTAAGTAATTAATAATAGGAAAGATATGAAAGTACCCCTGCTGGATCTGAAAGCGCAACTGGACACAATCCGCGAAGACGTGAAAGAAGTTGTCAACGAGGTTCTGGAGTCCACCCGCTATATCATGGGGTCCAAGGTTACGGAGCTGGAAGAACAGATTGCGGCCTATTGCGGCGCCCGCTACGGGATCGGCGTATCTTCAGGGACCGATGCGCTGCTGATCGCCCTGATGGCCCTGGATCTGCAACCCGGTGACCTGGTTCTCACCACACCCTACTCTTTTTTCGCCACCGCCGGCGTCGTCTCCCGGCTGAATGCCATTCCCGTCTTTGTGGATATTGATCCCGGAACCTATAATATCGATCCCGGGCAGATAGCCCAATGGTTTGCCGACAATCCGGATAAAATTGAGCGGGTCAAGGCCATTATTCCCGTGCATCTCTACGGCCAGTGCGCCGATATGGACCCGATTCTGGAACTGGCCGAAACATATAATATTCCCGTCATTGAAGACGCGGCCCAGGCCATCGGCGCCGGATATCCTTCTAAGAATGGATTGAAACGGGCCGGATCCATGGGTAGCATGGGCTGTTTTTCCTTTTTCCCCAGTAAGAACCTGGGGGGGATCGGTGACGGCGGCATGGTGACCACCAACGATGCGGCCCTGGCGGAAAAACTGGTCAAACTCCGCAACCACGGTTCCCATCCCAAGTATTACCACGCTCTAATCGGCGGCAATTTCCGCCTGGACCCGATTCAGGCGGCGGTCCTGTCGGTAAAATTAAAACACCTGGATGCCTGGCATGCCGGGCGGCAGGCCAATGCGGCCTATTACGATGCGCATCTGAATGTCCCGGGACTGACAAAACCGATGGTTGCCTATCAGCGGGACTACCATATTTACAACCAGTATATTCTGTCAGTGCCGGAACGCCGGGACGCCCTGGTGGAATACCTGCATGCCCGGGACATTGGGTGTGAAGTCTACTACCCGGTGCCCTTTCATCAGCAGGAATGTTTTCAGTACCTGGGCTATAAAACCGGGGATTTCCCCCATAGTGAATTCGCCGCTGAGCATACCATCGCCCTGCCTATCTATCCGGAACTGACCGATATGATGCAGCAGTATGTGATTGAAAAGATTCAAGAATTTTATCAATAGAGGGCTGATATTTTTGCATCAACATCAGCCATGTCTGGGGCAACAAAAAATTAGCTCAAAAAAATAAAATAGAAGGCGCGCATGGAAAAAATCATCAAAATCCATATTGAGCAATTACCGGAAGGCCTGTTTCTCGCAACGTCTGATGAGATTCAGGGCCTGGTGGCACAGGGTCGTACAATTAATGAAACTCTGGAAATTGCTCG
Source organism: bacterium (assembly GCA_018824205.1). Lineage (GTDB taxonomy): Bacteria > Fidelibacterota > UBA2242 > UBA2242 > UBA2242 > B118-G9. The sequence goes on from JAHJGX010000058.1 coordinate 105,009, forward strand.
GGATGTGGCCAAAAAATTATTGGAAGCTCAATCAGATTTATCGGAAACATTAACGATTTTGAAAAAACCGATCGATATGTCAATCGTATTGGGCATCTGAATGGGAAGACTGGCAAATCACTCTTACCGGAAAGTCGTCGAGAAATTAAAGAAATTAGGATTTCAATTCTATCGCCAGGCTGCCGGCAGCCACGAAATCTGATTTAATCCCAATAGCAATCGATACACTACGATCCCAAATCACCCTGGCGATATACCCGAAGGAACAATTAGGGCTATCTTAAAACAAGCACAAATATCTATCGAGAAATTCCTTAAAACCTGAATAGTATAAACAGTATTATCCAAATCCGAACAGACAAGCATCACTTAGATTTAATAGCATTTAAGCAATAAAAATCTGGTTTATTATGAGTATAAAAAAAGATTTCTTTGTTCACGAATCTGCCTATGTGGATGATAATGTGACGATCGGCGCGGGGACCAAAATCTGGCACTTTTCCCACATTCAGTCAGGTTCGAAAATCGGCCGGAAGGTCTCCATTGGCCAGAATGTCAATGTGGGCAATAATGTGAGAATTGGTAATTTTGTGAAGATTCAGAACAATGTCTCGGTCTACGAAGGGGTGACCCTGGAGGATTATGTCTTCTGCGGCCCCTCCATGGTATTTACCAACGTGATCGATCCCCGCTGCAAATATCCCCAGCGGGGGGCGGAATTTTACCACAAGACCCTGGTGAAAACCGGGGCCTCCATCGGTGCCAATGCCACGATCGTTTGCGGCAATATCGTTGGACGGCATGCCTTTATCGGCGCCGGGGCGGTGGTAACCAAAGATGTACCCGATTACGCCCTGATGCTGGGAGTGCCAGCGAAACGGGTCGGCTGGGCCTGCGAGTGCGGTGAAATTTTACCGAAGTTTGACCAGCACGTGAACTGTCCACGCTGCGGGATAACGTATAAGTTACAGGGAGAAATTCTTATCGCAAAGAGCGCAGAGTAGGCAAAAAACGCAAATCACGATGAGATTATTAAATAACTTCGCGGATATTGGAACCTTAGCGACCTCTGAGAGGTAAAAAATGCATGAAAATGAGATATCTAAAATCATTCTCGATTGTGCATTTAAAATCCATACAGACCTTGGTCTTGGATTATTTGAATCAGGATATGAGGAAATTTTATATAACGAGCTTGCTAACAAGCAGCTTATCATTGAACGTAAGAAGGTGCTTGCCATTCAATATGGTGGAATTTAAGTCGAAAATGCGTTTCGGATTGATTTAGTTGTAAATAATAAAGTGATTGTTGAAAAAAAATCAATAGAATCCATTTTACCAGTGCCTAAAAAGCAGTTATTGACGTATCTTAAATTGTCGGACTTGAAGCTGGGCCTATTAATTAATTTTAATGAAGCCTTCCTGAAAAACGGTATTACAATAATAGTCAATAATCTGACGTAGCGAACTTTGTTAACATTGCGTACTTTGCGAAAGATATTATGAAAAACATAGCCCTTATCGGCTGCGGGTGGATTGCCGGGAAACACCTGGAATCCATTGCCCCGTTACAGCCTGAAGAGCGCGGACTTTAGCTCGCTCCGGCGGGAAGAAGCCAAAACAGTGCTTTTTGAAACGAACAAAAAGATGATCAACCGTTATCTCAACGAAATCCGAAAAATAATCGAGAAAGAAATGCAGGATGAAAATGTTGCCATAGCACTTTTTGGCTCTTTTGCCATGGGCACTCAGCAGCTTGCATCGGATATTGATATTGCACTGATTCCCAAAGGGAAATTGAATAAATCCAAAGTTGCCGATTTACGGGAAAAACTGACCGAACTCACGGTTCCTTATTCCGTCGACCTGGTTGATTTTGACCGGGTCTCAGAACAATTCAAGAAAATAGCGTTAAGAGACGCCCAATGGTGGAGGAAGTAGCCGTGCAGATTATTGTTGAAAAATTGAAGCAGGCCAAAAATGCGCTGATCACTCTTGAAGAAGCATTGAATGCGGATTTCTCTCGGTTTGTTCAGGATGCTGCCATCCGGCGGTTTGAATATACCGTGGAAGCGGTCTGGAAGCTGTTGCAGGTCTATCTGAAAGAATCGGAAGGGTTAATCTGTGCTTCGCCTAAATCTGCTCTACGGGACGCCAAAAAAGTCGGTTTGTTAAATGATTCCGAGACCGAGCGGGCATTAGAAATGATCGATGACCGCAATTTAACATCCCATACGTATCACGCGGAAATTGCGCAGGCTCTGTTTAAACGCTTAGCTTCCTACTCAGAACTGATGAAACATGTTCTAGAAAGAATTGAGAAAAGCTAAAACCGCTGGAACTGAGCGGAGCCTGTTTTCTCAATTGAAACCATTTATATGATTATGTAACTGTCAATGCGACATCGTATAATCGGGTCCAATCCAGTCAGAAATTACCAAGCAAGCATCATCCAACTTTATAGACGAGATTAATTCATGAAAACCATTGCCCTACTCGGTTGCGGGCGGATATCCGGGAAACACCTGGAATCCATTGCCCAACTGAAAGACGATTTGAAACTGGTGGCCGTCTGTGATATTCTCGCAGACCGGGCCCAAGCCGCCGGTGAGAAATACGGGGTCAACTGGTACACCGATTACGATCAGATGCTGGAACGGGAGGATCTGGACATCCTGTCCATTTGCACCCCCAGCGGCGTGCATCACCGGCACGGGGTTGCGGCGGCCAAACGGGGTCTGCATGTGATCGTGGAAAAGCCCATGGCGATTACCCTGGAAGCCGCGGACCAACTGATCCAGGCCTGTGACAAGGCCAAAGTGGAACTGTTCGTGGTGAAACAGAACCGCCTGAACACCACCCTGCAGATGCTGAAGCGGGCCGTGGACAAGGGGCGTTTCGGCAAGATCTATATCGCCCAGTCCAACGTCTTCTGGCAACGGCCGCAGAGCTATTACGATCTGGCCAAATGGCGGGGGACCTGGGAGTTTGACGGCGGTTCTTTTATGAATCAGGCCAGCCACTACGTGGATGCAATCCAGTGGCTGATCGGTCCTGTGGAGTATGTCATGGCGGAAACCGCCACCATGGCCCGGCAGATTGAGACCGAAGACACCGGCTCGGCGATCCTGAAATTCCGCAATGGGGTGATCGGGACCATCAATGTGACCATGCTGACCTATCCCAAAAACTTCGAGGGTTCGATTACGATCCTCGGGGAGAAGGGCACCGCCAAGGTGGGGGGCGTTGCGGTCAACCATATCGATAAATGGGAATTCGAGGATTACGACGACGATGACCGCCTGATCGAGGAATCCAACTACAATCCCCCCAATATTTACGGACTGGGGCACCTGCCCTATTATAAAAATGTGATCGCCACGCTGAAGGGTGATTCCGATGCCGATACCGACGGCCGCAGCGGGCGCAAGAGTCTGGAATTGATTATCGCGATTTACAAATCCGCCCAGCTGGGCAAAAAGATTGCCCTGCCATTGAAGTTATAGAAAATTCTCGCAAAGACGCGGAAGTGACGGAGGACGCAGATTAAATGAAATTTCAAAGATTATCCTGGTTGCCGCGAAGAAAATTTCTATCGATTTGGGACCGGGATTATTTGAATCTGTTTACGAAGAATTACTAGAGTATCGATTAAGACAAATAAATTGAAAGAGATATTTCTCCAGAAGGACCCAGAAAAGTTAGAGAGTGCTAATAAAATGATAATTTTAAATGACTTTGCGGACTTAAAAACCTTGGCGACCTCTGCGAGAAATCAAAAGGGAATTTATGAAGGATATTAAAATCTGTACTATTGGATTGGGTTATGTGGGTCTGCCCCTGGCGGTGGAATTTGCCAAGAAACTGCCGGTGATCGGTTTTGATATTAACCGGGGCCGGATCGATGACCTGAACGAAGGCCATGACGCCACCCTGGAAGTGGCCGATGACAACCTGAAGTCGGTGCTGGTGACGGAAATCGGGAACTGGAGCCGGGACAGAGGCCTGTATTTGACAGATCAGTTGGATGAAATTCGGGACTGTAACTATTATATTGTTACGGTACCGACCCCCATCGATAAGTACAAACGCCCGGACCTGAGCCCCCTGATTAAGGCCTCGGGCACCGTGGGCAAAGTCCTGAAACCCGGGGATATCGTGATCTATGAATCTACGGTCTATCCCGGGGCGACGGAAGAGGACTGCGTACCGATCCTGGAAGAGGCCAGCGGATTGAAATTCAATGTGGATTTCTTCTGCGGGTTTTCCCCGGAGCGCATTAATCCCGGCGACAAAGAACATACCTTTCTCACAATCAAAAAAGTAACCTCGGGATCAACCCCGGAGGTGGCTAAAAAGGTCGATGACCTGTACAATTTGGTTGTCAAGAACGGCACCCATCGGGCGTCGTCCATTAAAGTGGCCGAAGCCGCCAAGGTGATCGAAAACTCCCAACGGGACCTGAATATCGCCTTTGTCAACGAACTGGCCAAAATCTTTAATATCATGGGCATCGATACTCTGGAAGTACTCGAGGCCGCCGGCAGTAAGTGGAATTTTTTACCCTTTCGTCCGGGGCTGGTGGGGGGGCACTGCATCGGTGTGGACCCCTATTACCTGACCCACAAAGCCCAGGAGATCGGCTACCATCCCGAAGTGATCCTGGCGGGCCGCCGGATCAATGACTCCATGGGGAATTATGTGGCCGGGGAAGTGGTCAAACTGATGATCAAAAAAGGCCACACTATCGCGAAATCCAAAGTCCTGGTCCTGGGTATTACCTTTAAGGAAAACTGCCCCGATATCCGGAATTCCCGGGTGATTGATGTCATCCATGAACTGGAAGAGTTTGGCTGCGATGTGGATGTCTATGACCCCTGGGCCGGCCCCGCAGAGGTTCAGGCGGAATACGGGGTTGAACTCATTCGAAATGAAACATTTAACAGTAAAAAAACAAATTATGACGCGGTTGTCCTGGCCGTGGCCCATCACCAGTTCCAGACCATGGACCTGCATCAGTTTGGCAACGGCAACTGTGTTCTCTATGATGTCAAGGGGATTGCCAAAGATGCGGATGGGCGCTTATAGTGAGCCAATGAGCATGAGAATTAATAAACGGTCTTGTTGTTGGTCTAACATTCAATGAACAGATCTGAAAATCCATTAGTCGCGGCGTTGCGGACCATTGTCCGCTGGCTGGATAATGAGAAGATTGATTATATGGTTTTTGGGGGGATTGCCAACAGTATATACGGAAACCCGCGCCAGACATTTGATATTGATGTAAAAATTATTTTAGAACCGCAAACAGTGAGTACTCCTTTTATTAAAGCGATCCAAAGGATTGCGGAGATTCTGCCGGCCGATCCGGCAGCGTTTCTCGCTGAGACCCATGTCTTGCCGGTGCGGGTGGGGGGCGTCCCGGTGGATATTGTCCTGGCCGAGTTATCTTATGAAACCGATGCGATTCGTCGGGCGCTAACGCTTGAGTATGCCGGGATCGCGTTCAGAGTGTGCACTCCTGAGGATTTGATCATTCAAAAAGCTGTTTCTGAACGTCGTAAAGATTGGGATGATATTGAGATTATCATCCAGCGCCAGTCCGCCAATTTAGACCGGGACTATTTGCTGAAACATTGTCGGGACTTAAGCGATTTTTTGGAGCGCCCGGACATTTTCAATAGGGTGCAGAGTTTGCTCAATGAGGCCTGAATATCAGGAAAATTTGAAACGCATGACCCGCTTCAATGAATGGGAGGAGCGCTCGCGCAGTCAATTGACGGTGCAAGCCAAACTCGATCAGTTTCTGGTCCTCTATGGACTCTGGGATTTCGTTCCGGAAAATATCCGGGAAAAAGTCCACGCTGAACATGTGGCGGCCCTCTGCCGGGTCCAAAAACGTCTGAAGGAAGCCGGTGAATTGCGAAAATTCAATAAGCAATTAAATCAGGAAAACAAGCAAAGGGAAATGAAGTGAAAAAAGCGCTTATTACCGGTATCACCGGTCAGGACGGCTCCTACCTTACCGAGTTATTGCTTGAAAAAGACTATGAAGTCCATGGCATTATCCGCCGCAGCAGTTCCTTTAATACCGGTCGAATCGACCACCTATTCAATAATCCGGAAATTTACGGTAAAAAACTGTTCCTGCATTATGGAGATCTGACAGATTCCAGTAATTTGAACCGTCTGCTGGATAAAACCGAACCCGACGAGATTTATAACCTCGGCGCCCAGAGCCATGTGTTGGTATCTTTTGAAGTCCCTGAATATACGGCCGAAGTTGACGGTGTCGGGGTTTTACGTTTTCTTGATGCCATTAAAGAAGGCGGACTCAGGACCAGATTCTATCAAGCCTCCACCAGTGAACAGTTCGGTAAGGTTCAGGAAATACCCCAGACCGAAACAACACCCTTTTATCCCCGATCGCCCTACGGGGTTGCCAAACTCTATGCCTATTGGATTGTTAAAAACTATCGGGAAGCCTATAATTTATTTGCCTGTAACGGTATTTTATTTAACCACGAATCTCCCCGCCGGGGTGAGACATTTGTGACCCGGAAAATAACCCGCGCAGCCGCTCGCATAAAAGCCGGATTACAGGATAAACTGTTACTGGGCAATCTGGATGCCAAACGGGATTGGGGCTATGCCCCTGAATATGTGGGAGCCATGTGGCGGATGCTCCAGCAGGATCAGCCGGAAGATTTTGTGATTGCCACCGGTGAAACGCATTCGGTCCGGGAATTTTGTCTGAACGCCTTTGCCGAACTCGGGATGAACATTCATTGGCAGGGCCAGGGTGTCGCCGAAAAGGGGATTGACTCGAAAACCAGCAAGACACTGATCGAAATTAATCCCCGCTACTTCAGACCCACAGAGGTGGATCTGTTGATTGGTGATTATAGCAAAGCCAAAGAAAAACTGGGCTGGCAGCCGACTATGAAATTCGAAGAGTTAGCCCGCATGATGGCTCGCAGCGACTACGAAAAAGTGTTGAAAAGAGGATTCTGAACTACTAATTACGCTAATTTCACTAAAAATATGTATAATAAAAACAATTCGCGTAAATCCGTGTAATTCGTAGTTATAAAACTATTAAAGTAATCCGTGTAATTCGTAGTTTAAAAATGGAAAATTTGGTATTCAAAGAAGAGAGTTTTAAAATAATCGGCGCCTGTATGGAAGTGCATAAAGTGCTCGGTCCCGGCTTTTTAGAATCCGTTTACCAGGAGGCATTAGCCATTGAATTCAGTCATCAGGGAATTCCCTTCGAACAAGAAAAAGAATTAACAATTACTTTCAAAGGTATTGAACTTGAAAAAAAATATAATGCTGATTTTGTATGTTACGGAAAAATAATCCTCGAAACGAAGGCTGTAAAAGAACTATGCGATAATCACCGAGCGCAGATCATAAATTACCTCAAAGTCACAAAATTCAAACTCGGTTTACTCGTTAACTTTGGAGAACAATCCTTAAAATATGAACGCTTTATCAATGAAAAATAATCAAACTACTAATTACGCTAATTTCACTAAAAAAAAGAATAATAAAGATAATTCGCGTAAATCCGTGTAATTCGTAGTTAAAAGGATTTATATGAAGAAAGCACTCATCACCCCGATACGCTTCGTTACTGGGCAGGCGCTTCGCCTCCCCCTATCCCATTATGCTCATTCTTCGCTACGGGACAGGCAGGGCAAGACCGCATCATCTGCCGGACTAGTTCCTTTAACACTGGCAGAAGCGATTATATTTTCACAATCAATAATTATCAAGGATAACCAACATGAACAAGGATGAAATAATTCAGATTTTAAAAGAAAATAAAAAGGTCATGACTGATCAGTACGGTATAATCCAAATCGGTATTTTCGGCAGCTATGTACACAGCCTACAAAATGAGGGAAGCGATATCGATATCGCAATAGAAATGACCAAAGAAAAAAAGAATCTCCACAATTTCCTGGCTCTAAAACGATTCCTGGAACAACAACTGGGGAGAAATGTTGACCTGGGTTTTAAGCACTCCCTAAAACCGACAGTTAGCAATTATATTGAAGCAACCATAATATATGTCTGATATATCTAAGAAAGATCAATTATATCTGGATGATATTCTTGAATCGGCGCAAGCAATTCAAGGATATGTTGAAAACATTGATTTGCTAACTTTTATTAAAGACCGAAAAACATATTCTGCTACTATCCGTGAGTTTCAGATAATTGGCGAAGCTGTCAATAATCTTTCTGACGATATTAAGAGCAACTACCCGAAAACAGCGTGGCAGGATATTAAAGATTTTCGGAATATTTTAATTCATGAATACTTTGGAATTGATCTGGAACTTGTCTGGAATGTTATTCAGGAAGATCTGCCTGAATTAATCAATATTGCTAAAGAGATAAAAAAGAGCCTTTGACAAAGATTTTTTCTTCCTCGCCACGCCCGCCCAGAATTATCTCTCGCCCGCCTGACTTCGTCTTTCGGGCAGGCAGAGTCCGCAAAGCAGAAAGTTAGTAAGTAGGATGGTTTAAACTACTAATTTCGCAGATTAAGCGAATTAAGAAAAATAAAAATTAGTGTAATCCGTGTAATTCGTAGTTAAAAAATCTCTGTATAATTCGTAGTTAAAAGGTTCTTCTTATGGAAAAGAATTCCAAGATTTACATCGCCGGTAATACCGGTCTGGTGGGATCCGCTTTAGTCCGTAAATTCACCTCCGAGGGCTACACCAACCTCGTTTTCACTCCCTATCCCGAATATGATCTCCGCAAGCAGCCACAGACGACTGATTTTTTCGAACGTGAAAAACCGGAATATGTCATCATTGCGGCTGGCAAGGTGGGTGGGATTATCGCCAATAACAGCTATCGCGCCGAATTCATTTACGATAATATTATGATCGCATCCAATATCATTCATGCGGCCTATCTAAGCAAAGTAAAACAATTAATTTTTCTGGGCAGTTCCTGTATCTATCCGAAAAATTGTCCGCAGCCGATGAAAGAAGAATATCTGCTGACGGGCCCCCTGGAACCGACCAATGAGCCCTATGGGATTGCGAAAATTGCCGGTATCAAGCTCTGTGAAAGTTATTACCGCCAGTACGGCTGCAATTTCTATTCAGTCATGCCCACGAATCTGTATGGCCCTAACGATAACTTCGATTTGGAAACGTCCCATGTTCTGCCGGCCTTAGTCAGGAAATTTCATGAAGCCAAAATAAAAAATAATAAGGAAGTTACTATCTGGGGGACCGGCCAGCCCCGGAGGGAATTTCTGCATGTTGATGATCTGGCTGATGCCATTCTATTTCTATGTTTAAACATCAATTCGGAAGAGATATTTAAACAGGGCATTAGTCATCTGAATATTGGATCCGGCGAAGAAATATCCATATCTAAATTAGCAGAATTGATTAAAAAAACAGTGGGGTTTACTGGTCAAATCCAATTTGATGAATCAAAGCCCGATGGAATGCTCAGAAAATTGTTATCAAGCGCACGATTAAACGAACTTGGCTGGGAAAAAACGATTACAATGGAAGTCGGAATTTTAAAATTATATGAATGGTATTTAAAGAGTTCCCAGAACCGACATTCTTGATCTGTGCCGGCAATGAACGGGAAAATGAACCCAAAGGTTTTCAATGGCGCCTGTGAATTGCGAAAATTCAATCAATAAGTCATTCAATCGGGTAAACACCACAATGGCATTATCAAGGACAAGCCAGATGAACAAGAATGAAATCATGGATGTGTTAATTTCATGAAAGTCATCGAATTTTTAAATAAAGCCAAAGATCCGCTGATCAGCTTTGAGATCATTCCCCCGGACCGCGGCCGGAGTGCCGACGTGATCTATCGGATCGTGGAAGAGCTGATGGTTTTCAAGCCGCCCTTTATCGATGTGACCAGTCACGCTGCCGATGCGAAATACGTGGAGCAGGCGGACGGCAGTTTCAGCCGTAAAATTACCCGCAAGCGGCCGGGCACCATCGGGCTGTCGGCCGCCATTAAGTACCGCTACAAAGTGGAGACCGTGGTGCACCTGCTCTGTACCGGCTTTACCCGGGAAGAGACCGAAGACGCCCTGGTGGAACTGAATTACCTGGGTATTGAAAATGTCATGGCCCTGCGCGGTGATATCAGCGATTACAAGAAATCCATCCAGCCGAACCGCACGGTAAACGCCTATGCCGTGGACCTGGTCAGCCAGATCAGCCATATGAATCAAGGGCTCTTTCTGGATGACGAACTGGAGGCCGATCGGACGGATTTCTGCATTGGTGTGGCCGCGTACCCCGAAAAGCATGATGAAGCCCCCAGCCTGGACGCCGACATCCGCTACCTGAAACAAAAAGTCGATACAGGCGCGGATTACATTGTGACCCAGATGATCTTTGATAACCGGAAATATTTTCACTTCGTGGAACTATGCCGGGCCGCCGGGATTCAGGTACCCATCATTCCGGGGATCAAACTGCTGACGAGCCGCAATCATTTGAGCTCCTTGCCGCGGCATTTCAATGTCAGTTTTCCCGATGATCTGGTCCGGAATGTACTGGATGCCAAAGACGATGCAGAGGTAAAAGAGATCGGCGGCGCCTTTGCCCGGAAGCAGGTGGAAGAGTTGCTGAACGCCAAAGTCCCCTGTATCCATTTTTACGTCATGCAGCAGGCCAAGACGGTCAAGAAACTGATTCAAGGGCTGGGGATTTAATAAAGACTAACTAAGTTCTAATTATCCATTACCTTTTCATGAAAAATGAACAATGCTTTTATTAATCGATAAAAAAATAGATACCATAACGATCCTGAAATTATGCCAGGCCCATTTTGGTAATTTCATTAAGTTTGTGGCTGATATTGACCGGAAGGTAATCGCCGCTGGCGGTGAGATGCATGCCGATGCAGAAGTATTACTATTAAATAATGGGTCAAAACAGGTATCCTTGTGGGGCGCCAACCTGTATCCTGAGAATGAACCGGAAAAACGGATTGAATTTGAATCCTTTATCAATATCCGTCCATTGGACGATAATATGGCGCTGACAGTTCAGAATGCGGAAATCCGGCATAAAATAAAAAACCTTGTCGAGGCTCTGTTATTATCTCCTGAAGAGCTTATTCAACTTGAGGATTAATGCCCATTTATCATAAAACATTGCAGGATCGATTTGGCACATTTCCCCAAGCGCAACAGATATTAATGATCTGCAATGAATTGAACCGGGCCGGGACCCAGGCAGAAAGATTTGACTATTACCAACATCATATAATCCTGGCTATGGAGCTGCTGGATTTTTTAATACGTGACCAAAAGTGGGCACCCAAATATAGAGAAATTTTGAGAGCCCGGGAAATGCTGGGGCAGTATTACTTGTCTTCGGATAAGGATCTGAAAAAATATACTGATAATCTTATTAAATTGTCTCCGGAAGCCTTCCGGATGCTGAAACCAAGCAAGCCAATAGAGATAATTTCAGGAGCAATTCAGGCAGACAAAACTTAGTGGAATCTTCATGCAAAACCACATAACTGAAATTATCAATAACGGGGAAGATCAACAGTCAGAGTTTAAGCCGAACTTCAGTAAGGAACTTATTGAAACTGTGGGTGCATTTTCTAATTCAAGGGGCGGGAAAATTCTCGTTGGTGTTAACGACTCCGGGCAAATAACGGGCGTCAACGCAAATGAAGAAATTATCAAAGACTGGATGAACAACATTAAGTTGGATACCCAACCCCAGTTGTTTCCCTCAATGAACCTCATTGACGTTGATAATAAGACGGTTGTTGAAATTTCGGTGCCGGAATATCCTCTCAAACCAGTATCATACAAGGGACGGTATTATAATAGAACGGGTGCGTCTAACCATCTGGTTCCATTGAATGAAATTGTGGAAATGCAATTGAATAGCCTCAACAGCTCTTTTGATTCCTTTCCGGTTTCTGAATCGATTGATGATCTTTTACCCGATGTTATCGTATCCTACTTTCGCGAGGTGAAAAACAGGGGACGTATTGAATTGTCCGATAACAATCGGTTAAATCTTGAAAAAACGGGATTTATTCGGAAGGGTAAAATATCATTTGCAGCTCTATTGATGTTTGGAGAACACCATATGGGGATTCATATTGGTCGCTTTAAAACTCCCGATGTGATCATTGATGATATTTTGATTAAATCACCGCTGGTGAATGCAATTAATGATGCAATGAGCTTTATTAAGAAAAACATTAGTGTCGCTTTTGAGTTTACAAACGATACCCGTAGAGTTGAAAAATGGCAATATCCGTTGCCGGTAATTAGAGAATTATTATTAAATGCCGTGATTCACAAAGATTACCGTAATCCAACCGATATCATCATTAAAATTTATGATCACAAAATTGAGATTACGAATCCCGGTAGCCTGATGGGTGGGTTAACGCCTGAAGATTTACAGACCGATCATTATATTGCCGTTCATAGAAACAAACTTCTGGCTGAAGCTTTCTATCTGCGAGGTGATGTTGAGAAATATGGAACCGGGTTTATTCGAATCAGGGAGTTTCTGCGCGATTGTCCAGAAGTAACGCTAGACGTAAATCCGCAGGGGGATTTTATCCGGACAATATTAGCTGATAAAAAGCTTACCCCGCATGATACCCCGCAAGTTGAAAAACTTATAGCGGTCATGCTTGGATCGATGAAACGGGATGAGTTGCAGAACAAATTAGAATTAGCAGATCGTGAATATTTTAGAAAATATTATTTGATACCTGCTCTGAATTCCGGGTTGATAGAGATGACAATTCCGGGCAAACCTAAGAGTAAAAACCAGAAATACAGACTGACGGATAGCGGTAAACTGATACTGGAAATGAACAGGAATAGTGGATAAGCAGGTGCCCCAAAACTTTGACCTCCACACTCACAGCAATGCATCCGATGGATCCTATTCACCGGGTGATCTGGTTAAACTGGCTGCCGAGAGTGGCGTCACTACTCTGGCCTTGACCGATCATGATACCGTCAGCGGTGTCGTTGAGGCGGTTGTTGCCGGAAAGAAGTTTGGCGTTACAGTTATCCCGGGGGTGGAGATCAGCATCGATTTTGCACCGGGGGCCATGCATATTTGCGGCTATTATCTGGATATTGACAATCCCGAGCTGCAGGCGGGTTTGAATTTTGTCCAGGTCGCCCGCCGGAACCGCAACCCGCGGATTATCGAAAAACTGAAGGTGTTGGGATTGAATATCACCCTGGATGAGGTCAAGGCTGCGGCCGGTCCCGATCAGCTGGGCCGTCCCCATTTTGCCAAAGTGTTGGTTCAAAAAGGATATGCCAATGACACGCAGGAGGCCTTTAACAAATACCTGGCGAAAGGCGCTCCGGCTTACATGGATAAACAGCGACTGCCATTGGCCCAGGCGGTGGCCATGATTAAGGCCGCAGGAGGCGTGGCGGTTCTGGCCCATCCCGTACAACTGCGCCTGGAAACGATGGCCGATTACCTGACTAAATTTAAGGAACTCAAAGCCGCCGGGGTTGAGGGTATTGAGGCCTTTAACAGTTATCAGAGTGAAGCGGAAAATCAACAGCTCTATAGGATTACCAAAGAATTGGATATGCTGATCACCGCCGGCAGCGACTTTCACGGCGAAATCAAGCCCAAGGTCAAACTGGGGCAGTTTGGAGAGAATGTACCGCTGAGGATTGAAGATATCATAGAAGCGATTCAAGCGACAAGAAAAAACCTAAAATTATATGAACTTAAGGAGTATTAAATGACCAAGCGTTTGCCCGCTCCCCACGGAGGACGCGGACTGATGAACCGGACCCTGCCGGAGATTGAAAAACAGACGGTATTGAATGAAATTAAAGACCTGAAGATATACCGGATCAGCGACGCCGATCTGTCCATATTTTACCGCATCGCCGATGGCGCCCTGTCGCCCCTGGAAGGTCCCATGGATTCGGTGGAATTCAAGCGGGTTCTGGAAGAAGAAGTGATTGAGCGGAACGGTCAGAAATATGCCTGGACCATACCGATTGCCTTTCCCATTGCCAAAGCGGAGACCGATCAACTGAAGACCGGCGAAACCGTGGCGGTGCAGAATGAACAGGGTGAACTGATCGGTACTCTGGAAATCAGTGACGTTTATCCTTTTGATAAGGTGAAATACAATAGCGGTGTCTACGGAACGGAACGCACGGATCATCCCGGCGCCCGGATTTTCAATGAAGATCCGAGGGACTACCTGGTGGGTGGCAAGATCTGGGCCTTTGAACAACCGGCGGATCCCGATTTTGGCCAGTATATGCTGAAACCGACGCAAACCCGGGCGCTTTTTGAAAAACGGGCTTATGACCGGATTGTGGCCTTTCAGACCCGTAACGCCCTGCACCGGGCCCATGAATATGCCCTGGTATATGCCGCTGAACAACTGACTGCCGCCGGTCATTTTACCGGGGCGGTCCTGAATCCCTTAGTGGGTGCGACGAAAAGCGACGACGTGCCCGCCGATGTGCGCATGCGGACCTATGAAGCGCTTTTGAAATCCCGGATGTTTGGTCAGGGGGACTTTAATGAGACGATCTGGAAAAAAGCCGGACTGGATTTTGAGGACAACCTGCTGCTCATTGGCCTGGATATGAAAATGTTCTATGCCGGTCCCAAAGAGGCGATCATGCATGCCATTTATCGCCAGAACTACGGCTTCACGGATATCGTGATCGGCCGCAAGCATGCCGACGCCCCCTTTGATGACGGCAGCGCGATCTGGGGCGATTTTGATGCCCATGAAAAATTTCACCAGCTGCACGGGGATCTGCAGATCGAACCGGCCAAAGTCGGTTTCGCAGCTTTTTTTGAAGAACTCAACCGGGTGGGCCTGATCGAAGAGTACGCCCCCAAGGGCTATCATTCCGTGGGTATCTCCGGCAAGGCCCTGCGCCAGAAATTTCAGGACGGCGCAGCCATTGACGAGCGCATCATGCGCAAACCGGTCTCTGATATACTGCTGGACTTCTATCAGAATAAAATTAGCTCATAGGTCATTGCTGATTGCTGATAATTTAAGTTTCTATGATATTGCAGTTTTAATGTATAATGAAGAATGAATAATGGATAATGTTAATCCTAGGCAGAATTTAATATTAGAAAAAACATTTGAATTTTCTCTAAATATCATAAAAGTACACAGATTTCTCACTGAAGATAAGAGGGAATTTGTTATGTCGAAACAGCTGCTTCGTTCTGCTACTAGCATTGGGGCAAATTGTGAAGAAGCTGGTTCTGCTCAAAGTCATCGTGACTTTATAGCAAAAATGTCAATATCATTAAAAGAAGCAAAAGAAAGTAGATATTGGATAAGACTATTATTAAAATCAAAATTTCTATCAAATAAAGATATCCTTGAAGAATGTGTAACAATTATCAAGATATTGACCAAGATTTTGATTACAGCTAAAGAAAACGAAAACAAATAATCTCATTATTCATTTTTCATTATACATTGTACATTTTTTCAAACAAGGAGCAATGAACAATGAACAATCGGCAATATGCAACAAATTTGGTAAAAAATTAATACACTATTAATAAACGGGAATAATCAAGAATGAAAACGAAAAGTACAAATGTCGTCTGGCACGATATGGAAATTACAAAACAAGATAGAGAAAAACGCAACGGTCATAAGGGTGTTGTGATCTGGATGACGGGATTGTCGGCCTGTGGCAAATCCACAGTGGCCACGGAACTCCAGAAGCAACTTTTTGAGCGCGGTTGCAATGTCTACATCCTGGATGGTGACAATATCCGGCACGGCCTGAACGGCGATCTGGGTTTTTCCCCGGCGGACCGGGAGGAAAATATCCGCCGCATCGGCCAGGTGGCGAAACTATTTGCCGAATCCGGCGCCATTGCGATTACGTCGTTCATTTCACCCTATCGCAAAGATCGTGATATTAACCGCGCCTTACTGCCTGAATCTGAATTTATTGAGATATTTGTGAAAGCCTCGCTGGCGGTCTGTGAAGAGCGCGATCCGAAAGGTCTTTATAAGAAAGCCCGGGCGGGCATCATTCCCGAATTCACCGGCATATCCGCCCCCTACGAAGAACCCCTGAATCCGGAGCTGGTCATCGAGACCGATAGACTCAGCGTTGAGGAATCGACACTGAAGATAACGGATTATCTGCTGGAAAAGGGAATAATTCAGTAATGAGTAATGAGTAATACAGTGATTAGTAATTCAGTGGTCAGTAATCAGTCATGAGTCTTAGAAATCATAAAGATTTAACTGTATGGAAAAGAAGTTTTGGTTTGGTTATTCTTCTATATAAAATCACCAGTAAATTTCCGAAAGATGAACAATATGGCCTTACTTCCCAGATAAGAAGATCAGCTATTTCAGTCCCTTCCAATATCGCCGAAGGAGCGGCCCGCAGCAGTAAAAAGGAGTTTATACAGTTTCTCTATATTGCACTTGGTTCATTATCAGAATTGGAAACTCAGGTATTTATAGCCTCGGAATTACATTATTTAGCACCTGATGAAATACTCCCAACTATTGAAGAAATTCGTAAAATGTTATTAGGACTCATCAAAAAACTAAAAACCATTGATCACTGATCACTCATTACTGATGGCTCAGCACTTATAAATAAAAAATGTTTAGTCTATATTATACAGCAATAGTTATTTTGATCATGATTCTCGTTTTGGCGAAAGAGTGGTTCCATCCGGCGGGGATTGTCTTTACGGCATTACTGCTCCTGCTGGCGGGGAAGGTGATCACCGTAAATGAAGCCTTTGCCGGGTTTTCCAACAAGGGTATGCTGACGGTGGGTTTTCTCTTTGTGGTGAGCGCCGCGCTGCAGAGTTCCGGGACCTTTGAGAGATTTGTCCTGGGCATGCTGGGCAATCAGCATAAATCCGATACCGGAAGGTATTTGCGACTCATGCTGCCCGTGGCGGGGCTGTCGGCCTTTTTGAATAATACGCCGATTGTAGCGACCCTGATCCCCATTGTCAAGAGCTGGACCAAGCGCAACAATCTGAGCGCCTAGAAATTCCTGATTCCCCTGTCCTATGCGGCGATTTTGGGTGGTACCTGTACCCTGATTGGGACAAGCACCAACCTGGTGGTCCACGGCTTGCTGCTGGAAGCGGGCTATGAGGGTTTCTCCTTTTTTGAAATTACCCGGATTGGTGTGCCGGTGGCGCTGTTGAGCATTCTGTTTATTACGCTGGTGGGAAGATACTTACTGCCGGATCGAAAAGATGTCATCACCGAACTGGGTGAAAGCACCCGGGAATTCGTGGTGGAACTGAAAGTCGGCGAGGAATACCCGCATTTGAATCAAACTATCGAACAGGCCAATCTGAGGCATCTGCCGGGATTGTTTCTCTTTCAGATCAGCCGTGACGACCATACTATTGCACCGGTATCGCCCAGGGAGAAAATTCAGCAGGGCGATCGGCTCTTTTTTACCGGTTTGACAGATACTATTTTTGAACTCCAGAAAACCCCGGGCCTGCATTCGGTAAAGGACCAGCAATTCAATATCCGGGATATTGATTCTGATAAATTTAAAACCTTTGAAGTGGTAGTTTCCAATACCTCTCACCTGGTGGGCGACACCGTGCGGGACAGCGGTTTCCGCAGTCATTACAATGCCGTG